>JAJYFO010000290.1 GCA_021785395.1 bacterium | reverse complement strand
CTCATCTCCAATGCAATCAGGTACAAATTCAACATCTTTTTTTAATAGCTCTTTTAGCCTTTTAGCAACTGGAAAAAGACTATAGGCCAAGTTTTTCTTGCCGTCAGGCCTACCTAAATGAGAGCAGATAATTAACTTAACATTTTTAGATAGCAAATAATCAATAGTTTGAAGCGACTGTTTAATCCGATAATCATCGGCGATTTTATCACCTTCAAGCGGCACATTATAATCGGCTCTAAGAAGTACAGTCTTACCAGCCAAATCAATATCTTCAATTGTTTTTTTTGCAAACATTAGCCACCCTTTGTTTAATGTTTTTTGTTTATCTTTAAATATAATTGTATATCTACTAAATCAAGATTAAAAGTATTTCTGATAAATCCTAACTAAAATATACAATGAGAAAACAATCGATGTAATAAAGAAACTGACTGGATAAGGAGAATAGTAGCCGATAAATAACCCCAACCAAGTAGCAACTAGACCAATTACAGCGGCCAGAAACATGCCTTTAATAGGAGAACTAGTTAATCTTTGGGCAATAGCAGGTGGGGTGACTAAAAGCGAAAATATTAGTAATACACCAACTATTTGAACAGATATTGAAACAGCTATTGCGATTAAAAACATCATCACAAGATTTAACCTTAGTAGAGATACTCCCTTGGCTTCGGCTACTTCTTCATCCAATGTCGTGAATAAAAGTTGTCTAAAAAATAGGGCTAAGAGCAAAATAATGAATATGCTGGCCCAAAAGGTAATCTTAACACTTGAAAAACTAATGCCAAGAATCTGTCCAAACAATAGTGAATACGCCTCAGTTGCATAGCCTTTATAGAGGTTAATGAATAACACACCAAGACCCAACATAAAGGCCAGGACTATACCTATTTGGACATCTCGACTAATGGCTTTTTTACCAAGCAATGCCATAAAAAATCCGCCGGAAATAGTGAAACTGATTAGCCCGACTAAAGGATTAAGGCTGAGCAGAGCAGCGCCAGCAGCACCGGCAAAACCAATATGAGACAAGGCATGACCGGCGAAGGAAAGTCGTCTTAATATAACAAAATAACCGACTAACCCAGCCACAATAGCAATCAAAGTGCCGGCTTCAAAGGCATTTCTCATAAACTGATATAAAAACATCTCTTTTAAATCAAGTATTAAATTGAGACTGAAACTTCCCATCAGATTAATGTTCATGGTTTGTCCCGCCTTCCATGCCCAGTACGGCTATCCGACCAGATTGACTTTTTAGCACTTCTACATTTGAACCATAAAGTTCAGTTAGCTTCTTGGAAGTAATAATTTCAGATGGTAGTCCAGAAGCAACTTTTTTATTAGCAATATAAATAATTCGATCAATGACCGGTAGTAGTGGGTTCACGTCATGAGCAATTAAAATTACAGTCATATTATTTTTTTTAGAAACCGACTTAATCAATTCGATTAACTCACCTTCTCTTTTAATGTCTAAATTAGCTAACGGCTCATCAAGTAACAAAATTTTCGGTCTTTGAACTATGGCTTGAGCTAAAAATATTTTTTGCTGTTCACCACCAGATAACTGTGATAAAGGTTTATTAGCAAACTTAAGTCCATCAACCATTTTCAAAGCTTCTAGAGCAATTTTCTCTTCTTGTTTAGCCACTTTCGGTAAACTAAATCCCAGTTTATTACCGGACAAGACTAACTTAACATATTCAATGCAATTTAGCTTTAAATCATTATCAATAAATCTTTTCTGAGGAAAGTAACTAATCGAAGAACTACCCTTGGAGGGTATTTTGCCAAATACCTCAATTAAACCTGCCTGAGGTTTAATTAACCCTAAGATCAACTTAAACAGTGTGGTTTTGCCGGCTCCATTAGGACCGAGTAAAACTATAAACTCACCTGCTCTTACCTCAAAACTAGCATCTTCCCAAACTACTTTATCCTTGTATCCCGATACTAAATTCTTGGCAGAAATGACAATTTCGTTTTTCATAAGTTACTCTTTATATCTATTATTTCCTGGTTCATCCAATCTTGAAAAGGTTGGTTGGGTGGTTGGATTGTTTCGGTAATGGCAACTGTCGGGATATTATTTTCACTAGCTAACTGTTTCATCGAATCTGTGATTGGATTAATCGTCTGAGAGTTAAAAATTAGTAGTTTTACTTGATGATTTTTTAGTTGATTTTGAAAAGTAACTATACTACTGGCCGACGGGTCATTGCCATTGGCAACGGCCTGCATAAACTCTGGCGGTGAAATCAAATCAAGACCACTGGCCGAAGCCATATAATAGAATATATCCTCAGTCGAAGCAACTTTGACTCCTTGAAATTGTTTTTTTATTAAAGCCAAGTTATCCTGGTAAACTTTTAATTTATTCTGCAACTTTTGGTAGTTGCTAGAAAAATAAGATTTCTGATTAGGTTTTAATTTTATTAGATTATTCTTCATTTGTTCAATTATTTGATTAACATAATCTGGGTTATACCAAAAATGAGGGTTATCACCATTTTTCTTGCCTAAAAACTGAGCGACATTTAAGACTAGACTGCCAGTGCCGGATGAAGATATCATGCTTTGGGCCCAACTATCATAACCGGCTCCATTAATTATGACGTAGTTTGCTTTAGCGAACAATCTGGCGACTGAAGCATTAACCTCATACTCGTGCGGATCGGCA
>JAJYFO010000289.1 GCA_021785395.1 bacterium | reverse complement strand
AAATGCTTTTAAAGAATAATAACTGTAATGTTTCACCAAAACAAGTATGGGCTGCCTTACCCACCGTTACAGCCACTGGAAAACCAGCGGTTAGCCCTATAGCACAACATTTGAATGGTTCAAAGAAAAATAATATAAATGATTTTGAAATAATTGATTCGTCTAAATTTAAAGCTTTGCTTAAAAAATCTGATTGGTATATTCAAAAAGATGATAATGTAACTGATAATAATCAAAATATATGGTGTGAATTTGGTGATATTGACAGCTTAGGTCACAATGAAGGGGCTAAATTTATAGATATTATTGACAATAAGTTGCAAGAAATCTGCTCAAAGGTTAAAGCTTTTTTAAACTCTGGAATCACAGAAGTACGTATAGTAACAGACCATGGCTGGCTATTTATGCCAAACGGCTTGCCTAAAGTCGAATTAAATATAAACTTGACCGAATCAAAATGGACAAGAGTAGCTTCTATAAAGCAAAATTCAACTACTGATGAAAAATTATACCCATGGTTTTGGGATTCTACAATTTATTATAGTTTAGCCAACGGCATTGCCTGCTATCAAAAGAATGAAGAGTACGCTCACGGTGGACTTAGCCTGCAAGAATGTCTAAACCTAGAATTGACCGTTACCCTTGACCAGTCTAAAATATCTATTAAACCAAAAATTGAATCTATAAAATGGAAAGGTTTGCGCTGTAATATTAAACTATCTAATATAAAGGAAAATTTATCGGCTAAAATTATTGCAAAGCAATCGACCAACCCTGAAACAATTTATGCTAAACCTAAACCAATAGACGAGAATGGAACGGTAAGCCTTATAGTCGAAAATGACGATTATGAAGACCAAGAAGGAATAGTCATAATATTTGATCAAAATAAAATTCTTGTCCAAAAAAATACTATAATAGGTAAAAATGAATAATTTAAAATAAATTAATGTAAGATTAAAGGTAAATAAATGATTGAATTAGATACTATCGATAAAAAAGCAGCCGAGGTTTTAGACGGCTATCTTGTTCGCAAAGATTTAGTACGAACGTTCAGCCGCCAATTTCCAGTGCCAACCTATGTTGTTGAATTTTTACTGGGCAGGTATTGTGCTAGTATTGACAATAAAGAAATTAAAGAAGGGCTCGAAATAGTCGAAAATCAGTTAAAATCACGTACCGTAAAAGCTGGTGACGAAGAGTTATTTAAATCGCGAGCTCGCGAAGATGGTAAGGTTAAAATAATTGATATTGTAACTGCCAGACTAGACCCTAAGTCAGATTCATATTTGGCCACATTGCCCAGTTTAAGATTGAACGATGTACGGATTGAACCTGATTTAGTCTTAAAACACGATCGTATGTTTACTGGTGGTTTTTATGCCGAGCTAAATTTGTCTTACGACTCATCCATTGCTCAAGAAAGTAGAGGACGACCATTTGGTATTGAAAATTTACGCGAAATACAATTGTCTAAACGCGATGTTTTAGACAATTTAGCTAGAGCTCGGTTAAATTTCACAACGTCAGAATGGAAAATATTTTTGTTGCGCAGTGTAGGTTTTGAACCAACTGATTTAAATGAAAGGGCGATTAACGCATTGTTACTAAGAATGGTTCCTTTTGTCGAACGTAATTATAATATGGTTGAATTAGGACCCAGAGGAACTGGTAAAAGTCATTTATTTCAACAGGTGTCACCTTACGCACATCTGGTTTCTGGTGGCAAGGCAACGGTGGCTAGAATGTTTGTCAATAATGCCAATGGGCAGCGTGGGTTAGTTTGCCAGTACGACGTTGTCTGCTTTGATGAAATTTCGGGCGTCTCTTTTGACCAAAAAGATGGCGTCAATATCATGAAAGGTTACATGGAATCTGGTGAATTTAGCCGCGGCAAAGATAGCATTAGAGCTGATGGCAGCATAGTTATGGTAGGCAATTTCGACGTTGACGTTGAACACCAGCAAAGAATAGGGCATTTGTTCTCCCCGCTTCCACCTGAAATGCGTCAAGATACAGCTTTAATGGACAGAATTCATGCTTACCTGCCAGGCTGGGACGTGCCTAAAATCAACAAGTCTTTATTAACTGACCACTTTGGTTTAGTGAGTGACTTTTTATCTGAATGTTGGAGCGAGCTGCGCAAGCAAAGCCGTGTTTCACAATTGCAAAACAGGGTAAATTTTGGCGGCGCTTTAAGTGGCCGTGACACGAACGCGGTAAATAAAACTGTTAGTGGGTTACTAAAATTACTCTACCCATGTAGTGAAACTAAAGTTAATGACGAAGATTTAGAATGGGCGGTTAGAATTGCCTTAGAATCAAGACGCAGGGTCAAAGAACAGCAAAAAAGAATTGGCTCGGCTGAATTTAGAAATACGCATTTTAGCTATGTCTTGGGTATTGAAGGTATGGAAAAATTTGTAACTACGCCAGAACTATATAACGAAAACAGTATTGGCGGTGATCCTCTAGAGCCTGGCCAAGTTTGGACAATAAGCCCAGGTAATAGCGATGAAAACCCAGGCTTATTTCGAATTGAGGTCAATGAAGGCGTAGGGTCTGGCGTTAAGATTTTAAACAAACCAGTTCCACCAGCTTTCAAGGAAAGTATAAGTTTTGCCGAACAAAATCTTTACGCCAAAGCAAATCAGCTTGTGGGCGATAAAGACCCACGCCAGCATGAATTTACC
>JAJYFO010000288.1 GCA_021785395.1 bacterium | reverse complement strand
TGTTAGGTACATAAAAGCCATAGAACTCATAAAAGATAACGAAAACTACTTGTCAACATTTAGAATCTGGTTTAAAATGATTATGGAGCGAAAGGGTGAAGTTCTGACTTTAGAAGACATAGTTCAAGAGGAAATAGAAATGATCAAACATAAACCTGAAAACATCTATAAGGACTGGCTCCAGCGTGTTCAGCAAGAAGGCAGACTCGAAGGTAAACTCGAAGGTGAAATCGCTGGCAAGGCTGAAACTTTGTTAAAGCTTATTAATGTTAAATTTGGTCAAATACCTTGTGAAATTGATTCCAAAATTAAGAATTTAACCTTGTTCGAATTAGACAATTGCTTAATTAGGCTTTTGTCAGCTAATAGCGTCGAAGATATATTCGAAAGTAAAAATTAAAAGTGTCGTTACGACTAATGTTAAATGTTATTTAGTAAGCGCTCAAAGTTTTGAATTTAATTCTAATCCATAATATTAAAGAACAAAGTTTTAAACTCGACTTTTATCTACAATTAAATTGAAACTCGGTATTTTAACTAAAAACAACTCGACCTTAAGTAGCATATACAATACATAGCTTTAACTGGCTTGAGCGCTTGGAAATTTAAAAATGCGAATATTTAATAGCTTTGACAATTAGATTAAATCTAATTTGGGGTACTTTAAAAGCTAGGCAAACCCTGGTATATTAATAGCATAAGGGTGAGCAATGAAACAAATTAGTAATTGCGATGAGCCCAGGGGCAAGGCAGAAACATCAGGTGGCGCCCACCAGAAACAGTAGCTAGCAGCCCGCTTTATGTGACCTTTGGCTAGAGCATAAAGAAATACTAACGCTTGTAAGCCACAAGCAGCCAAATAGTAGCAAAAGCACCGTCGTCGAACTTGATTTGAGACGGTGTTTTTGTTTTTGGAGCTTTTTTATTTTGGCAGCTATAACCTTAAAGTTTTTCCCTAAAGGATTTCCCTAAAGCATTTCCCCATAATTATTAATCCATTTTGAAAATATAAATTATTCAATTTAAAAACAACAATCTAAATTAGCAATAATGGATTTACGTTAAATTAATTACAAGTATCGCTTAAATTTAAAAATTTCGGGTACAAAGTCAATATATTCTTTATTTTCTTTGAATAGGTCAACTATGGGTTTAAACGAAAATTTTAAAAGCATAGATTCGGCTAAACCCAGCCATAAAGATAAGCCTGTTAATAAAAACTTGGTTTTTTTAAAAATCATTAATTCGAGCCAACCTAAAGATAATTTACCGGTTGCCGGAAACGACGCTGTAAATAATAGACTTCCCGATAACAAGAATGATAGCAATACTCAAACCAAGCCACAAGACATAGGTGATTTAAAGAAAAACCACAATTCAGATAACGCTGAACATCCACCCATTAAACAAGTCCACAATCAGGCCTATAATAAGGCTTATAACGACTTAAACAGTTTATTAAAAAACAAAATTAACGATAATCATATTATTGATAATAATTCGACCAAAGCGAAGTATTCTAAAGAAGTCACCAAAGATTTAGCCACAATTAACGAAAGAACGCTAAAATCTGACAGTGTTCAAACTACCGTACAAATGACAAAAGTTTACCAGTCTTTAGAAAAATTATTAAATACACCGCCTCATGCGCCTTTAACAAGCGAAAACGGAATAGAACTGGCTAAATCGATTTTAAATGACCTAGCAAACCCCAATGATATTAACCAGGGTCATCATAAAACGTGTAATGTAACGACGATAAGGGAGCATTTTATAAAAAATAACCCTGATATAATCGTTGACCTTGCTGTTAAAGCATTTTTAAGCGACGGCAAAGTTCAGATTCATGGCCAACAAGTTCATTTTAGTCTAAATTGTTTTAAGACTGATCTGGACAGCAAGAATTCGAACCAAGACTGGAATTATTATGACAAAAAGGCTGGCTACCGCGATTATTTTGGTCAGGTTTGTGATAATGTTTTAGTTAACGCAGCAATTCAAACCAGAGACCCAAATTTAAGGTATGACGACCACGAACAAAAAATAATAAAAAAAATGAACAGTACTGAAGATAATGGATATATTACGAACTTTCAGTATTCGGATCAAATTCTACCCCAAGACGTAGAAAAATGTATAAGTGGAACGAATAAAGCCCTTAAAACCATGCCAAGCTTGTGCGAATTGGCTAAATTAACGAATGATTTACAGGGAAAACCAACTTATTTTCTAATGGCTGGAAATTTTAGAAAAGAAAAAAACTACGATAATTTAAAAACAATTAGTGATTTAAAAGATTTAGCGACGGCCTTAGACAAATGCAAAAACCCAATTTTATTCGTAAATACACAAGAAACTTGTTTTGACTTGAACCACCAAAATGGTTTAAAAACAACTAACGCTAAAAATCCCTGGCATGTGGTAACAGTTTTAAATGCTAAAGATAAAAATAAAATCGAAATTTCTAATCAATGGGGGCAAAAATATGATAGAACTTATACCCTTGAAGAATTAGGCAAGGCAATGGGGGTTACCTAAATAACAGAGTCAGCAATATATTGATGTTAAGTGAAAATACAAAAAATCAACTTTTAGATAAATTTTTTGACATAATCTAAGGAAAAACCCAATGCCCATATTTGATACCTATAATCTGAATTTAAACACGACTAAAATAATTCATCAAGAAATAAT
>JAJYFO010000287.1 GCA_021785395.1 bacterium | reverse complement strand
TTTAAGTGTAACTACAATTTCGCTAGTTTGTCTATCCCTTTATTTTTATCAAATATCTAGCCAGCTTCCAGACTTAGCTAAATATTTTACCAACGATAAAATTATTGAGATGTTGTCAATTAGTGAGGTTCAAAATATTAAAAATAGTAATGATGCACCCGACAAGGCTACTTTAATGGTTTCTGAAAGTATTACCGACCGCTATGATTCTGACCAATACAAACATTCGAGTCAATTTAACTTGCAGGAATATTTGAGCGCTATGGCTAGGAATGCTCAACTGGAATTTGATAGTGGTCGATACGATGCAGCAATTAGAAGATATTTTGACGCATTAAAACAGCATCCGGCTGAACCTTATGATAGGCAAATAGAATCTTATTACAACGGCTTATGGCAATGCTATTTATTTAAATACCTTGATGTCGTTAACAAAGAAAGTCTGACAGTTGGCAATGAATATAAAATTGACTTTTTGCAAAATGTCATTAAATTTATTAAGAAACTCAATAATGCCAATTTAAAATTTGACATAAATGATGAGGATGCTGTTGCTAGGCAAAAAGTGCTTATTTTTGCCAGTCAGAAATTGTATGATTTAGCTAAAAATTATGATTATAAAAAGTTTGTTTTGAACGATGCTATTAATGAAATCCAGAAATTTGAAACCTACGAAACTAACGACAAAGAAAAAAATTACCTTAACTATAATATAGCTTTGTTTCAGTTCGAACTCAAGAATTTTAAGGTTTGTATTAATACTTTGGATAAACTAACCCAGGATTCAGAAAGTTCTAGAATTTTTATTGTCAAAAGCGCCGTGTTAAAGGGACTTTCTCATATGAGATTGAAACAGCTGGATTTAGCCCAGAGATCACTAAATTCGGCTAGCGATTCATTAGATAAAGTAAATGAAAGTAATGAAAACTACCGTAAAATTAAGGATCTTAAGTTCTTAATCGACTATGAGGAGTCAGAGATTCTATTATCCGAGCACAACTTACAAGGCCTTGTCTTAAATTTTTTGACTAGGCAAAATCTTAATTCAGAAATACTCAAGCAATAAAAAGCTAATGGTGCTTATTAGATATTTTTTTTTTCTTAATTGTTTTTTGTGCTTTTTGTGGATTTGATTTAGTAATACTGAGGTTTTTAAGGTTAACAGAAGTTTCGTTATTTGGAAAATAAGCCTTTAAGTCAGGTATTTTTCTCATAATATTTGGAGTTACGTGTAGATAATTAAATAACAGGGTAACGCTTAAAGCAATTAAAAATATCGGTGAGGAATCAACGATAAAATTGTGAACTAATCTTCTTCCCGTAAAGTCTTTACGCAAGGACTTGTACGATACCTTTTTGGGTAACTCAATTTGATTGAGTCTTAAGGTTTGGTTTGTTAGTCTGGTTTTATGTTTAACCGCCAATTTCCCATCGTGGTTGTCGCTGGCAACCGGCCTAGAGCAGACAACGCAAAATTTAGAGCCTGTGTTAAGTACTGATTCGCAATAGGAGCATAAAAAAGACATGGTCAATCTCTTTATTTTGGTACAGAGAATTCAAAATAACAAAATAGTTATAAATTCAAAGACTAATATTTGCTTTCAGGAGTTAAAATTTTAAACTTTAACTCCTGAACCTACTGAATCTTTGTATCGACCACACATGTCTAATAGCGATTGTTTGTCGTGTGAAAGAGATTGCTGATGATTGTTTAGGTCAATTATTCGTTGTTTTAATTGTTCAATTTGTTTGTGGATCAAATTAATCTCTTCGTTAAGCTCAGATTCTGTGATTGATAGAGCTTGGTTAAGGATATTGAAGGCCTTTTCTAGCTCAGTATTTTGCATTTTGGTTCCCTTTGTTGTTTTGGTGTATAGTAAGTTGGTTTAAATAAGTCGTTCTGTTAATTATAAAATACCCAGGGAAAATAATGTTTTACTGAATGTTAAAAAAAATTAATCTATTTTGTTTTTTATACAAAATTTTTCTTCGATTTCTTGGATTCTAAATTCTAGTTTCTCGCACCTTTCCTCAAGTTCTTTGATTATTCGTTCTTTGGGGTCTTGAATTTTATTTCCGTTGTTGTAAATAATCTTACCGGGAATGCCCACAACCACACAGTTCTGGGGAATATTTTCAAGAACTATTGAACCTGAGGCAATAATGGTGTTATCGCCAATGGTTATGTCACCTTGAATTTCAGCTCCACTTCCGATTACGACATTATTATTAATGGTGGGATGCCGCTTTTGATCGCGGGTTTCCTGGCCCATTCTTGCCTGCGAACCAGCTCCGAGTGTTACTCCTTGATAAAGTACGACGTCGTTGCCGATTATAGTCGTTTCGCCAATGACCACACCCATCCCGTGGTCTATAAATAAGCGTCGTCCAATGGTGGCTCCAGGGTGAATTTCAATCCCAGTATAAAAACGAGCCAACTGAGAAATAAACCTGGCTAGGGTTTTTAGATTTTTGCGCCACAGCTTGTTGGCCAGGCGGTGAAAAATCATAACATGAAGACCCGGATAGCATAAGAAAACCTCGACACCGGACTTAGCAGCTGGGTCTTTTAGCAGAATGTTGTTTATTAACTCTATTATTTCCATGTTTAAAATTGTCGGGCTGTCAAGCTGTGATTATAACAGGCGTTTTTTGGGTATATATATTATAGGAGTTTTTGATGAAATTAAATAAATG
>JAJYFO010000093.1 GCA_021785395.1 bacterium | reverse complement strand
AAGTCAAGTCTAAGAATATAAATCCTAATTTGGTTACTGGTAGTTATTCGCATCTAACACCAATGGTCTTAAAGAAAATTTATGAGATTAATCTTTCTTCTAACGACGTCTTGGTCAAGAGCTCAACTATACAGGAAAGCCAGCTTGTGCGTATATACCAGTTGTATAAAGCTTACCTTGAATACAAAATTGGTAAAAAATTAACAGGATTTGAAGTTGTTATGGGCTAATTTCGTCTATTTTTGAAGCAGATATATTAGAATATAGTTAGACTTTGTAAGGGTAAGATAAATGAGTACAAAAAATATGAACAAATTCGATAATAGCCTGAAAATAGACCCGCTTGTTGCCAAGGCGCTTAACCTTGAATTGCTGCGTCAACAGAATTCAATCGAGCTTATTGCTTCGGAAAATTTTGTAAGCCCAAGTGTTCTGGCTGTTCAAGGCTCGGTATTGACCAATAAATACGCCGAAGGCCTGCCTTCGAAAAGGTATTATGGTGGTTGCGAATACGTCGACATGGTCGAAAAAGTCGCGATCGATAGGTTGAAAGAACTCTTTAACGCACCACACGCCAATGTTCAGCCCCATAGTGGCGCATCGGCCAATCTAGCCGTATACTACGCCATGCTTGAGCCAGGTGACAATATTTTAGGTATGGCGCTTGACCAGGGCGGTCATTTGACGCATGGCAGTAAGGTTAATGTGTCTGGTCATTGGTTCAATTCGCATTTTTATGGTGTCAATCCCCACACCGGATTAATAGACTATGAACAGGTTTTACAGAAAGCCAAAGAAGTAAAACCTAAAATTATTATCGCTGGGGCTAGTAATTATCCTAGATTCATCGATTTTGAAAAATTTCGCCATATAGCTAATGAAGTCAATGCCTATTTAATGGCTGATATAGCCCATATTGCCGGTTTGGTAATAGCTAAACTGCACCCTAGTCCATTTCCCTACGCCCATTTTGTCACTTCGACAACGCATAAAACCTTGCGTGGCCCTCGCGGTGGCGTTGTTATGTGCCAGGAAGAGTTTGCTGCCAAAATTGACAAGGCTGTTTTCCCGGGTTTACAGGGCGGTCCACTTATGCACGTAATTGCTGCTAAAGCCCAGGCCTTTTACGAGGCCAGCCAGCCCAAGTTTATTGAATACCAAAAGCAAATAGTTTTGAATTCGCAGTTTTTGGCCAAGGCGCTTATTAAAAATGGCTTTAATATCGTTTCTGGTGGTACAGATAATCATTTAATGACAATTGACCTGCGTAATACCACTGTTACCGGTAAAGTTGCCAGTGAAGCTTTGGAAAGCGTTAATATTACGGTTAATAAAAATGCTGTTCCTAACGATCCGCAAAAGCCTTTTGTAACCAGTGGTATCAGAATTGGTACACCAGCTGTTACAACCCGCGGAATGATGGAAGATGAGATGCAAATAATAGCTAATTTGATAAAAGATAAATTAAACAATCTTAACGACGAAACTATCCATAATAAAATTCTGGCTAAGGTTAAAGAGCTTACAACGAGTTTTCCTATTTACGAAAACATTTACGAATATAATCAAATGATATCCAAATACTAGTTGTATTACGGGGTTTAAATTTTGGCTAAAATAATTAAAATCGCTCAGGCTACACTTTTTGTTTCAGGTATGCTGGGGGCTCAGTATTTTTGCCAGAATCATTTTGAAAGTATGCAAATACCTGGTTTTTTTATTGCCATGGCTATAAGCTGGTGGCTTACACCCGAAATTCGCAACCGTGCGCTAAAGCTTGGGCTTGTCGATAATCCCGATGAAGAAAGAAGAATCCATAAAGTTCCTATACCAAGGCTTGGTGGTGTAGCTATATATATGAGTATAGTTCTAACGCTTACTTTGCTTATTGCTATAGCTGGGCGGTTTCCGCATAATGCTCGTTTTGGTGAGGGTGGAATGTTAGGTATTGCCGCTGGTGGCACTATTATTTTTATTTTGGGTTTGCTCGACGACCTAGAATCTATTCCGGCTAAATTAAAATTATTGGTACAAATTTTGGCTGGCTGTGCTGCTTATAGAATTGGAGTAAGAATTAAGTCTATTCCTATTCCGGTGCATTTAAATTTTGATTTTGGCTTTTTGCACATCGTTGGTGGCGTTCCAATAGAATTGGGTCAGTTCAGCATGGCGTTGTCGGTTTTGTGGCTAGTTGGAATAGCTAACGCGGTTAATTTAATCGACGGGATGGACGGTCTAGCTGCTGGCGTTTCAGCTATTTCGGCTTTGACTATCTGGTCGGTCACTCTGGCACCCAGTCTAGATAGACCTTATGCAGCGTTGATGTCGGCTATATTAGCTGGTGGGCTTATGGGTTTTTTGCGCTGGAATTTTAACCCAGCCAGAATATTTATGGGTGACTCTGGTGCGTATTTGGCCGGTTTTATCCTGGCGGCTGTTTCTATCACTGGCGTTATAAAAGGAGCCGCAGCAGCTACTGTTATAGTACCAACGGTTCTGCTTGTGGTATTGATCCTCTTTTTCCCTATTGTCGATACTTCATTTGCTATTTTGCGCCGCGTGGCTAAGGGTAAGTCGATTTTTTCGCCTGACTCTGGGCACATTCATCATCGCTTGTTAAACACTGGCTTGAATCAAAAATCGGTAGCCTATTTAATTTATTTTGTGTCAAGCGTCTTTGGTCTTATAGCCTGTTTTTGTGTAGGCCAGCAGGAATATTTTTTAAAATTGGCCTGTGGTGTTTTGGTTATAGTTTTCTTTTTTGCTGAAGTATTAAATCGTGACCACCAGCGCGGTGGACCTGAGATTGATAGTGAAGAAAAATAGTCAGGTCTAAAAATTTTAGCCTAGTAATTGCTGATGAAAATTAATTATTTTTAATTGGCTTAGCGTCTTGTAAAGTGGTTTTACCTTTTTTACTGGGTTTGATCGGTGGCTTTAATTTAGGCTTGGGTTCTAGTAGGCTTAGCTGTTTTTCGTAAACTGCTAACTCTTGTTTAAGGTTGGTCAAAGTCTGTTTAATTTCTTCTTCTTTGCCATTGGCTCGTTTGGCATCTTGACAGGCTTTTTCGTATTCTTTGCGACTGACAACGCCTTCGTCAAAGAGGCTGGCAAAAGACTTTGCCCTTTCATCTTTTTCTTTGTTATCGCTTTGGATGTCGCTCAAGTCGCTTTTATTGTGGGCAATTTTTAGCTTGGTTTCTTCTATTTTAAGTTTAAGGTTTTCTTTGGTTAAAGGCACGCTGAAATTAGGCAAGTAGGAATTGGAAAGGTTGGAATTGGGCAGGTAACTGGGTGTCGGCGGTGGCGGCGGGATAAGTATATTCTGTTTGGACGAGCTGACCTTTTTAGAACCAGTCTGGGTATTAGTGTTTGGCTTAGGTTTGCTTTGTACGGCTAAATTGGGCTTGCTTGTGTTAATTTGGGTACTGGCAGGTTTAGCTGGCACGGCTGGATTGGGCTTGCTTGTGTTATTCTGGGTACTGGCAGGTTTGCTTTGTCCGGCTGGATTGGATTTGCTTGTGTTATTCTGGGTACTGGCAGGTTTGCTTTGTCCGGCCGAATTGGGCTTGTTTGCGTTATTCTGGGTACTGGCAGGTTTGCTTTGTCCGGCCGAATTGGGCTTGTTTGCGTTATTCTGGGTACTGGCAGGTTTGCTTTGTCCGGCTGAATTGGGCTTGCTTGCGTTATTTTGGCTGCTGGCAGGTTTGCTTTGTCCGGCTGAATTGGGCTCAGTTTTGGCGGCATAGGCTGGAGCTGTTATACCGGCATATAAGCACAACTGGCCACAAAGGTAAAGAATGGTTATTGGTAAAGGTTGGAATTTCATATTTGTTTTTACTTTAGCACTTAAATTTAAAATGCTATAAAATAGTTTAAAGTATGTTTAGGGTTTTTTCATGAATACTTGCCGATTTTTGCGAATTTTATTTTTGGGTGATATTGTCGGAGCCCCAGGCCGCCGGGTTGTGGGCAAATTTTTAGAATTATTTAAGGATAATTTTGACTTAATAATCGCCAACGCCGAAAACACAGCGCACGGTTTTGGCCTGACGCAAAAAAACTTAGATGAATTAAAATCTTTTGGTATTAGTGTTTTTAGCGGTGGTAACCATACTTTCGACCGCAAGGAAATATTTAACTTTATCGATAACGAGCCTTATGTTTTAAGGCCGGCTAATTATCCGCCGTCTACACCCGGTCGTGGTTATACCGTAATTGAAGTTAAAGGGTATAAAATTGGCATAATCAATATTCTAGGCCGTGTATTTATGGAACCGCTTGAATCGCCATTCCTGGTGGCTGATAATTTAGTCGAGACGTTAAAAAACGATAGTGATTTTATCATACTAGACATCCATGCCGAAGCTACGGCGGAAAAAATGGCCTTGGCCAATTACCTTGACGGTAGGGTTGCGGCCATAGTCGGCAGTCATACGCATGTGCAGACGGCCGATGAGAGGTTATTACCCAATGGAACTGGCTATATAACTGATATGGGCTGTTGTGCCGCTTATAATAGCGTTATTGGCATGGCTTTGCCTGGGGTATTAAATCGCATGGTAAAACAACTGCCTAGCAAATTTGAAATAGCTGAAGGTGTAGCACAAATGTGTGGTGTCGAAATAACTATCGATACGTCGTCTAAGACTTGTACGGCTGTCAAGCGGGTCAGGTTTAATGAGGCTAATTTAGACGAAGACACGGCTTATTATTTAAATTATTTTAAACAATCATGAACGAGGCTCAATTATATAGCGATGGTATTAAAGCTTTTAACGACGGCAAGTTTTTTTTAGCCCATGAAATTCTCGAATCGCTCTACCACACACAGTCTGGTGGCAAGCGCGAATTCACCCAGGGGCTCATTCAAATAGCTGTCGCTTTTTATCACTTAGAAAGGGATAATAAAGTTGGCGCGGCTAAATTATTCAAGCGTGGTCTGCCCAGAATCAAAGAAAATAATTGTTATTGCTCTGAATACGATGTGACTTTGGTCATAGAATGTGTCGATAATTTAATAATACAGTTATCCCAAAACGACGAAATTAAGTTTTCCTTGCCAAGTATTGCATTATTTTTAAACGAATAGTTGTTAGTTTTAACCCTACTTGCTATTATCTTAAAATAGTTTTTATTGTTATAGCTTGACAACAAGACGGTTTTTAATAAATTGATTAACCCCAACCATACTTTAGTTTTAATAGTTGACGACGAAGTTTCGAATATTAATTTAATGTCCGAATTGCTTGAACAGGCAGGCTATTTGGTCATGTCAGCTATTGACGGGTTTAAGGCGGTAGCAGCGTGTCGGGTACGCTTACCTGACCTAATTATCCTCGACATCCAAATGCCTTTAATAAGTGGACTAGAAGTTCGCAAAATGCTCAAAGGCGATGAGCGAACGGCCAATATTCCGATTATTTTTTTGGACCAGAAAAACCATGCCATAAACGTGGCCAATAAAAACAAGTTAAACTACCAAGATATTCTGTTCAAGCCTTTTGACCCGGCCGATTTATTGGCTAGAATTCAGTTGCTTATTGAAAAAAGTCAGTTGACCAATGAATTAAATAAACAAAAACTTTTAGCTGAAGCACCACCAGAAACTAGCGATTCTGGACCGGTTAAGTCGGCGGCATATTTTAAGGATTTTTTGGCGATGTCGATAAGGCAGGCTAAGCGTTATAAGGTTGACCTGTCGGTTTTATTGATAGGTCTTGATAAAGCGCAAATGATCAATGAAGTTTTAAGCAAAGAAAGTCTAGACGAGTTTATGGACGCTATAGGCCAAAAAATTGCTATGGGTCTGCGCGATTCAGATATAGTAGCCTTTACGGGCAAAAATGAATTTACGGTTGTTTTAACGCATACCAGTAAAAACGGGGCAATTGAAGTAGCCGAACGTATTAGAAATTCAATTATGAATACAACTTTTTTGATTTCTAAAGAAAGTATTAGAGCTACGGTTAGTATAGGATTATGTCAGTATGTCAAGGAGATGGGTGATAATAGCAATATATTGGTATCAAATGCAAAACTGGCTATGACTCAAGGGTTAAAGTCTAGTGGCAATATAACTTTAGTGGCAGAATAAGTATATCGGGGCGTAGCGCAGCTTGGTAGCGCGTCCGTTTCGGGTGCGGAAGGCCGGAGGTTCGAATCCTCTCGCCCCGAGAACTTAAAAAAAAAACACAGGTTTATAGTGGCTAAAGGTATATGAGGCGATAAAAATGATTGGTTATTTAAAAGGCAGAATCGAAGACATTATGCTATTGAATAATAGCGTTGCCCAGCTAGTTATCGAAACTAACAATATTGGCTTTGAAGTTTTATGCCCGGCTAAATTATATAATCATTTTTCTGGTATCAAAAATGAAACTATAGTTTACACCCAGTTAATTATGCGTGAAACCGACCAGGTAATTTATGGTTTTGATACTAAAACCGATAAAGAAATGTTCAATAATTTGCTGTCTTTATCCGGTATTGGACCAAAAATTGCTCTGGCTGTATTAAATAGCTATGACGCTAAAACATTTATCGAAATTATAATTGACGAAAACATGAACGCTTTAAGTAAAATTTCAGGTATCGGCAAGAAAAACGCGTCTAGGTTAGTTTTAGAATTAAAACCGAAATTTGAGCAGAAATACGCCGACGGTATTGATTTGACTGATACCAAAAATGATAAATTGTTTACAGCTTACGACGAAGTTTATAGCGCGCTAAAAGGAATCGGTTATTCTAACGATGAAATAAAATCGTCGCTATCTAGAGCATACGCCGATAATGTTAATGACGTTACCGAAGAATTGGTAACTTACTGTCTTAAATCGCTAGCTAATTAATGATAAATTTTAAACCAATATTGAAATGTGTTGGTGTGGTTTTGTTGTTTGAACTGATTGCGCTCTTGTCTTACGTCACAATATACAAGAGTTTAAGTCATATGCCTATATTAATAATTCGGCTATTCTATTATAACGCTATTTTAGCTATGGTATCATTTTTTAACACAGATTGGCAAAATTTAAAAGACAAATCGCTGGTTCATATAAAATATTATTTTGTTTTTTTATCCTTAATTTTATTTTCCTATTTGGGTTTGGTTAATCTGTGCTTTAAACTAAACTGGACTTTATTCCCAAGTGGATATTCATCTGCATTGTCTATGGTTGGCCAAGTGCTTATTTTCTTTAGTATATTATTGCAGTTAAATATAATAAAAAAATATTTAATTAAACTCAAAATGTTTTCTTTTTATTTATCTTATTTTTCTTATTTAATAGGCTATACACTGAGCTTTGGTGTCTGGTTGCCATTTCTGGCTTTGCCAGGACTTCTTGTTTGTTTAAAATGGTATTATAAATAAATCGTCTGTTTACTTAGGACAATTTACTGAAATATTCCATATCAGAACTTACCAGCAATATATCGTTTTCAATAGCGCATATTAAAACCTTGCTAAATTTGTCAATATGGCTTGACCCGTCAGCAATTTTGGCACGCTTGAAATATTTTATTCCACCAGCGGTATAGCTTATTTCCCCAATACTATTGCCACTTATCGGCACCGTTACTTTGCCTGTAAGACCAATAAGTTCTTGTGTCGGTGTAAGACTATTGGTATTCATATTTTCGCTCATCCAGTTTAACATACCCGATAAGGCTTGGTTTAATAATATTCCGGATATAACTGCGGCAATAAGGCTAAAGGTTAATGCTTTAGGGTCTAGCGACAAATAGATAAGACCGGTAAAGCCAAAACCCAACATAAATAAAGCTATCCGCATTGGGTTGAAGATGAAAAAAATTATATTAGCTAGACTATTTAATATAAAATGGTTGTTTTGTCTGTTTTCAGTCGGTGAAACGATAATGTTTTGCGTATTGTCGTTGGTTGCGCTGCTACTTTGGTTACTTGCCTCAGTTTTTATACTTGTTGATTTGGCTGTGTGCATTTTAGCGTTGTTTATTTTAGCGTTGTGCATTTTAGCATTGTTTATTTTGGCTGTGTGCATTTTGCCGCCATGTATTTTAGCGCTGCCCTTTAAGCCTTTGGCACCGATTCCGGAAAAAATCATTACGCAAGCGTACAATACTCCTAAAAGTGAGGAAGTTATATAAATTTCGTAAATATTGGGCATGGTTTTTGATTAATATTATAAAATACCTAATGGTTTTACCTAGTATTTACCATTATCATAAATATTTTAATCAGTCTTCAAAATAAAGGCGTTGCCGGCAGACGCTACAAAATACTTTTAGACTGCTTTGCTTAAAGTACCTTAAATCTTTGTAGTGTCTTTCGTAGGCGACATATTGTTTTAAATCGCTTAAACCTCGATAAGCTATGATAATTTTGTCGCTGCAACAAATTTTGTCGTCGCCATTGGCCTGATTCTGTTCTGAATCATTTGCCTTGCCTGGTTTTATGTGGCTAATTAAGTTTTTAATAAAACCGGATTTAATAAAATTAAGCATTTGTTAGTTTATAAGCGGTAGTGTTAAATAAAATGTCGTTCCAGATCCTATTTGTGATTCTACGGTTATATTGCCGTTGTGTTTTTTAATTATATCATAGGTTATAGCCAGCCCCAAGCCAGTGCCACCGCTGGCTCTGGCTCTGGCTTTATCGGTTCTGTAAAAGCGGTCAAAAATATGCGGTAAGTCTTTGGCGTCGATGCCAACGCCAGTGTCGGCTATTTTTATGACTAATTCGTTGGATTCTTCTTCACCGTCGATTTGGTATTCTATATCTATTTTGCCACCATTGCCGGTATAATTTACGGCGTTGGCTAAAATATTATTTATGGCTCTCAATAGATGATTGTAGTTGCCAGAAACGGTAAGTGTTCGGTTTATGCTTGGGTTGGCTATAAAATTTAAAGCGATTTCTTTTTTTTCAGCCTGGGCTTTAATATGATCAATCGACTCGTGTAAAAGGTCGCTTATATTAACTTTGTCCGTCCAGACGATGCCGGTTTCGGCGTCGAGTTGGCTTATATCTAGTAAATCCTGGATCAATTTGGTCTGCCGAATGACTAGTTTATCAAGCGAATTGATAAATTCGTCTTTTAAATTCTTGTCGTCTTTGGCTCCGGCTAATAAAGCCTCAACTACCGATCCTATTGCCATAGTAGGCGTTTTCAACTCGTGCGAGGCGTTGGCGATAAATTCCTGGCGCAGTTTCTCCTGGACCTGAAGCCTTCTTATCATTTGGTTAAAAGACTGCCCCAATTCGCCAATTTCGTCATGGCGGTTAACTGGTACAGTATGGGCGATATCACCTGAGATGGCAATTTTTTTAGCCAGGTTACTCATGTCCTGAATTGGCTTGCTGACCCTTTTGGCCAGCCATAGGCTTATAAAAATAGTTATAATAAATGTCGCCAGCGTAATTTCTAAAAATACGATGAGGTCTTTATTTAGACGTTGTTCAATCTGGGTCAGTTGAACGCCAACGCGAATAACGCCGGTTGTCTGACCGGCGGCTCTTACCGGGTAGGCAACGTACAGCCAGTTGTTTTTGCTGTTGGGCGAATTGCGCTGCGATATAGACATTATGCCGGCTAAGGCTTCGTTGATTTCGCTTTGGTTAGATAAATTTTCGCCACCAGACGTTTTTAGGTTTTCGGCTGAATCGGCTAAAACATGCCCGTCCTTGTCTACAACAGTTATAGAAACGCCTAGTTTAGAAGCGTGCCTATCGCAGGCGGCCTTGATTCGCATTTTAGACTTGAGCGAATCTAGGGCTAAATCGTTGTCGATTTCTAAGGCTAGATTTACCGCTTCTACTTCTAAAGAATTTCTTAAGTCGTTTATTGACTCGGCTTTAATGGATACTAGAGCCCAGAAACTTATGACCAGTAAAGCCAGGGTCACCAAAATTAAGTACGTAAACAATAACTGGTTAGCTAGGCTATTCCATAGCCAGGCATAAGTCTTGGTAAAAATCGACGGTGTGGCTGATTTGTTTTTGGCTGAATTGGGCATTAAATATTAATTAAAAGTTAAGGTATAGTTCTGGCCAAGGTAATATTTTGTAATTTCTTGTCTTATCAATCGCTTACCGTTATGTAATTTTAGTATATTTAGGTCAGTATAATTTTGTTATTTTTAAAAATTATCATTTTTATAAGATTTTAGCGATTATTACGGGAGTTAGTTAAATGATTACAGCTTTTGCCAATGAAAAATTTACTGATTTTAAGGTCAATGAAAATGTTAAGAAATTAGAATCGGCCATACACGAAGTTACCGCCAAACTCGGTAAGACCTATCCATATGTTATCGGCAGCGAAAATATAATGTCAGATGATTTATTAGTCTCGACCAATCCATCTAACCCCAGTCAGGTAATCGGTAAATTCTCCAAGGCTGATGTAAAGAGTGTCAATAGGGCTATAGAACTAGCCAATGAAACGTTTAAGACTTGGTCTAAAACCTGTCCTGCGGTCCGTAGTCTTTATATTTTGCGTCTGGCTCAACTGATGAAAGAAAAGCGCCAGGAATTGGCGGCTTAT
>JAJYFO010000092.1 GCA_021785395.1 bacterium | reverse complement strand
TCTATTAAAAATCGCCTGCTAAATCTCGATAACGATACTACGGTTATACCTGGACACGGCTCTAATACGTCTATCTGGCAGGAAAAAAAACAGAATCCGTTTTTGGTATAGGTCGTTTTTTTGTATATTCAGATACCCGGCGATAAATCGATTACGCACAGAGCCTTAATCCTGTCTTTATTTACCCAGGGCGAAGATAATATTATAGAGGGCTTTAACCAGGCCAAAGATTGCCTGTCGACAATAGAATGCCTAAAGGCTTTGGGACTAGTTGTTAAAAATATTGACGGCCGGTTAATTACGTATAATCCAGACTGGAAACTGAATTATACGCAAAATACAAATCTTGACGGTCGCAATAGTGGTACGACGATAAGGCTGCTAGCTGGTGTTTTAGCTGGCGCAGCTGGTGAGTTTTTATTCACCGGCGATGACTCGCTCAGAAAGCGCCCGATGGCAAGGCTAGTTGAACCATTGCGGCTAATGGGTGCCAAGGTTAAATATTTGGATAAAGACGGGTATTTGCCGTTTAGTTTAACCGGTGGTAAATTAACTGGTATTAAATATAAAATTAACGTGGCCTCAGCCCAAGTTCAGTCGGCTATTATATTAGCTGGTCTAAAGGCTAGTAATTGCACGATTGTGAGCGTGCCAAGCCTGGTTAGAACGCATACTCAGAATATGCTAAAAGCTAATAATGTTATCGTTAAAAATTTAAATTATTGCGTAACTGGTGTCAAACGTTTAAATAGTCCGGTGGCCGGGTTTAATATCAAGATTCCGGGCGATTTGTCTAGCGCTAGTTATTTTCTGGTTTTGGGGGCTTTGCTAAAAAATAGCCATTTTATAATGGAAAATATAAACATCAATCCAGGACGTGACCTCATAATTGACACGATACTTAAAATCGGCGGCGATTTAAAATTATTAAATAGAAAAATAGTTAACCTAGAACCTGTATGCGACCTTGAGATTCGTGGTAATAGAAAATTAACCGCCACAACCATCGATTATAAAAATATCGCCACTGGCATCGATGAAATACCGGTAATAGCCTTATTGATGTCGCAAGCCATGGGTACAAGCTACGTCAAAAATGCCCAAGAATTGATGTATAAAGAAAGCAACCGACTTGACTTAATCGTTAGTAACTTGCGCCAGGCTGGAGCCGAGATAAAGTCTTGCGAAGATGGTTTTTGGGTAAAAGGGGTTGATTACTTACACGGCGATTCTATTTGGGTGACAAGCGGTGACCACCGCATGGCCATGACTGGTTTGATAGCCTCGGCCATGGCCAAACACCCTATAAAAGTCGATAATTTAGCCTGTATCGATATTTCTTACCCTGGGTTTTTGGATGAATTAGATAAAATAATGGCTAAAATTAAGTAATATACGGTTAAAACTTATTCTGGTAGCAAATTCTTTTCCTGGCAAAATTGGACGTTTATTTGTTTGTCAAAAAATTGGCTCGACTCATTTCTAAGCCTTATGGCGGAAACCTTTTTTAATTTAAATATAGGGTTAGCAATTGAATTTTTATCATCACTAAATTTGATTTTAAAATTGGTCCAGTTTAAATAATATTGTTTATTACAATTGAGCAATATACCAACTTGGTAGTCACCTTGACTTATATCGCTTATATCAGACGTAAATCCTGAGTTGACAGAATTTTTTAATTTTGAAAAATACTTGGTTACATCAGGCCGGCTTATTTTATGCGATTTAAAAAAATACGTTGTATTATTTTGGGTATTTTTTAGCACTATTTCGACATTAACCATTTGACTATTGCTTAAGCACCACCAGCCGAATAAAGTATTGTTTTTAAAACCGTCAATATTTGTTTGGAGTATATTATAGCTTGGTAAATTATTTAAACTAATATTGGCGTTGATTTTATCGTTATCTTTAAAGTCTGCTATAAATGGGTATATCCAGACACCGCTTACAGCATTTTTGATAGGTAGTCTAAACGACTTAACGGTATTATCGTCAAATTTATAGTCGATATAAATAAGCGAATTGCGATAAATCAGACGTTTAAGCCAGCCAATAAAGCTGTTTTGTATATAAATTTTGGCCCTTAAGACGTCATGCGTTGAAAAATTATATAAATACGGTTTTATTTCTAGCCATTTGTCCCAATTAACCGTTTGTCTTGGAAATTCATGCGTATTATAACTAGCACTCACATTTGGTTTTAATTCTAAAATTACGGTATTGGGGGTTTTATATATAAATTTATACCTGGAAAAAATTGCTTTTATGGTTTGCGGTTCGTCATTTAGTAAGTATCTATCGTCGATAGAATTCATAAAATGGCTAAATTCATCGCTAATTTCGCTGGTCCATAATATAAATTTTGGCGCTTGGTCCGACATAAAGAAATTATAGTTCTGTCTATCTAGCCATGGTGTAAGGCTTGCATAGCTTTGGATACAAGGTCTTAGCCGCAGTTTTAAATTATTGGCAAAGGCTGGCACTATATTCCAGGGGTATGAGTCTACGCTATTATCTTTGATAATATTGAGAGCAAAAGGGTCCAGTTTTATGGCTTTTAAGTTATCGATGCTTTCTTTTTGAATGTTGTCGTGTTCTTTTAAGGATAAAAAACTTGAATAGGAAAAATTGGTCTTGATATTTTCTATAAGCATGTTAGATACAAAAAACTTAGACCTGGCAGAATTATAATCGGCTACGTCTTGGCTGTATATATTTGCGCACTCAAGCCCAGTTAAGCACAATAGAAAAGCTATTATGAAATTTTTTAATTTTGTTGTTGATAATAAAATTATGCCTATAAAAAAATAATACAGATGAAAT
The DNA here is from genome assembly GCA_021785395.1 of bacterium. Lineage (GTDB taxonomy): Bacteria > Cyanobacteriota > Vampirovibrionia > Obscuribacterales > JAKAZS01 > JAKAZS01. Next base: position 7,703 of record JAJYFO010000092.1, on the reverse strand, counting down.
AACTCAAAATAAATATGGTCGACCCTGACTAATACGTATTTTAGCCAAAGCAAAAAGGCAGGTATAAATATAACTAAAATAGTATTTTTTAATTTTTTGTCTGAACATGTAAATACGGCTAAAAGTGGTAAAATAAAACTCATTGTAAAGGCTGGCCAGTTTGTAACGCTACCATTTATCATGGTGTCTGAGTTTCCGCTGGTTAGTTCTATGATGCTTTTAAGATAATTAAAAAAATTGTGAAAATTGCCTATAAATAGAAACCAGCCAAGCAAATATGGAATAACTAATAAAGCTAGTATTTTAAAAAAAGTGCTTTTATCCTTTTTCCTAATGTAGTTGCCAAAATAATGGCTAAAAATTATAACTAGCCCCAAAAAGGTAAATGACGGTTTTACAAGCGCTATTAGCGAGCACAAAAGACATGCTAAGTACATGTAATTGACTTTTGCGCACTTATCGTTTTGACTTAATTTATCAAGAAGAAGGCAATTTATTATCGTAAAAATTACTACATAACCTAAATTGACTGTAAAACTATTGGTATAATTATTTAAAGATATTAATATCGCGATTGGTAAATAGAGTAAAATTATTTTGGCAATACGTTCATTTCTATGCAGCCGAAAAATTAGCACTATCAAAGTTAAAAAATATAAAGAGCGGCAGAGCCAGTAGGCCAAACTACCCCATATAACGTTAGAACCAATGTTGAGTGGAAAACCCAGATATGCCATTGGCCCATAATTAAAAAATAAATTATGACCATATATATTCCCTGAACTATAGATATTGGCTATAAGTTTATAGGCCGGGTCAAGGCTCGATACTATAGCTTGTTCTTGGATTCTGGTCGTGATAAGCCAAAGGACCAAAATTGTACCGGCGATGACCCAATAGTTAATCGTTTGTCGTTTATAGCTTAGATTCAAAATTATAGTTAAGTTATTGCAGTGTTGTTTTATTGTTCTATTTTAGCATTTTACTTAAGTCAAGATAATTTATATTTTAATTCCTATTAAACTTCTTTAACCTTGGACCTTGCAATTATTGTCGATTCTATCGTTTTAGAGGCTTTTAAAATTTTAATCGATTTTTAGGTAATTTTTAAGCAGGCTGGTCGCTGAATTTGGTCTGGCGTTTAAAAATACATTTTTATTTCCAAAAATATAGATGCTTTGCTTGGCTCTCGAAACCATTACATTGGTAATGTTTTTATTGCGGTCGATAAATAACTCTTGACCAGCCGATCTTTCGTCATAAACTAACGAGAATAAAATAATTTTTTTTTCAGCGCCTTGTAATTTATGGACAGTGCCTATAATGAGTTTGTCAATATCGCTATAATTTAATTTGGCTAATTCGGCTCTTATCAATTTTTCCTGTTCGCGAAACGGCGTCAATACAGCTACCGTTTCGTGTAAATTATGCTTAGCCGTAATTATCGGTGCATTAACTTTAAACCAGTTGTATATTTCTTTGGCTTCTTGACGATTCAACCTACTTGAATTTATATTTTCGCAAGTCCCTGTTACTTCAATAAAATGCCATGGCTCTTGCTTATCTAGGCTAAGGTCTTTAATATTATAAAAACTTGAACCGTCGACAATTTTTAATTTGTTTTTGTACATCAATTCATTGCAGAAACCGATAATTTCTTTGGGGCACCTTCTATGCTCTAATAGATATAGGCCTTTTTCTAAGTCTTTGAATGGCCACTGTCTAGAATTGTTTTGGGCTATCGTCATTACGCTTTTGGAGTGGCAGTTGTACGGCTTTGATTCAAAATCGTTGGCTTCTATACTACTATCACAATATAACTTATACAAAGCGTAGTCTCTGGCTTGCGGTACCGACCAGACCGGTTCTAACTGGTAGGTATCACCAACTATAACGGCTTTTTTGGCATGAATAAAAGCCAAGGCTCCTACTTCTGGCGATACCTGACCGGCTTCGTCGATAAGTAAGTAGTCGATAAAATCGCTTAACGGTATTGAATTGTCTTTATTCATATAGCTTAGGTTTTTGTAAATTGAATGCGCTGTCGACACAAAACAAGGGAATATATGTGACATTAGCTGGTATTTAGCCGATAGGCCATTTTGTGTTTTCTTAAAGTTGGATTTTTCTTTGTTAAAATCGGGATTATTTAAAAATAACTTTTGCGCCTTTTCTAAAAATTGACCTTCGTAAAACCGCATGGTTAAGTGAAATAACAGCGTTTTTAGGTAGTTGTCGATTAAAAAGCTTACCTGATTGTATATGGTTTCTTTCTCTTCAATTGATAAACAGTCTTTTTTTATTAATGCAGTGACTGAATTTAGGTGGATATTTGCTTGAAATTTTGATATCATGTCATTTTGGAAATTTTTAAGGCTGTTTAATTGGTCTAGTTTTAGATTGATTTGGCTTTCCAAAGTATTGTATTTATCGCGCAAGGCTTTTATTTTTGCGGTATTTTTGCCAATTAAATTTTTGGTAGCTGTTATATAGTGGTTTTTAGTCAAAAATTGGTCAATATCGGCTATTTTATAAGATTCGGGGTGGAAATTTTCGATTGTATCGAGAGAATATTGTCTTAACAAGCTTTCAAATTTAAATTTCATTTCTAGTTCGTTTTGCATAAATTTAAAAAGCTTAGTAATAAATGATAGATTTTTTTTGTAGTCTAGCCAGTCTTTGGTCAAGGCGTGAATGCCGTTATCTATTGATTGATATTTTTTTACTTCATTTTCTAATAAATCGACTTCATTGGTAAGTTCTTGTCTGTCCGATACCAAAGCGTCAATTGCGCTGCGTAGTTTGTTTATGTCATCGGCATGGTTAATTACTTTTTGTTTAAAAGATTCAGAATCTTTTATATAGTTATTATAAATAAAATCGATAAGGTTAAATATCTGCGTTTTAATGTCTTTAATTCCTTCTAAATCAGTTTGAATTGCGTTGATCCAACTAGAGTTAACGTTTAGAATGGCTACTTGCGACAAGATTTTATGTAAATTATTCAAATCAATTTTACGCCATTGTTGCAAGTAGTACTTACTTCCTTTAATGAGCCATTCTTGGGTTAAAATCGACTCTATTGTTTTATCGAGCAATTTGAAATTTATGGTATCTACGTTGCCGACTATAATTCCGTAGTCTAAGTCGTCTGGTAACCAGCGTTGGCCAAAAATTCCAAAAGTTTCGCAAAGTATCGGTGTTTGTATTTGATTTAGCCTAAACCCATCGATGATATTATTTTTGGCTTGGTTGGTCGCGCTAACGCCAAAAATTGTAGGTGGTTGCTTTGTTTCATTAGAATTAACGATCGAGTCGACGTATAAACTAGCTACAAGGCTTTGCAGTGTTGTGGTTTTGCCTGTACCTGGCGGTCCATTTAGAGCTTCTATGGGTGTAGCCTTGTTTTTTAGACAATGAATAAATACCCTTTGTTCGAGGTTTAAGCCAAATAAAGACCCGTTTTGGTTAAATTTCATTTGGCCGCTTAAAGATGGCATTTTTTCGGTAAGTAGCGATGTTTTTAATTCGTCAAAATTGGCAAATTTTGGTGATATTGAAGTTTCTGAATTATTAAAACTTTCATTTAAAAATGGCAAGAGTAAACCTAAGCTTGAAATTTTTTCGGTTTGAACATAATTTATAACTGAATTATAAGCTTTAAATAAAATATCGATCGTATCATCGGGTTTGTAAATAATCGAGTGTTCGAGCTTGCGCACGTGTTCTTCTTGTCTTATCGGATGGTCTGAGCTTCTTTTAATATAAGTAATTATTTCATTCCAGGCTTTAAAGTTTTTCAGATTTCCATTTTCAAATATTGTATGGTAACTATTATTATCTAAGAATTTTTGCCATGTAACTTCTTCGAGAATCACTAGTTCGCTGGATAAATCAGCGTCTTTATTATTAATTAATAAATTGTACGGGTTGATTTCTGGCAAGTCAGAAATTACCATATATACTTTAAAATTTGTATTATACTTTGTGAAATTGAGTGATATTGGTATATCTGCCGGTGCGATAAATTTGTCATCTTTGTATTTTTTTGATAAGTAAACGTAAGGAAATAGCAAAACGTCGTTTAAAATTAAGTAATTCTCTAATTTTTTGACGAGTAAATTTAATAATTTATCCTGGGTATTTAGTTGTCTGGTCTTCAAAATTTCGTAAATACAGGCCAAGTCCTTTAAAGAAAAATATCCCTGACTCAAATATTCCGTCGTATATTTTGATAGGTTCTGGGCCAAAAAAGCGTCGTATATTTGCCCATTTTTAGCGTTTTTTTGGTTGTTGAGCCAAAATTCATAAAAACTACCTTCTGAATCACTTATTATTTGGCTACTTGAATTTACATAAAAATTACTGTCTTTGTCGTTAAAGTTAATTTTAACTGAGTTTTTGTTGGTAAATTTATAAAATTCTTTATAGAGTGAAAATTTGACGATATGTCTAAAATACCTTAAATGTTTTAATAATTTTGAATCATTATTTGTCATTGAAATAAAATCGGCAATCTTTGATTATATCTATACGTCTATATGTTAAATTTTGATAATTAATTGATTAATTTTACGTTTTAATTGAAAGGGTTTGAACCAATATAGACTAACATATTATAAAGTTAAACTTATCTAATGCGTTGATATTATAATTGACTTGGGTAAATTGACAACCATTTTTATTAATATCCCACACTACATTAACGAGGTATAAGAGTAATGCTGGCAACTAAAGCTTATGCGGCTATGACAAGTACTTCCGAGCTAAAACCTTTCGAAATTAACCGGCGCGAGGTCGGTGCTAACGACGTTTTAATCCACATTCACTACTGTGGTATTTGCCATTCTGATTTGCACCAAGTTCGCGATGAATGGAAAAATAGCAGTTTCCCCATGGTCCCTGGACACGAAATAGTAGGGCTGGTTAAGGCCGTAGGACATAATGTCAAGAAATTCAAACTGGACGACCGTGTTGGCGTTGGCTGTATGGTAAATTCATGTAAAAGCTGTATGCATTGTATGAATAACGAGGAGCAATTCTGTGTCAATGGGGCTAGTTTTACATACAATAGTACTGAAAATGGTGAGCCAACTTATGGCGGTTATTCTAGTCAAATCGTCGTCAATGAAGATTTCGTCCTTAAAATTCCGGATAATTTAAACCTAGAAGAGGCTGCTCCATTATTGTGTGCTGGCATAACGACTTACGCTCCGTTGAAACAGCATAAGGTTAACAGCTCTAAGCTAGTGGCTGTAGCTGGGCTAGGTGGTCTTGGTCATATAGGCGTTAAAATTGCTAAGGCAATGGGGGCTAACGTCGCCGTTTTAAGCCGCGGTGAAACCAAGCGTCAAGCAGCCTTAGATTTGGGTGCCGACGAATATTTAAATATTAGCGACCCTAAAGCGTTTGAAAACGCCGAAATTTTCGACCTTATTCTCGACACAGTATCGGCTCCTCACGATTTTACGGCGTATATCAATCTTTTGAAAATAGACGGGGTTATGGCCTTGGTTGGTGCTCCGCCCGAACCATCGCCAATAGATACTATGGCTTTAGTAATGCGAAGACGCAGTCTTGCTGGTTCGCTTATCGGGGGAATTAAGCTAACCCAAGAAATGCTCGATTTTTGTGGTAAGCATAAAATCGTTTCGGATATCGAGCTTATTAAAATGGACTACGTTAATAAAGCCTACGAGCGTTTAAGTAAAAGTGACGTTAAATACCGTTTTGTAATCGATATGTCGTCATTGTAAGATTGACATTGTAGGGTTGACATTGTAAGGCTCTAGTCTTAGCCCTCGTCGTTTGGCTCTATTGGTTTGGCTATAGCATGATTAATGTCCGATAGAGATAAGTTTTCTTGTATTGATAATTTGTTACTATAAGCATAATTTAAACGGTTTTGGCATAAATTTGGCGTTTTAAGCCAGGTATCTTAGAAGTTGCTTTACTTATGCTACAATTTAAATTATTCTAGAATTTGTCATAATGAATTTGTCACAATGAATAGTTTAAACAAAATAAAAATAAATTGTGATTCTAAATTTGTATTTTTAGGTATAATTTTATTTGTCGCTTGGCTTTGCGCTGCTAATATTCAGATAAAAGAAATAGGTCCAGGGTTGGACCCTTGTTATAATTTAGTCGGTAACCTTTTTTATACCCATCATATTTTTGGCCTAGATTTATTATATAATTATGGGCCTTTAGCTTTTTTGGGTTTCCCTGAAAATATTAATTACAACGTAGTCTATGGAACTTTTTTTTATTTGTTAGGGCTCGTTTTGCTGGCCTTGTCGTTAATTTATATAGTTTATTCCATACACCGTAAACAGTCTTTTGTTAGTCTGATACTAAAGTATATCCCCATTAGCTTGCTTGTTTTATATAACGCTGCTGCCGCATACGTTGGTTATCCGATTATTTTTGTCGTTTTTAACTGTCTAATTATTTATACTTTAAACCCTAATATTATTTTTTTGTACTTGGCCTGTGTTTTAATGGCCGTAATAGCTTTGGTGAAACCAGCTTTTTTTTATATCTGTTTTTTTTGTTTACTAAGTTATTTATTATATTATAGTTTCCACCGCAAAAAAATATTTATTCCAATTAAACCATTGATTGTAATGGTTTTTACTTATCTTTTAATATGGTGTCTATTCGTTGGCAGCATAAGTTCGCTTGGGCGCTATTTAAGAGCCACTTTTGAATTGACCGTGGGCAATTCTGACGCCATGGTTTGGGGTTATTTGCACAACTGGTTCTGTTTTATTTTAAGTTATGGTTTAGCTTTTAGTGCTATATTTTTTATTAATAAAAAATATAGATACTTTTTTTTGGTTTTATTTATTACGGCTAATATTTTGTGGTTAAAATATGTTTTAGCTAGAATCGACCATATTCCAGGTCAGTTATTTCCGTTGTATTTATATTTTATTGGTATGATATTAATAATGCTTTCTGATACCAAAAAATATGTTCTGGCTTTTTTCCTTTTACTATTAAGTTTAGGATGTTTTAATAATTCTATAGATTTACCATTAAACCATTGTTTGGGTAGTTTTCAATTCAATAATATCTTTTCACGTAAATTAATTGCTAATATTAATAGGGCTAGTTCAAATAATTTAGAAAAATTAAAATTTGACACAGCCATTATTAATTTAATCAAAAATAATACCGTCGACGCTTATCCCTGGGATATGACGGCTATATTTTCTAACCGTTTAAACTGGTGTCCTAGACCAGTTTTTCAGTCATATATAGATTATACACCATGGCTGGATAAACAAAACGAAGATTTTTATAATTCTGTTTTGGCTCCTAAGTTTATTATCTGGCAGCAAGGCTTACCTGGCAAAAATAGGTTTTTTGATTCAATCGATAATAGATATATTTTAAACGATGAACCCAAGACGATTAAATCGATTTTTTCGTTGTATCAATTATGTTATGTCGGTCCTAAAATTTTAATTTTTCACAAAAAAAATATCGCACCATTATTACCCGACGCAAGGCTCTTATCCTGCCAAGATTCAACCTGGGATACCTGGGTGGATATCCCAGGTATCCCAGGTAAAGACGTGATTAGAGCCGAAATCAACGTCAACAACAGTTTCTTAGGCTGGCTTAAAAAAACTATCTACCGCAACAGTCTTGTTTCTATCGACTATAAATTAAATAATGGAAAAATAGTCAGG
>JAJYFO010000286.1 GCA_021785395.1 bacterium | reverse complement strand
GTATGGGTGGATACAGCCGCATTTTAAGAGAATGCTAAGTTTTACAACACGGTGATGAAGCTCCAAGTTGACTTCCTAGTAACTGACTACCCCTTAGTTGCTATGGAAGCTAGAGAATTATGGCATGGTAAGCAAAGTAAAAAAAGGAAAGAATGTATACGTCAAAAGCAAAGTCAAGTTATCAGACAAAAAGATAGAATTCTAATTTTTTTTAATCCATGAAAGAAATAGCCAAATTACAAGTTGTTGAAAACGAATCGCAACAGATAGATTTAGTTTGCTTGATGAAAGTCGACACAGAAAACTGTAAATTTATTTTTAATTATTCAAATGAAAATTATTATTTTTGCTGCCAACACTGCCTTGAAAAATTTAAACTTGACCCAGCCAAATATATAAATAGAAACCATTCAGAAATTACCACAGAAGTTAATAACACAAGCTTTAATACCCATTCTAAGTTTTACTGTCCGATGCATACCGAAATAGTATCGGACAAAATTAACAACTGTCCTAAATGCGGCATGCTTTTAGAATCGGTAGGATCAGACCAAGGCAATGCTGTATACAATTTAAAGCGATTCAAGTTTTGCCTAATTGCCACCATACCTATGCTGGTTATAGACATTATATGCCACGTGTCAAACGTGAATAAATCTAGTATCAATTTACTCACATTTATCCAACTAGTTTTAGCAAGTGGCGTTTTATGGTCACAGGGTTTATCAGTAATAAAGCTTGGCCTAGATTCAATAAAAAATAAAAACTTAAATATGTATACCCTTTTAGGCACAGGCATTATAATCCCATATTTAATTGGCTTACTAGGTTTAGTTGGCAATATATTTTTTATAAATCCTGGGCTCAAGGCAAATAATTACATGCTTACCAATTATCTATTGACTTGCGTATTAGTTACCACGATATACTGGCTGGGCCAATACCTAGAGGCTCTAGCTATAAGTTATAGCCAATCGGAAATAATTAACCTAAAAACGTTTTTACCAAGTTACGTAACTAGAATTTTACCCGATATGGTAGAAGAGCAGGTAAAAATTGAAGATATTCAAGTAGGCAATATAATTAAAATTAAGCCCAACGAAAAAATACCTTGCGACGGCGTAATCATTGAAGGCAATACTATAATCGACGAAAGCCTTCTTTCCGGTGAATCTATCCCTGTTATCAAAAACGAAAAATCTAACGTATATTGCGGTAGCATTAACGGAAATGGTCTTATAACGATAGAAGTTAGAGAATTAAGTTCAAATAGTTTTTTGGCGCAGATATTCGCCCTTATCGAACAGGCTAAACACAGCCAAATGCCAGTGCAAAAACTTGTTGATAAAATTTCTGGTATTTTTATTAAAACCGTATTTGTTTTTGACACAGTATCATTAATTTATAATATTTTAAACAAATTTGACTTTAACTATGCTATCATTCATTTCATAAACGTTCTGGTAATTGCTTGTCCTTGTGCTCTGGGTCTAGCAACACCGATCGCCGTTTTAGTCACAAGCGGTATAGCAGCTAAATTTGGCGTTTTATTCAATAATATAAATAGCCTAGAAACCCTAACTAAAATAGATACCATAATTTTTGACAAAACCGGAACACTGACTAACGGTGAATTTAAAATAACAAATTGCCAATTATTAGGAAAACTAAGTGAAAATGAAATTTTTACTTTAGCCGCCAGCCTAGAACAAAATATCAATCACCCTATAGCCTACGCCGTTGTTAAAGAAGCCCAAAAACGCAGCCTAGAATTACAGCAACCTGAAAACACAATTAACTATCCAGGTCTAGGTATTAAAGGTAGTATTACAGATAAAAGCATTTGTATCGGCAATTTAAATTTTTTAGAAAGCGAAAATGTAAAAAACACAATTGATAACGCTGCTAAAAATAACAGCGCACATGATAGCACTAGTTTATACGTAGCCATTAACGGTAATCTAGAAGCAATAATTTACCTCAACGATAGCATTAAAGACTCGGCACCTAGCACTATTGATGAACTCAAGAAATTACATATAGACGTTGTTCTAGCTAGCGGCGATAACGCTAACGCTGTCAAGTCTATAGCCCAAAAGCTCAATATAAGCGATTTTAAAGCCAATCTTAAGCCAGGCGAAAAACACGCATTGATAAAACAATATAAAGCTAATAACCATATTGTCGCCATGGTCGGTGACGGAATCAATGATGCACCGGCTTTAGTTCTAGCTGACGTAAGCCTAGCCATTGGCGATGGCAGCACGCTGGCCAAACAGTCGGCAAATATTATTCTAGTAAACGATAATTTAAAGAATATAATTAAATGCATTAAATTAAGCAAGGCTATGCTCAATAACATTAAAATCAATTTAGGTCTTGCCTTTGCCTATAATATAATCGCCCTGCCATTAGCTAGCGGGCTTTTAGACCCAGTACTGCATTTCCATTTAAACCCCATGACTTCGTGCCTGGCTATGTCTTTAAGCTCTATTTTAGTAATCGCCAACGCCAATACGCTTAAACTTAGGGCTTAAGGCCTTATTTATATACTCTTAAAAATTTTATAGAATCATGGGGTTTATTTTGGGCTTTGCCCGAGGACAAACGCCAAGCTTTATTTCTTGGTCTTATCGACAATGGCTTTAACGTTCAAGGCGTCTTTTTGCATTCTAGAATCGCCCAGTTTTATGACTTTATCAAGCCAGTAA
>JAJYFO010000004.1 GCA_021785395.1 bacterium | reverse complement strand
AGTTAATTAATAAATACAAAAATAAAAAGTAAATTTATTAGCTTATTTACCTAAAATAAACTGTTCAGCTTTTATTACACTAGCTTGTTTAGGAAATATTTTTTCAGTTAAAACCCTATGAACTTCATCATCCATATCCAAACAGCAATCTTCAATTACTGTTACTTGATAATCTTTATCGCAAGCTTCTCTTATAGTAGATAGAACGACACCACTGGTAGCAATACCTGTTAAAACCAAATGATTAATATTTTGTGACTTTAAAATAATTTCTAAATCAGACCCACTAAAGGCACTTACTCTGCGTTTTGTAATTATTATATCATCTGGATTACAATCAATTTTGGGACTTATTTGAACCAACTCACTGTTATCCTCAAAAGAAAATCCCATCGATTTTATCGAATTGAAACTTTTGTTATTAGAATTAATTTCAGGATAATTTTTGCGGAATTTAACTACTACAAATATAACCGGAATTAATTCTTTGCGAGCGTATGAAATTACATTATTGATTTTTTCATAGTAATTGTCTTTAGCATTGGCCATCTGTAAAATGGCGTTTTGTAAATCCATAAGTAAAAGTACCTTGTTGGCCATATGTATCTCCATAGTAGAATAAAGAATCAAGGCTAAAAACAAACATTTAGTTTAAGCCTAATTTAATAAATAAGTAATTTTGAAGTTTAGATAAACTTTATAAAAAATATTAATACTATTTACCCTGATAAACGGGTTCTCGTTTATTTAAAAAGGCTTGAACACCTTCTTTAAAATCGTCGCTTTTACCAGCTAATTCTTGCAAGCAAGCTTCGTATTCTAAAAGTTCTTCTAAATCAGGAAATAGACTCCGGTTAACGGCTCTTTTAGTTAGTCCATAGGCAAAACTAGGCCCATTAGCCAAGTTAATCGCTAACTCAGACGCTTTGAGCATTAACTCTTCGGGTGTATCATAAACATTATTAACTAAACCAAGTTTCAAAGCCTCTTCAGCCGTTAACGGCGAAGCTAAAAGCATAAGCTCGAAAGCTTTAGTAAGGCCGATTAGTCTTGGAAGCATAAATGTTGAGCCTGAATCTGGTACAAGACCAACTTTACTAAACGATTGGATAAATTTTACACTACTAACACATAGTTTAAAATCACAGGCAAAGGCAAGACTAGCTCCAGCTCCGGCTGCAACCCCATTAATCGCCGCAATAATTGGTTTTTCTATGCGCCTAATTTTAATTATTATAGGGTTATAGCGTTTGCGAATCGAGTCACCTAGATTAAAACTCGTATCATTATCCTTTATATTGCGACTGGCCAAATCCTGACCAGCACAGAACCCACGACCAGATCCGGTCAAAATAACACTGCGAACGTTTTTATCTTTATTGGCGCTATCTAAGGCGTCTTGTAAAGCAAAAGTAAGTTCATCGTTAAAAGCGTTTAGTTTATCGGGTCGGTTTAATGTTATAGTAGCAACTTTATCTTTAACATCGTAAGTCAAAATATTTTGGTCTGTCATATTTACCTCTTTAATAAAATTAAGTTTAACGTCCAACAAACTGGGGTTTGCGCTTTTCAATAAAAGCCTTCATCCCTTCTTTTTGGTCTTGTGAGGAAAATAACATATAAAAGTTTTTTCGCTCCAAATTTAGACCTTCTTTCAAATTTAAATCAAAAGATTTATTTATTGCTTCCTTACCAAGCCTTAAGGCAATCCTTGATTTTTTAGCTATTTCTCTAGCTATAGTTAAAGCAGCTGTTAAATATAGTTCGTTTGGAACTACCTTATTAATTAAACCGTAATCATACATCTGTCGTGCTGTAATCAGTTCACCGGTTAAAATAAGTTCACTGGCTCTATATTTACCAATGGCTCTAGTTAATCTCTGCGTGCCACCAGCGCCAGGTATAACCCCCAAATTAATTTCTGGTTGGCCAAATTTTGCGTCTTCGCCAGCCACAATGATATCACAGGTCATAACTAATTCTAAGCCACCACCTAAAGCGTAGCCACTTACACTTGCAATAATTGGCGTTTTGATATTGGCTATTGAATCCCAGGTACTGAAATTGTCTTTGAGCATAATAGAGACGGTATCTTCATTTGCCATTTCGCCAATATCAGCTCCGGCCGCAAAGGCTTTCTGGTTACCAGTCAAGACTATGACTTTTATGTTTTCGTTATCATCTAGTTCCTTTAACTCTTTAGCTAATTCCTTCATAAGACCAATATTAAGGGCATTGAGAAGTTTGGGACGGTTCAATTCTACTAATCCTATTGAATCATCAAGGATTAACGATTTAATAAATTCATAATTTGTTTGCATAAAATACTCCCTTAAATCAAAGCATTACCACAGTTTCCACAAAATTTAAAATTGCTGGGGTTTTTAGTATCACATTTTTTACAGACTATTAAGTCAATAGCATTTTGATATGGTAATTCACCCATAACATGCCTGGCTCTAACTTTTGCATAATCGAGTTCACTTTTATCGATAAACGCCTGCAATCCATACTTGGTTTCATAGGCGTTGGCATGAACAGTTAACCAGTCTCTAGCGTGACCAATCGTCATTCCCCATGAAAAATCGCGCCAGAAATTTAATTGCTGTTTGGTATAACGCATACAGCCAGGTAACTTATTGTATAACTTTTGAGCCAGTTTTTCGCAAGCTTTATCCAACTCATCATACGGAACGACTTCATTAACCAGCCCCCATTCTAAAGCTTTTTGCGCCGAAATAGGCTCACAAGTCATTAATATTTCACGGGCCCTACGGTCGCCAACAATTAAAGGCAGCCACTGGGTAGCTCCGCCAGCTGCTACCGATCCACGTGCGGCTCCAACTTGCCGAATGGTTACATGATTACTAGCTATAGCCAAATCACAGGCCATGTTCAATTCATTACCACCACCCACGACCATGCCGTTAAGACGAGCAATAGTAGGCTTACCTATATTACGCAAACGGTCGTGCATTTCTATAAAAGCGTACATCCACTTGTAGTAATTATCGCCTCGGTCGAGCGTAAACGTGGCCTGTTCTTTTAAATCAGCACCAGTACAAAAGGCTTCTCGACCAGATCCGGTTATTATCAAAACGGCTATATTATCATCGTAGCTTACGTCCTCATAGGCTTTGGCTAGTTCTTTTAAAGTCAAATAATCAAAACAGTTGTATACTTTAGGCCGATTAATAGTTATTTTAGCTGTAAAATCTTTTTTTTCGTATATCAAACGCTCGAATTTTATAGTTTTATCAGCTGTTAGTGTACATGAATTCATTTCATCTCCATAAAAAATTCTTAGTTATTACTGTCAACCTGACTAAACACGAGTTCTACGTTATCGGTTGTAAAATTTTTAAGATCCTTACCACAGGCTCTTCCTTCGGGCGAAGACAAGGCCGAATTTAAATCTTCTTTAGAATCAAAATACATGTTAGCGATCATATAATAGTTAGTTTCACCAAACGGAGTTCCATATATTTTATCGATTTCAACGCGCCTTAGACCTGGCATTTTACTGGCCAGCGGTAAGTGGGTGTTAAAATAATAATTATCAAATTCATCTTTATTTAGTGGTTTTTTGTATATCGCCATCATTTTTATCATGATTGTCCTCCTTATTTGCCTTAACTAATGTATTTAATTTTTGAATTTTGGCCTCAAGCCAGTTTTTTTTTACTACGGTCTGTTCAACGCAGCCATCAGCAATTAGCCCAAAATCGCTAAATGCTTCAACTTTACAGTTAATTTTTTCACCTTCAATTTCGATAATTGTAGCGCAGATTTTAATTTTCATACCTACAGGAGTGGGTTTTCTGTGATTCAAAACTATTTTTGTCCCCATGGCATCTTCTTCATTGTCGAGATAATCGATTATAGTTAACCTAGATGCCCATTCCATTTCTTGGATCAAGGCGCAAGAAGACAACAAAGGATGAATTACTCTACCGCCTAATGTAGCAACCATGGTATCACTAACTATGACTTCAGTATTTTTCGTCACACCCAGGATATCTAAATTTTTCATTTTAGTGAAATTTAATTACTTGCTTCTTTCTACAACAGAAATATCAGGAACAGTCAAACCATAAGACTCTAATAGTTCTTTGATTTCCTTATACCAGGCGACTCTTACTTCATGGTTGTCGCGCTGTTTAAGTTTAAATTTTTGAAAAGCATTATTGGAATCGGTGCCTGGTTTGCCAAATACCCGATTAACCTTAGGAAACCAGAAGTCTAGGGCTTCTTGAATTTTTGCCTTTTGGTTGACGTCGATAGCTAACTTCTTAACCCATGTTTCACCATGTTTTACATGCATCCATTCTTCTTTTTCGATTTGCTGCATGGCTCTCGACCAAGGACCCCAGCTGCATTGAGCCGCATCTTGCAATTGGTGTCCGGCGGCTCTGTCCATTAAAAAATTGAACATCACCAAATCAGCCCAAGTTCTGATGGGCTCGTAAAATACTTTCATGCGATTTTTCATTTTATCTTCATGAATCAACTTGTCAACATTTATGCCAAAACGGTCGATTAAATCGTAAATTGCCTTGGCATGGCGACATTCGTCCTTGACAATATTGGCCATAACAAGCTTTTCAGCTACATTAGGGGCTCCTTCTATCCACGGAATATAACCGTAAGCTCCAGCTAATTCAGAGTCAGCCTGGGCAATAAGTAAGGTTAGCAAATGCTCTTTATACTCATCAGTAATTTCAGCTGGTGACTCCAACTTTTCACCATTTTGAATTTTTTCCATCATCTTTTCATGTTTTTTTTCTAATTGAACTGACATAATTTATACCTCGGCTATTTACAGAACTGAAACTTACCATATTTATAATTATACTATTTATTAAAGCATATTTTTACCTAAACAGGTCAAGATTAAATTGCAGGCTAATTCACCCGTTTTATTTTTAATATCGTTTAAGGGGTTTAGCTCGGCAATGTCAAGCGAACATATTTTGCCGTATTGCGCTAAGTATGACATGATTTGCATAGACTCGCGAAAATTAATCCCACCATCAACCGGTGTGCTAACGCCAGGTGCGTATTGTGGGTCAATCACGTCAAGGTCAAAAGACACATGAATAGCTTCGACGTTTTGATTTAAGGCCTTAACAGATTTTTCCAATATTTCGTTAATTCCTATATGGTCAATGTCAGACATGGTATACGAAATAATTTCACTTTTTTTGATTATCTTTTTTTCTTCCTCGTCTACATCCCTAAGACCTATAAGAACCGTGTTTTCAGATTTAACTTTGGGCTTATAGCCGTATATTTGGGTTAAGTTACTGTCACCAAAGCCAACCGTCTTAGCCAATGGCATACCATGAATATTGCCACTGAGACTGGTTTCTTGCGTATTCATATCGCCATGAGCGTCAAACCATATAAGACCGAGTTCTTTATTTTGCTTGCGATAAAAATTACTAGCCCCAGCAATACTGCCTATGGCAAAACTATGGTCGCCACCTATTATAACCGGAAAAGAACCCTGTTCAAGAGCTTTTTGCGTAGCTAAGGCAACCGAATTACAGACCTGGACGATTTGGTCAAGGTAGCGCAACTTAGGATTTTTAATATTGATATCTTCGACACTAGGGACTTCGATGTCGACTTCACCGACAACGGTTATTCCCTGAAAATTTAATAGTTTATTTAAATTCGTAGCCTTGACCGCCGCAGGTCCAAGACTGGCCCCAGAATGTCCTCCTCCATAATGAATGGGAACGTAAATTAGACTTACATTGGTTTGTTTTGTGATTATCAATTTTTACCCCTTAAAATTTAATATTAAGTTTATAATTTCTGGTAATTTAAAGCACAATATTAATTATGTATCGCATTTTTATTAAATCTATAAGCTTTCATTAAAATTTAATGACTTTCCCGGGCATAAAGGTTAGTATAGTAGTATAAAGAGTTAACTGACCTTAAATTCAGCCAATGGGGGACTAAAAGTGCTTAAAACATTATTAAAGGTTGCTTTCTTATCTAAAGCAACGATTGAAGTTGGCCGTGAACGTATTGAAGACTATTTAGATTTATTCACTATCAAAGCTGATGAATGTCGAAGTCAGTCTAACGATTATTTACATGAGACTAAAGAAAAATTTACCAAAGTGGCTAATGATATTAGCCAACAAATATGGCATCGCTCAGAAATTCTTGAAAGCCAGGTGCGCGATTCGATCAGACGTCAAGTAGCCGAGTTTTCACTTGGTGCTCTAGGCGACAGTTCAGAAATTAATGAATTGAGAGCTGAAATAGCGACGTTAAGGGCTGAATTGTCTGATTTAAAAGCCAATCATAAAGTATCTGTCTAGCTTTTAAATAAATTTAATTGCAAGTTAACACATTAATCAATTCCAAATGGTCATTTTCGGGAACTTATGACCCGCGTAACTTAAAACTAAGTTACGCGCTTTTATTCAATAAATTATTTTTAAAGCGACTATTTAGTTTTTTGGCGGTTATTTTTGAAATTATCAAGTTTAAAATTGATTCTAAAAAAAGCTTAAATACTAGTGAATTTAATACCAAGCTTGGCCAATTATTAACCGATTCATTCATTAAGCTGGGCCCTTTTTTTATAAAATTGGGTCAGTTTTTATCGGTTCGGGCTGACTTTTTAAGTACCGAAGTAACCTGCCAGCTAAAAACTTTACTTGACAAAGTCCCAGCTGAACCTATAGCCAATATTGACGCAGCTTTTAAACACGATTTTAACCAGTCGTATAAAGACATTTTTGTCGATTTTGAACCTATCGCATTGGCTAGTGCTAGTATTGCTCAGGTTCACAAGGCAAAACTTAAAGATAGCAATGAAACCATTGTCGTCAAAATACAGCGTCCATACCTACCTGGCCAATTTTATATCGACCTAATTTTAGTCAAGTATTCGATAGTTATATATAATGGCTTTATAAACAAGCTTAACCTAAAATATTTTTTTGAATTGATTGACGAGCTGGGTGGTATTTTATTTGACGAATTAAACTTCCTCCAAGAGGCTAAAAATGCCAATGAAATAAGGCAAAATTTAAAATCTTTGAACTATGTCAAAATTCCCAAAATAATCTGGAATTTGACTGGGCGCCATATAATTTGTATGGAATATATAGAATCAGCCAAAATTTCCCAAATTACCCTTAAAAGAAATATTGACAGCTTTATTGTTAAAACTTTTTCTTGTTATCTGCAACAAGCTTTAATATATGGCCTGTTTCACGCTGACCCTCATGAAAGTAATATAGGCATAAGTTCAAGTAACGATCTAGTAATCTATGACTTTGGCATTGTGGGTAAACTAGAAAACGACGTCAGGCATAAAATAATTAATTTAATTTTAAGTGCGATCAACAAAGACGTAAATAAAGCCACAGACATATTATACGAATTAAATATAATCTGTACTGGTGTTAATCCAGAAACTGTTAAAGAGATTCTTGGAATCATCGTCCATTCGAAAGAAAAAAACAACTTTCAATCAAACGATATGAATAAGTTGTTTAAACTTCTAAAAGAACTAGACAACAACTGGTCAATACCACCTCAGTTATATTTGCTATTTAAGACCACTTATTATTTGAGCGGCTTTTTAATTTCTATTAAAGACAAAACCAATATTGAATATATAATTTTTGAAGTTGTAAAGGATTTGATTCCTAATATTATTGTTCAAAAGGGCTAGAAAACAATGTTAAAATATATAAATTATTTGGTCAATTAAACATTTTTATAAATTTAATAAAATATATTTAAATAATTAATTAATGGCTTTTATTAAATGGATCTATTTTTAATATTTTTTGTTACTATTAGTAAGTGAGTTTTTTTATGGAGATACATAATGCTTAAGTGGCGTTGCGCTGCATTAACTGACGTAGGGTGCCAAAGACAAAAAAATGAGGATAATTATTACATAAGTCCTAATGAAAGGGTTTATGTGGTTGCTGACGGGATGGGTGGTGCTTTAGGTGGAGCTAAAGCCAGCTCCTTAGCTGTTGAGGCTATTGAAGCCAAGTTCAAGTCGCAAGCTCCAAGCTATGCGGACATGGAACTTGTCAAGGCCTGGATTGAAAATTCAATTAGCGCTGCTAATGAAGAAATTTATAATCAATCAGAAAAAGACGCCAGTTACAAAGGTATGGGAACTACTGTAGTGGTTGGAGTTGTCGTCGATAATGATTCTTTGTTGATTGGGCACGTAGGGGACTCTAGAGCTTATTTGGTCCGCAACAAAAAACACAGACTTCTGACTAATGACCATTCGGTGGTTCAAGAAATGGTTAGAGCCGGCAGGCTTACTGAAGAACAAGCACGTATAAACCCATATAAAAACCTTATAACCAGGTGTTTAGGTCACGACGAAAAAGTGGAGATTGACTTTAACCCAGTAGCTTTAGAACCCAATGACTGGATTATAATTTGCTCTGACGGTTTAACTACCGTCTTACTCGATGAGCAAATCGCCAGAATAGTTTCTAAACATCATGACCCCAATGAACTAGCCAAAGAATTGGTTGAAGAAACTAGAGCCGGTGGGGCGCCAGACAATGTCACCGTTGTCGTCGTTAATTATTTTGACGAAAGTCACGAAAACGGGAAAAAATAATTTGTTTATAATTAATTATTATAATTAAAGGATTTTAAAGTTATGTCGGAATCTTCAAATAAAACAAAGCCATCAGTCCGTGGACAGGCTTATTTGCTTGATAAACTAACAAATCAAAGGTATAATCTGGAAAATTCTGTCAACAAAATCGGTCGCGATGAGTCCAACGCCGTGTATTTAATGGAAGACCAATATGTTTCAAGACATCATGCCCGAGTGGTATTGATGCAGGGTAAATATTACGTCGAAGACCTTGAAAGCACCAATGGAACCTTGTATAACGGCGAGGATTTGGTCGAGCGAAAACTGCTAAAGCCTGGCGACTGCATTACCATCGGTAAAACCGAATTAGTATTTATGCTTGAGTAATATTTGTTTATTTTAGCTTATTAATTTAATTTTATTAAAACTAATATGAAAATATCAAGACTCTTATTAATAGCTATAAGTTTAAATTTATGCTTTGGTTTTAGTTTGGCTAAAACAGTGGATAAAAATTCGCCACTATACATAGATGAGATAACCAAAAAGCAATTACGTAAGGCTAAAAGTTTGATATCCAACCATAATTCTCAAAGAGCCAATGAATTATTAAACGATGTCTTAAACAACGCAAATTCTGTCGATAAATGCCTAACAATCGTCGAATATACCAAAGACTTCGGCTATCCTTTTATAGATATACGTAGGCAATGCCTAGAAAAAGCCTTGAAATTAGCCCAAAGTGAAAGTGATATTCTTCAGGTTACTAAAATAGCCAGATCCTTCGACTTCTACGAAGTTACCAAAGAAGCCATAAGTAATTTACTGGCCAAAGAAAATACCCCACAATCTCTTTACGACCTATGCGTAAAATGTCAGGAATTTGCTTTAAATGATATTGCCCAATTAAGTATGAAAAAAGCCTTTAATTTAATAAATACTGTTCCAGCTGGTATCGAATACGCTAATAAAGCCAAAGCATTTGGTATGGACGATTTATGCCACAAAATGTTAAAAGCTCTAATCGACGATGATAACAATACCCGCAGCCTTTGTATACTACTTACCAGTGTGCAAAGTTTTGAAATGCCAGATTTAAACCGTTATTTATTAAAAAAAGCTCTCGATGAATCATCAACCGTTCAAGATTATGCAATGGTCTGGGACGCTAGCCGAAAATTAGGTCAGGCCGATTTACAAGATTTAGCAGCCTACCGTGGTAAAAAACTTCAACTAATGATGAAAATAAAGCAAGATCAGAACGGCAATAATTCTAGTAACGATAATAGTAATTTTTAAATCTATTTTTTAATTACAAAACTGACACTATAAATAATACCAATATTTACGCCACTGATAACTCTAGTTAAAGAGTTATACCTTTTACAGCAAGCTTTTACAATAGTCAATTAAGTACAAATTTTTAAATCTATGTTATAATTGCAAAACTGACTGTAAAAGTAGTACCAATATTTATGTCGCTATCAACTTTAATTAAAGCATTATGCGCTTCACAGACAGCTTTAACAATGGCCAATCCCAGACCAGAACCTCCTTGTGCTCTAGACCTTGATTTTTCCACACGATAAAAACGATTAAAAATATAAGGTATATTTTCTTTCGGAATACCAATTCCGGTATCCTTAACCTTAAGTATTATGTGGTTATTTTTTTCTTCCAGACTTAAACTTACACTACCACCGTTATCAGTATACCTTAAAGCATTTTGCAATAAATTATTGATAAGCGCTCTTATAGATTCTTCATGAGCTAAAATTGATTTTTCAGTATTTATAGTAAGGTTAAAATTAATACGTTTTTGTTCAAAAGATTCTTTAAAATCGAGATAAATAATTTTCAATACATTTGCCAAGCTAACTGGTTTCATTTCTAACACTAGTTGCGGTATTTCCATTTTAGCCAACAGCATTAAATCTCTGGCTAAATCTGACATTCTAGTAATTGAGCGTAGCATAACAGAAATTATTTCAGGATCCATATTATTCGTTGACTGACCATTTTCTATAGTTTCTATTGAAGCTTGTATTACTGTTAAAGGTGTTGTTAATTCATGGCCAGCGTCGGCCATAAACTGGCGTAGGACCTGAAAACTCTTTTCAGTTGGTTCAATAGCCGTAGCCGAGAAGAAATAACCGGTTATACCCAAGCCAGCTAGCAGAAATGGCGCAATGATAGCAATCGTCCAGGTTAACCTGTTAAGCGCATCGTCTCTTGTTTTAGTCGACAATTGAATTTGTAAAAAGCCACAATATTTATCGTTGATTTCTAAATCCCGGTAATACGATAAAATGCTTGGCAAATCTTGCTTAGGTCTAAAATTAATAACACCTTTATACAGACCTTTAGCTCCACTTGGTCCATATTCTTCTAGTAACTTGCCATCAGCTCCATAAAGTTGTATAGTAGCAAGCAATTTAACTGAAAAAGATTTTGCAACACTGGCCCAAGTTTTTAAAGTCGGCTTATTATCAATATAGACGATAGATGGTCTGATTTCTCGCAGTAATCCTCTTAATTCTTCATTCAACAAATCGGTAAGTAAATGATTAAATACCAATATAAATAAAATGCTTAAGATTAAATACAGCAAAATAGAAAGACTAACAAACCATAGCGTTAATCTGAGTCTTAATTTATAAAGCATGTAATCATCTTAATTAGTTACGAATTTTATAACCTAATCCGCGTACAGTTTGAATTATCGAGTCTTGCGCTGAATCATCAAGTTTACTGCGAATTCTCATAATATGACCTCGGACAGTGTCAAGGCTAGCAGCAGTATCAGATTCCCAAACACGCATAAATAAAGATTCAGATGAAAATACCTGATTGGGATGACGCATTAAGAACTCTAGCAAACGGTACTCTTTTGGCAATAAATGGACAACTTGTTCGCCTTTACTTACGGTACAAGCAAGCGTATCTAAAGTAATTTCGCCAACTGTAAGTTTTTGATTTTGCATTTGTGGAGGCCTTCTCAATAAGACTCTAACTCTGGCTGCTAATTCTTTTAAATGAAATGGTTTAGTTAAATAATCGTCGGCTCCAGCATTTAACCCGACTTCTTTATCGTCGATTGTATTTTTGGCACTAATCATGAGTATAGGAATAGAACCTTGTTTTTCTCTAAATTGGCGACAAATCCTGACGCCGTCTAGGTTTGGTAGCATTAGATCTAATATTATCAAATCGTAAGAATTTATCGACAGCCGGTACATGGCCTCTTGTCCATCATTTTCTATTTCAATTAAGTGAGATTCTGAGGTAAGCCAATTTTTGATTAGCATGGCAAGGTCTAATTCGTCTTCAACTAAAAGTATTTTCGCCATATCGAACTCCTTAAGTTATTTGCATCCTGAATTAATCATATTTTAATATGGACGTATAAATTCAATATTTTGTTTCCACAAAGCTCAGATTTTACAAAAGTATAAAATGGCATGATAGCAGTTTTTGAAGTAATAAATATGTGATCAAAAAAAGCAAGACATAAATTCGCATGCCTTGCTTTTTGTTTAATCAATTAAAATCTACTCAATTTTTATTTTTCGTCTAAACTACCAAGCGTGAACGAATCAGCATTAAATGGTTCGTTAAAACCGTGGGTAAAGGCGTTTTTCGTACCATAGTAAACACCTTGTAAGGAACCAACAACTACACCAGCTGGTAAAGTGGCTAAACTAACCACAGCACAAGTTGGCCCATTGTCTTTACCGCCAATTTTTGAACCTACTTTA
This sequence comes from bacterium, assembly GCA_021785395.1. Taxonomy (GTDB): domain Bacteria; phylum Cyanobacteriota; class Vampirovibrionia; order Obscuribacterales; family JAKAZS01; genus JAKAZS01. Next base: position 24,912 of record JAJYFO010000004.1, on the reverse strand, counting down.
TCCGCTGAAACTTCGGTGTAATTTACATAGTTTTTTAACGAATACCTAAGAGCTGCTATTGGACAACCTAATAACATTCCAGCCGCGACACCACTAACCCGTGTCGGAATAGCTGCCGTATTGCCAATCATATCCATTGGTTCGCTGCTACTTTCAGCAAAACTAGGCGTCACTTGACAAAGCACTAAACTAAATATAAACATAAATTTGGATATCTTCACAACTTATTCTCCTTTAAATCTAACAAGTCATTTGTTCCCAACCATAAAAATTTTCAAACTTAAATGATTTTACACAATTATATTATTTTTCGAGGTTAACTAGCGTAAATTTTGCACCATCAAACATTTTTATTAAGTAAAATTTAAAAAATAATGCTAATCTTAAGTATAAAAAGTTAACAATATTAATAAAAGAGAGGTTTTTAATGGAAGTTACAAAAAAAATTGGCGTAATTGGCGTAGGTAAATTAGGACAGGCCATAATTTCTGGACTTATTAAAAATAATCCTGGTATTGTCAATAATATCATTGGCACAGTCAACCACTTGGAATCGATTGAAAAAGTAAAAAAGGTTTTTAACATAAACGTCAGCAACGACAATATTAATTTGGTAAAAAATAGTGACGTTTTGATTATTGCAGTTAAACCGCAAAATATGTCTGACTTAATGACTCAAATCAACCCATATATTGATGGGTCTAAACTAATAATTTCTGTAGCTGCCAGTATTACAACAAATTTTATAGCCCAGAGGCTAACCGAAAAAATTCCTATTATAAGGGCTATGCCCAATACACCTTGTGTAATTAATAAAGGTATGACGGCTCTGAGCGCCTCAGCCAACTGCTCCAAAGAAGATTTACAATTGGCTAGCTCCATTTTCGAAGTCGTAGGCGAAACCGTAATTGTCGACGAATACCTAATGGACGGGGTAACAGCCCTATCAGCTAGTGGACCAGCCTACCTTTATGTGATTATCGAATCTTTGGCAGAAGCTGGCGTCAAACTTGGAATTTCTCGTGAAGTGTCAACCAAACTTGCAGCCCAAACTATGTTGGGAGCTGCTTCCATGGTATTAAGCTCAAAATCTCACCCTGCCTTGCTTAAAGATATGGTAACAACGCCAGCTGGATGCACAATCGATGGTCTAATGGAGCTGGAAGAGGGAAAACTTAGGGTCACATTAATCAAGGCGGTCGTTCTGGCAGCTAAAAGGGCTCGAGAATTAGTAAATAACTAATCAAAACAAGCCAGTTAAAAACTTAAAAATATTAAAACTTATGGTTAAGAAATAATTTTAAAGGGTATATAAATTTTAAATAGGTGAAAGTTTTCGTAAATTTGTCTATTGTAATTCTAAAAGCCCTTTTAGTTACTTATAATGAATATCACTTCAAATTCTAATCCACAATTAAATTTACTTGATTATAAAGCTAATTTATTACTAGACCTTGAGTTTAGCAAATTCGGTGAAAATTTATGGCAATTTTTTAAAACCATAGATGATTCATTAATTTTTTTGCAAGTTTTTTTTTACGACCCAGATTTAGAAAGCGTGGGAGAAATAATTAATTACGGCGACAGTAAATATTTCATAAAACAAGACTTTATAGAATCGAACCTTAGTTTAACTGATTTAAACAAAATAATTGATATTAAGAACAAAACAAAAACTGTTTTGTATCAAGTATTTAATTTCGAAAACCAATTGTTAGGTGGTTTAGTTTTTAATGAATTAAAAACTCTAGACCGTGAAAAATTAATCAATTTATTAAATTCTTTCCCATTAGCCAAAGCTTTTAGCAATGTATACGAATTTAATGAATTAAGGAATGCAACCAATAGACTAAGAAACCGATACGAAGATTTAGAAAACCAAAATTTAAAATTAACCGAAGATACCAGAAATATAATCAATAAATTAAATTACAAAGACTGTTTTATTTTTGAAAATTTACGCCGTGAAAAAATAATTTATTTTATTAGCAGTAAAGCCGCAGAATATCAAGAGATTGAAGATGTGGCTAACGCAATTGTCGGGTCTATTGGCAAGGAATATAATCTAAGTAATTGTATTTTAATCCTAAGTAAAAATATCGAAAATAAACTCAAGAATAATATTTTTGAGTTTACTGGAAACTCAGATAATTCTATAGCCAAAATACTTGAACATACTTACACAAATGATTTAGTAGAAGTTTTATTTAAACTAAAATCACCGCAAGAATTTTATAGTATCGAAGGTCTAGATTCTATAAACAAAGATTTTGTGAGTGAACTCAATTTAAATTCCAGTTTAATAATTCCCATAATTTCCGGTGATACAACGCAAGCAGTGCTTATTCTAAATAACATCGATAACAATGTCAATTGGTCAATTGACCAAATATCATTATTAACGACATTATCAGGCATTTTAGGTGTAACTTTAACAAACGCCTATTTGCGTGACGTTATTAAACAGCAGGCAGTAACAGACGGTTTAACCGGAATTTTTAACCGTCGAAGCTTTAACGAAGCGCTAACCAAAGAATTTGAACGAGCCAGAAGATACCAGGAAATATTATCGTTGATTGTAATTGATTTAGACCATCTAAAAAAAATTAACGACAATTTTGGCCATAAATATGGTGATGAAGCCATAATAGCAATTGCCAAAGTACTAAAAAACAACTGCCGGACCAATGATTTTACAGCCAGATACGGTGGCGAAGAATTTTGCCTTATACTTCCTAATACCGATGGCGAAATGGCCTTACAAATTGCTGAAAGAATAAGAAAATTAATAAATGAAGTGTATATAGATGGTCCAGGACTAATATCAGCCAGCCTTGGTCTAGCCAGTTACCCAACCCAAGCAAACGACATGGAATCCCTTTTCAATCTGGCTGATGAAGCACTTTACGAAGCTAAAAAAAACGGTCGAAATCAGGTTAAAATTGCTAAAAATCTAGCCAGTATTTAATTATTTTAAATGAGGAGAAAAACTATATGGCCATAATCGAAGAAATCTTTCAAGGAATAACCAAAGAAGTCAATCAAGTCAAAAACCTATCTCAAGATATGCTGCAAACTTTCAACTTAAATAATCAAATCAAAGACTTAGAGAGAAAACGGCTCACAATATTAATTGATATCGGCAGGTATGTACTTAATAAATTTAACAAAAACGATAGCTTGAACGAAGAAGAAATTAAATTAAAAGTTAAAGATATCAATAAAATTGACGATGAAATATTTTTGCTTAATGAAGAGTTAAATAAAATCAAAGCGCAAAACGACCCTAATGCCCCAGCCAGTCAAAAAGCTAAAGCTAAAGCTGGTTACCGAACGACACCAGGTTCAAAATGCAAATCTTGTAAAAGTGATATTAGCTTAGATAAGAATTTCTGTCCGGTATGTGGTGAAAGAATTGACATATCTGAATCAGAAAGTAGCGATTCATCTGAAAATCCAACAGCTAAAGATAACGAAAATACCGAGTCATAAAATTGTCTTTACGTGTTTAATACATATTCCTACTATAAACCAAGGAGATTAACGTGACAACTTTTAATAAGCTCAAGAAACTGTTTATGCTATTTATAAGTTTGGCTTTTTTACTGCCAAATTATGTTCAAGCGCAGGATAATAATCACAACACAAGTTTAATTGAACTTGAAAAATTGGCTAGCAGTAATAATGCTACAGCTCAGTTTGACCTCGGCTTCAAATATTACATGGGCGATAATGTACCACTGAATTATACAAAAGCGTATTATTGGTTCAATAAAGCCGCCAAATTAGGTAATTCAAAAGCATTGTGCTACCTAGGTGACATGTATTATAGAGGACAAGGTGTAGAAGTCAATTTTCAAAAGGCTTTTGACTTTTATACTAAGGCTGAAAAACTAAATGACCCTTATGCCAAAGTTTCGCTTGGTACCATGTATTACGACGGTAAATTAGTCGAACAAAACTATGAAAAGTCCTTTGAATATTCTAAGGAAGCAAGCCAGCAAAACGACCCGATAGGTATAGTATCGTTAGCACAGTTTTATTTGTCTGGTATTGGCTGCAAACAGGATAACGAAAAAGCTTTATCATTACTAAATAAAGTCGTTAATACCAGTTCTTACGCTCAATTAGTAATGGGGATGTTGTATTTAAATGGACAAGTGGTCAAGAAAGACCCCAAAAAAGCGTTCGACCTTATTAATAAAGCTAGTTCACAAAACCTATCTGAGGCTCAGTATGAATTATCGTTTATGTATCTAAAAGGCAGTGGTGTCAAACAAAATATTGATATGGCCATCAAAGAGCTTGAATTATCGAGCAACCAATGTTACTCAAGGGCTCAAAGAGACCTTGGGGTATTGTATTTAAGAGGTATCTTTGTTAAAGATAACCCTAAAAAAGGTGTCGAATTACTGACAAAGGCTAGTTTGCAAAATGACGAAAAGGCACAGACGGTTTTAGGTAAATTATATTTTAACGGTGATAACGTTAATCAGGATTACACTAAAGCCTTTGACCTATTATCAAAGGCCAGTTCCAAAAATGACCCAAGTGCGCAGTACCTTCTGGCTCAAATGTATTTAGAAGGTATCGGCGGAGCTAGCCAAAGTTTTTCCAAAGCGGAAGAACTGTACTATGAAGCAGCCAAAAAAGGTAATTTTGACGCTATCATAAAACTTGGGCAATTTTACGCTTTGAAAAACATCAACACGATATAACAATAAAACAATTAGCAAAAAAAAACAGATAGTGAATTTGTAGACTAAAAAATCAAGAAAATAAACTCAAATTTGATTTATTGCTGTCATAAACTATAACCTGATTTCGACCAGATGTTTTAGCTATTTTAAGAGCTTGGTTGGCGCATTCAAACCATTTAACCAAATTCATATTATTTTGGTCAAACAAACTGATACCAGCACTTACAGTTACAAAAAAGCCGGGCTGATTGGCCACACTTTGCTTAATTGCGGCAAATTCCTTGACTATACGATTAGACAAAGCCAATGCCTCTTCTAGGTTAATACCTTCAGCTATAATGGCAAATTCATCAAGGCCATAGCGGGCAACAACGTCTGACTGACGGATGCGTTTTTTTAATAAATTAGCCAAATTATTTAAAACTCTGTCACCAGTCGTAAAACCGTATTTTTCGTTGACTAATTTCATAAAGTCGAGGTCAAACATTACTAAAACCAAAGGCAGATTATTACGGTTGGCCTTGGATATAAGTTTTTTGGCAAATTCCATAAGCGCTGAGTGATTCAACAATTGAGTCAAAGCGTCTTTTTGCAGTAACGATTTTAAAAAGCTTGACCGCTCTAATTTAGCTGAGACCGAAGAAAGTAACAAAGCTGGTGGCACTGGCTTGACCAAATGGTCGTCAGCTCCAGATAAGGCCGATTCGACCCTGGCTTCTAATTTTGATTCGGTAGTTAAAAATAAAATTGGCAAAGTGGCATAGCGCTCATCCTGACGTAAATATTTAGCCAATTCGTAACCGTTAACCTCTGGTAAATTAACGTCTAATAGCACTAAGTCGGGCTGGAAAGACGACAAAGTATTTTCAAAATCTTTTGGATGGGGACAGGTTTTAACTTGATAACCAACCGACTCTAAAAACACCCTTATAAAAGCGGCTTGGTCTATATCGTCTTCTACTGATAATATTTTATAAGGGTCACGCGATTGTTTTTTTAATAAATGCAACAATCTATTAGTAAAAGCTTGTTGGTTAAGGCTAAAATCAAAATGCCCGTCAGCGCCACAATGTATCGAACGCACTTTATCTAAGAATTCCGCCCGGTCACTTACAAACAAAACTGGCAAGTCTTTAAGTGTTTCGTTAGACCTGATTTTTTCTACAAAATCGTATACGTCGCCACTAATATGAGGGAGTTTAATAATCATCGCACTAACTTTGGTTTTTCTTAGTTCGTTCAAAGCATGATTCAAAGTCGTCGAGATCAACAAATCGCATGGCAGTTTAGAGAGAGGTTCACGAATTAGAATCGATTCTTCAGGATTATCGCAGACAAATAAAATGGTACTTTTACTGGCTAGTTTTTTCTGTGTATTACCAATTATGTTTAAAGTATCAGGGGTAGTTTGAGTGGTACCAGCTGAGTTCTCAAAACTTGCTACTATACCATTTATAATCTCTTTCAATTTTTCCGTATCAATTGGTTTTAAGCTAGTAGAATAAGATTTAGACGTATACTGTTCGCAAAATTTTTCACCATCTAAGCCTAGTTGAGAAACTTTGGGAAAACCGTACATCGTTCCTGAACCGGCCAAAACATGAAAATGATGGGCTAGCTTTTTCAATATTTGGTAATTTTCCGGGTCTTGATTGACCAGGCTTAGTAATTCAATTAAATTACTAACTCTTTCTCTCGAGTTTTTTAAATACTGTTCTTGAATTTCTTTAAACGAACTCTGCCAAGCCTGCATAGATTATTTACGACTCCAAAATAGCCTGCACCTGAGAAGCCAACATAGTCGGGTCAAATGGTTTAGTAACGACACCTTTAGCGCCTAGCCTTTTCAATCGGTCGATTTCCGTCGACATAGCTTTGGCAGTGAGAAAAATAACAGGGATGTGTTTGGTTTGCTCGTTAGTAAGTAACTGGTTTAAAGTTTGGGCCCCGTCCATAACCGGCATCATCATGTCAAGTAATACGACGTCCGGGTTTTCACTAGAGGCCTTTTTTATGCCTTCAGCGCCAGAATCTGCCTCAATAACGTCTATCCCGCCAAGCAGACTCAGACTCATACTAGCTATAGAGCGAGTATCTTCTTCATCATCAATAATTAATACTTTCATTTATCACCTACGAATTAAAAAAGGGACGCCAAGTGTATTATATTTACTATTAATATTTTACCCTTAATTGCAACTCAAGGGTTAAGTTTTTTAATTATTTTTATATTAAAATTCTTTGAATCTGCTGAGCTAAAAAAGTTGGGTCAAAAGGTTTAACGATTAAATCTACTAAGACATCACTATTAGCCTTTAAATCATCAAACTCGTCAAACATACCTTTGATCGTCAAAAATATAATAGGTATGCTGGCTGTATTAGCGTTGCTCCTTAATAACTGAAACGTCTGGCGACCGTCCATTTCTGGCATTAGTAAATCGAGCAAAATAACATCAGGTCTATCGCTATTAGCCAGGTCAAAACCTTCTTGACCGCCAGACGCTTCGCTTACCTGCGCATTGGCAAGACTTTCTAGGCTTAAGCGGGCTATTGACCGGCTATCCTCATCATCATCGATTATAAGTACTTTCATGCGTTAAGCCTGCTTTAGGATTACTTTATTAATTTCGGTAGGCTCTTTTATTTTAGGTATTCTAAAATAAAAAGTACTACCTTGACCCTCAACACTATCCACCCCAATTATACCACCATGTTGCTCGATTATACCCTTACAAATTACCAAACCTAAACCCGTACCTCCTTTTTTCCTGGAATCCGAAGCTTCAACCTGTTGAAATTTCTGAAACAGTAAATTCTTGAATTTTTCAGGAATACCGCGGCCTTGATCGATTACCCTAACTTCCACCCAGTTCGGAATGTCAATAACGTCTACCCTTACATTGCCACCTTTAGGTGAAAATTTACAAGCGTTAGATAGTAAATTGACTAAAACCTGGACTAACCTATCTCCGTCAGCGTGGACTTTGATATCCGTTTGAGCCATGATTAAATTGACACCATGCTGTTCGGCAAATGACTTGACCGATTCTTGTGACCTTTCTATAACATTGCTTAAAGCTAAATCGTCCATGACCATATCAAGTTTGCCAGCTTCTAGTTTTTCAATATCAAGAATATCATTGATCAAGCCAATAAGTCTTATCGTATTGCGTTCGGCTATCGAAACTACTTTTTTGACACCTTCGGGTAAAACACCCAAAGCTCCAACTGACAGTAAGGTTAACGACCCACGAATAGAAGTAAGCGGTGTGCGTAATTCGTGGGATACGGTAGCGACGAATTCTTTTTTCATTTTTTCCAATTCTTTGCGTTCCGAAACGTCGAGTATATTGGCCATAAATTTTAAACTTCCGCCAACGTTAAACTCGGTTAAAGAAATTTCAACCGGGAAATCTTCGTCATTACCGATTAGTTTTATGGCGTCAAATTCACCAACCCGATTTAAAGACTTGGTAAAAAACGTTTCTAAAAACTGATTTCTATCATAGTCTTTACTGTAATCCATAAAACGAGATTCACTAAACAAAGCCAATATATGTTTGCCTACTAGTTCTTTAGCCGTAACCCCAAAAATTCTCTCACTAGACGGATTAACGGCTTCTATAATACCACTTGGCGTAATTATTAATAGACCCACCATCATGTTTTCAATAATAGTTCTAATTCGCTCTTCGCTTGCTTTAATAGCCTCTTCGGCCAATTTACGCTGCGTTATATCATGGGCCACGCAAAACATGGACCGCTCACGTTCTGACCAGTAAGCTGACCATAAAACGGTAACCAGACTACCGTCTTTTTTTAAAGTTCTATTTTCAAAGGCTGTGGTAACTTTACTTTGCCGGACTTGACGGGCAGATTTTATGGTTTCTGGCAAATCATCGTTGCAAACGAGGTCGACAAATTTACGGCCTAAAAGTTCATCAGGACTATAACCCCACAACTCTTTACAGGCTGGACTTATAGCCGAAAATTTTCCTTCTGAATTGATCGAACAAATCACATCAGCTGCGTTTTCAACGATAGCCCGCTCTTTTTCCATGGCTTCTTGTAAATTTACAGCCATAGCATGGAAAACTTTATCTAACTGAGCAATTTCATCGTTACCCGATACTAGTGCATTTAATTCCTGACCTCTAGCTAATCGGATAGAATTATCGGTTAAAATTTCAATACGTTTACCGATTCCTTTGCTAAAAAATAAAGCTAGCAATACGGCGATTATAATATTTATCAAAAAGCCTATGGCCAGGAAAATTTTAACCTGTAATTTTGAATCTATCGGACTATTTTTTTTATTTACAAGTTGCTCTTCGTCGGCTGTTAAATCATTAATGGTAACCTTTAATTTATCGGTTAAGGCTCTGGCCTGCTGGTAAACATTGCGCGACTTCATTTGAGCTATATCGATTTCATCGGTAGCCAAAGCCGTCTTAGCCTCAGACAGAATTTTCAAGGCTGAATTAGCGATAGATTTTAACTCGGCTAATATCTGTTGCTGTTTGGGGTTATCACCGACCAGAGAATTTAAACTATCCAAAATCTTGGGTATTTGTTTTAGAATATTATCGAATCTATCAGCAAATAGTGGGCTTTTAGTAATACTATAGCCAGCCATAGCCACACCAGCGTCGTAAAAGGACTTTTGCAGTTCTCCTGCTTCGGTCACCAGAGCCTTGGCTCTTATTTGAGCCTGGATTTCTTTTTCAGCCTGGTTTAATAGCAGTGTTAAAATGAGCAAAAACACAGTTGCAAAAACTAACGGTACAGTTACTAATATTATTCCTTTATGCGATAGTTTAAGCTGTAATTTCATAGTTTGAAGCGAATAATTATCATCTAACTTTCTTAGTCAACGAATCAATAACAGTTGGGTCAGAATTACCCAAATCCTTGGCCAAATCGTTTATCATTTGCTGTGATTCGTTATCTAACAGAACTTCCGACTCGCTAGCCACAGCCAAGAAACCGTTTGGGATATTAAAATAATTCAATGGTGCTAGATATTTATTAATCCTGTACGTGGTTAAAACATTAGTCGTTTCATTATTGGTACTTACGTAATCAAGTTTTAAGGGCAAAAATTTAATATCCGGTAGCCCGTAAAATTTGGTCAGCATTTGCGAGATTTTGTCACTTATATTAATTTTTTCGCATACCCAATAATTTATATCTTTCAAATTAGCGACATTCCTTCTAACACCACGATAATTAGTTATATTGGACTTTGTGTTTATGTTTTCCAAACAATACTCCCTAGCCGCTAAACCGCAAATTACCGATGATTTTCGGGCAATCCAGTTTTTAGAAGTATCCGCGTCGCCTTTAAAAGCTACCAATTTACCAGCAAAATTACCCTTGAATTTTTCCATATTAGTTATAAAATACTTTTTAGTTGAAGTATTGAACAAAACAATCTGCCAATTTGGGGCTCTAGAAATCATTCCATAATTGCGCTTCGGGATAAAAACCTTGATGGCATCTTGGCATAAGTACAAGTACAAATCACCCAAAGACTGACTCTTTTGCGTTAGTATGTAACATTCTTCGTTAGCTTTAACGGAGGCAGTTAAAATAAATGAAACTATTAATAAAATAGCCGTCAAAGGTTTAAGTTGTCTGTTAAAATACCTATGATTTTTCATAAATGTCTTGACCTCTAATTTTTGAGCTCAAATTTTATAGCTAGCCTTAACTTTAATTTACCCATAGATAAATTAAGTTTAACCTGCTTGGATTTATTTGAAGTATTGAAACGGCAAAAAAGATTAAAATTGAAATAAAATTTTGGTTTACAACAAAAATTAAATTAGAATTAATATTTGCTAATGATCGTTGATTTTCTTGACAACTTTGCTATAATTGTCAATGGTGAGTCTGATGCTTTTTCACGAAGTTTTCTAGTTATTCTTGCAATAACTAAATTGAAGCTGTCAGAAAAATTCTGAGAACTTAACTAAAATACATTTAGGAGTTAATTATGGTCATGAATTTAAAATTACGGATGGAAAAATTGGCTGATAATAAATCATGGGTTAGAGTGCATTTCATGGATAATTCAGTTATCATCGGCCGTATATTTAGAATTGGTCACGATTATCTCGAAATTGAATCGTACGGCAACGAAGACAACCCCAATGACCGCGACTACGAAAAACATATCATACCCTTAAGTATGATAAAGCTTTTAACCACAGAATCGAGTTCTTTCTCCGAAGCTGAGCGCAGACGCCTATCTTACATTTCGCAGATAGAACATAATAACGACTTTTTACCAGATATGGAAAAATAGCTACTAACTTTCTATTCTAAAATCAGTATAATCGAACGATTTACCGTCGGCAACGCTAAGCCTTAGCCTAAAAACGTAAGCAGACGGTGGACCTATATTAACAAAAGACAAGAGCCGCGTAATATTATCGGTGCTACCATAAACTAAGATTTCGACGTCGCCAGTGGCCAGATTTTTAACATAACCCATTAGCTTAAGGTCATTAGCCAGTTTATGCGTCGATTGTCGAAAAAAAACGCCTTGAACTTTACCACTTACAATAATTTTTAGACATTCAAAATCGTTCATTGGTTTAAATTATGGCTAATTTTATTTATTCTGTTTATAAGGGTCGTCGTTTATTAAGTCTTTTAATTCACTTGCGTATTTATTTATCAAAGGTTTTGTCTTAGACTTAATCAATTCACTGGCTAAATCAAAGTCTATTTCGTTGTGGTCAGAAATATTTTGAGCCAATTCGTTTAAAATCTCATAATTGACTTCACCCATTAATTTGGCGAAATTATAAGGCAGATTACTAAAACTGACCAAAGTATAGCGCGAAAAGTATTCACCTTTAAACTTATGTTCAAGGACAGCTTCTATTTTTTTAAAGAATAAAAATTTTGTATCACCAACTTTATCGCGCATTTCAATAAAATTCTCATACGCCATATCGCTTATAGCGTCACAATTAGGCTTGCGCTTGGCAAAAAATTCGGCAAATAAACTGGTAAGGTCTAAATTACTTAAAGTATCATTGTTTGACCCAAGTAAAGAGTCCAGTACACTAACGTCTTCAAAACCGCAATTCATACCCTGGCCATAAAAAGGAATGATCCCATGAGCCGCATCGCCAATTAATAGAGCCTTATCGCCGATACTCCATGGGTCAGATTTGACCGTAACCATATGGCCAGTAGGAGAATTTAGGAAATTATCGGCGTAATCGTCGATTAGGTCAATCGTATCTTTAAAGTAAGTTTTAAAAAATGCTTCTATATCGGGTTTAGTTTTTAATTTGGCAAAACTTATATCACCAATGTAGGGTAAGAATAGAGTGACGGTAAAACTTGCTTCCAAATTAGGCAAAGCAATTAGCATAAAATTACCCCTTGGCCAGATATGCAAAGCATTTTCAGCCATTTTAAAACTACCATCAGGATTTGGTCTAATCGTAAATTCTTTATAGCCGTAATCAAGTTCGTCGATACTTTGCTTAAAACCAGGCTTAAATTTATAGAAACTTCTAATTACCGAAGCCGACCCGTCACAGCCAATTAGGGTATTAAAACTATATTGGTCTTTATTGTCAGTAATAATCTTAGAATTATCAAAATCAACCTCAACAACATTTTGACCAAATAAAATTTCAATATCGTTATATTTTGAACATTCATTTAACAAGTCAATATTTAAAGCGCTTCGAGAAATAGAGTTGATATAGTAGTTATTATTAATTCCATACGGCTGAAACGTCACATTTCCACCCATATTATGAATAGCCCTACCATACATAGCGATAGCTTTAGCTAAAATAGTGTCTTTTAGGCCAATTATATCTAGAGCCTTGATGCCTCTGGTAGAAATAGCCAGGTTAATAGACCTGCCACGGTCGACGATTAGCTTGCGCATATCGGGTCGTTTTTCTAATAATTTAATCTTATACCCGTGCCGAGCTAGAACTATGGCCAGTAAACTGCCTACCAAACCAGCACCAATTAGCGTTAGGTGTTTAGATTTATCGGTCATTTTATAAAATATCTCCAAGGATTTTGACACAATTATAAACATCGGTATATGTATTATAAAGGGCTACCGGAGCGAATCTGATAATGTCAGGTTCACGAAAATCAGCTATAATACCGTTTTGCTGTAAGTTTTCGACAAAGTTTTTATTAGTGTTTAATATTTGTAAAGATAACTGACTGCCGCGCTCTAAATACGAAGACGGCGTTATGACCTTAATTAATGCCTGGGTTTTAGGATTGTTTTTCAATAAAAACTCAAGGTAATTTGTTAGATTTATACTTTTACGCCTCAAATTATCGATTTTGGCTTTGTTAAAAATATCAAGGCTGGCTCTTAAGGCAGCCAACTGAAATATTGGCGGATTACTTAACTGATAACCATAGGCTCCAGGCTCAGACTCAAAATTTCCTGGCATAGTAAAACGGTTACGCTGATTATGCCCCCACCAACCACAAAATTTTGGCCTGTCGACGTCTCTATGGTGCCTTTCGTGTATAAACAATCCAGCTATACCGCCAGGCCCTGAATTTAAATATTTATAACTGCACCACACGGCAAAGTCTACGTTTAATGCGTGCAAATCAAGGTTCAAATTACCGATACCATGAGCCAAATTTAAACCTATCGGAATTTTATATTTTCTAGCCATTTCAATAATAGGATCTAGGTCAAAAGCTTGACCTGTTAAATAATTAGGTTGGCCGATTAATATTAACGCCAGGATATCTTTATTTTTTTCAATAGTATCAATAATATCTACCGTTGGAATAATCAAATCACCGTTAGAACTTTTAAATTCAATTATAGCATCTTTATCGTCATAGCCATGAAACCTAGCCTGACTTGCTACAGCGTATTTATCTGACGGAAATGTATTGGACTCGATTAATATTTTATAGCGGTTAGAATTAGGTCGATAAAACGATACGAGCATCAAATGCAAATTTACGGTTAAAGAATTCATGGCTACGACTTCATTAGGAACTGCTTTAGTCAAATTACTTAGCCCTTCAGTTACCAGTTCGTGATATGGCATCCAAGCATTTTTAGCCTTAAAATGACCTTCGACACCATAATCGCGCCAGTCGCTTAAAACTTCGTTGATATACTCAGAACAAATTTTTGGAGCTAGTCCCAAAGAATTTCCAGCCAAATAAATTACGTCTTGATTTTGTTTATTTTTGGGAATGTGAAAGTAATCACGGTATGCCGACAATTCATCATTTTTATCGAGTAATCTAGCAGATTCAAGGGTATTGTCAAATTTGGTTAATATAGTCATTATGCAATCCTTAATTTCAAGACAAATTCAAAAAGGCTTTGGCATTTTTGAATTTAATTTTTTCTTTATCAGGCCAACTTAGATTTTTATTTTCTTCTATAATTTGACCAGGCTTATTTTCACCCAGAACAAAGGGATAATCAGATCCTACCATAATTCTATCTGAACCAAAAATTTTTACAATAAAATCTAGTGATTCCTGACTATGCACCAGCGAATCGACGTAAAATTTATCAACAAAATGCTTGGGCGATAAATCAATATTTTTAGCGCATAAATCGGGTCTAACACTATAAGCGTGGTCAATGCGACCTAGCGTAAAACTAAACGACCCGCCACCATGGGCAAAACAAACTTTAAGCTTGGGAAATTTAACAAAAATTCCACCGAATATCATCGATGAAATAGCCAGCGATAATTCCATAGGCATACCCACAAGCCAAGGTAAAAAGTACTTGGGCATTTGTTTTTGACCTAGCATATCCCAGGGATGGATAAATATCACGGCGTTTAAGTCTGAACAAGCCTCATATAATGGATAAAATATTTCGTCGTCTAAATTATATTCATTAATATGTGTCCCTATTTCAATACCTAATAATTTTAAATCTCTAATGCAGCGCTCTAATTCAGTAACAGCCAAAGGTATACTTTGCATTGGTAATGTACCAAGCCCTTTAAAATTGTGAGGATAATCGCCAATACTACGAGCCAAATCATCATTTAAAAACTGACTAATATATAAACCATCGTCTGGTTTGGCAAAATAACTAAACATAACCGGTACGGTAGATAAAACCTGACAAGTTACATTATTTTCTTTACAGTCAAGTACCCTGGTCGCCAGGTCAAAACAATTGTATTGAACAGTTCGAAAGAAATCCCCGCTATCTTTGTATAATTTAACGTCTTTATTAGGTTCGCTTAAATCTGGCGAATGAATAAAACCGCCATATCCAAATTTAGTTTTAAAATCAGGTATTGATTTTGGTAAAATATGGGTATGAATATCAATTTTCAAAATCTACCTCAATTTTAAATTTATTCGATTAATTCAAAACCACAATTCTTGCACTTATTAAAACCGCTTGCATAAAACCTCTTAAAAATTGGTGGAAATTGCGATGCTATGTCTGTGAGATGAAAATCTTCTTGATAAAGTTTTGACATACAATTATCGCAATACCAGGCAAAAGAGTCTATTTCATTAGCTCCTCTTCTTTTTTCGATAACCATACCAATAGAATCTTTTGGTCTTTGAGGGCTATGTGGGGTATTAGGCGGTAATAAAAAAATTTCACCCTCTTTGATTTCAACATTACGAAACTTATTGTCGACATAAGTTTTTAATACCATATTACCCTTAAGCTGGTAGAAAAACTCTTCTCCACCATTAATGTGAAAATCTTTGCGATTATTTGGACCTTTAATAATCATGACAATAAAATCTCTATCTGGCCAAATAACCTTGTTACCAACTGGTGGTACCATTTGACCTTCGTTTTGTTTTATCCAGTTAAATAAATTTAGAGATTGCATATCTAATTAATTATTTTTACAAGCCTTGAAAATCTGGTCCAGAGCCTTGACTGGTTGGTTTTACCCTTAAATTGAGTTCAGGGCATACTATTTCACAGGTTCGACAATGAATACAGTTTTCCAGTGACATTCCATGCCTTTTGACGCTATCAATAACATCGATACGATGTACTTCAGCGGTACAGTCAGAAACACATGGTGTAGTCTTGTTTAGACTTTCGTACTTTTGAATACAGGTAACACAGGTCTGGGCCTTAAACTCGTCAATATGCTTATTACCTTCATGGTACTTTGTCGAAGCAAAAAAGACAGCGTCAGGTCTTGAATAAATAGTTTGCTTATCATAGTTAACCGGTTCATCGTATTTGGGTTTAACAAAATCAGGGATTATATGGCTTGAATCTGATTTATAAGTTATCGGCCCAATATCTATTTTACCTTCGATCAAAGCCAAAGACCTTAGTCCATCTTTAGTGGACTTAAAAGGGTGCTTAAAGCCAATTTTTAACATACCAAAATAAGGCGATGATTTGTCGATACTTTTAGCTATATCTGGCAAGTATTTACCGAGTAAATCGTGGTTTTCTTGGAAAGCATAACGGAAATAGCGGTTATTATATGCCTCTTTGATGACAAAGCTATCTTGCAACTTCAACTGATAGTCTTTTAAGGCGTCGCTGTGATAATTATCATTAATTATGGCGTCATAGATTACTTTAGCTGCTATATGGCCACATTCCATGGCTCTATCTATACCAGCCAAGTTTTTGACATCCAGAACACCTAAAGCATCGCCTAGCAGAATTGCCCCATTAACGTAAAACTTAGACGGAAGGCTGTAATAACCACCTTCTGGCAAAAGAGCTGCTCCATACTTCAACAACTTGCCGTCTTTAATCATACCTTGTATCCAAGGGTGTTTTTTGTATTCTTGTAATTTTTCCTGGGGATTTAAATTGGGGTCTTGGCTATCAAGACTGATTACAAGGCCAATAGTCAGTTTATTGTCTTTCATACCATAAACAAAGCCACCACCAAAAGTGCCGTCTAAAAGTGGGTAACCTAAAGTATGCCAAACTTTACCACTATAGTTGGCATTGCACTGCCATACTTCCTTAACACCAACTGACCAGATCTGTGGGTTATTTCTCAGTTTAAAATGGTCGATGACATCACGAGAAATAAAGCCCTTATCACCAAAAGCCGAAAATTTAGCAAAAACATAGTCATCATCTGATTTTGGTTCTTCTACGACGCTTACACCAACGACTTTTTCGTTTTCAATTTTAACGCTATGCGCTGAAAAACCAGTAAAAATATCGAGAGATACGTTCGGAACGTCTTTGGCTAGCTCTTCAACCTGACGAGCCAGCCAAGCAGTTACGTAACTTAAGGTCAATACCATGTAGCCCGTTTTATCCATAGACTTAGGGTAGACAAAAGATGGTAAGTCCCATTTTTTATTGATACCAAGTACTGAAACATTGCTGTCATCACAAATAGCTTCGACCGGAAAACCTAATTCTTCATAATTGGGAAATATTTTTTTTAAAACATGGGGGTTGGATACAGCTCCACTCATGATATGACCGCCAAATTCTTTGCTTTTTTCTAAAATGGCGATAGAAAATTCGCGCGAACTTGTCTTGGCTAATTTTAAAAACTCATAGGCCAATGTTAAATTAGACGGCGAACCGCCAATTAATAACAAATCGTATTCGATACGGTTATCTTGATCCGACAATGCTTTTTCCTCCAAGATTAGATGTGCTATGCATAGCTTTGAACTGTAGAATTAATTCCGGTACAATCTGGTAAATATCACCAACAATTCCTTGATGGGCAAATTTAAAAATTGGTGCGTCTATATCTTTATTTATAGCGATAATAATATTAGACTTAGACATACCGACCCTATGCTGGATAGCACCAGAAATACCGCAGGCAATGTATAATTTTGGTCTGACCGTTTTACCCGTCTGGCCAACCTGATTTTGGTAGGGAATCCAGCCTAAATCAACTACTTTGCGCGAGGCACCGATGGCACTATTGTTAAAGCATGCAGCCAATTCTTCCAGCATTTCAAACCCGTCTTTAGACCCCAATCCGTACCCACCGCTTACGATTACTTCGGCTTCGGTTAATTTAAGCCCAGAAGTGGCTTCTTTGACAGTTTCACTCACGACCAAGCGCAAGTCAGCTGGATCAAGGTTGACTTTTACAGAATTAATCTTTCCACTGCGCGCCGAATTAGGCTTTAATGGTATCATAACGCCAGGCCTGGTTGTCGCCATTTGCGGATTTTTCCAAGGGCCAAGGATTCTGGCTTTTAAACTCTCGCCAAAACTAGGTCTTATGGCGTATAAACAATTTGGATAAAGACCCAGTTTACTTGGGTCAACCTTACTTTTATGTTCGTAAGGCCCAATATCAAGCTCGGTGCAATCAGCCGTTAACCCCGTTTCAAAATGAGCAGCTATACGTGGAGCCAAATCACGTCCAGTAGTCGATGAACCTAAAAGCATTGTGTGTGGTGGCTCGGGCAAAGATTCTAATAAATCAATTAAGACTCTGCGGTACGGTAAGGTGCGATAATATTGTAAAGCTTCGTCATCAGCGACATAAACGACGTCAGCGCCATAATGAATGAGCTGATTAGGCAAATCGCCCAAATTATAGCCTAGAATTACGCAATGAAGCTCTTTTTCCATTTTATCGGCTAAAATCCGCCCAGCCCCCAATAATTCAAAAGTAACCGGCTGAATCTGACCCAAGCTTTGCTCAGCCACAACCAGCACATTGCCTTTAGGGCAAAATTGAATTACCGTAGATTCGTTTGTATTTTGTGTTTCGTTTTCCATAAATAACCTTATTTTAATCTTAAGCTTTAATCAATTCGTTCAAATTAGTCGAAGCTAAAACCTCTTTAACTAATTCGTGCGGTGATTTACCCTCGTGCATTTGGCAATTGCCGCCCAAATCGCCCACTTTTTCGGTTGCCGCTACTATAGTGGGCGAACCTTTTAGTCCACAACGGTCAGGGTCAGCACCAATAACGTCTAAATCAATGGTCTGAATAATTTTTTTTAAATTATCAGGGTTACGCTGCAACTGCTGAACACGCCAAGCTCCTTTAAATGATTTATATTCAAGAGGGTGATAAGAATTGGCTACCGTAACCAAACAAGGCAAGCTAGACACCACCTTTTGGCAACCACCTTCTATAATTCGTTTAGCCAGAATTTTATCATTGTCAAGCCCGAACCATTCACAGTAAGAAATTTGCGGCAAGTCAAGCCTTTCGGCTAATTGAGGGCCAACTTGTGCCGTATCACCATCAGTAGTTTGGAGCCCACAAAAAATAAGGTCAAATTTGCCTGCGTATAAAACCGTTTTATAAAGAGCATAGGCGGTGGCCAAAGTATCAGAAGCTGCCAAGCGCCTATCTGATAATAAAAAACACCTATCAACACCGTGTTCTATGGTTTCTAACAATACTTCAACAGCCGGTGGTGGACCCATCGAAATTGCCGTAATTTTACCGCCGTATTGTTTCTTAGTGTGTATTGCCGCCTGTAGGGCATAACGGTCAAATGGGTTAAGCATCCTTTTGGCTTTGGCTCGGTCAATAGTGCCATCCGGGTTCAAACCGGCTTTTGATCCCTGGTCAGGAACCTGCTTAACAAGGACAAATATATTTAATGATTTTTCCATACGAAATCCTGCAATTATATTTACTAGACAAAGATACAAGATCTTCTAATTTATATATAGTATTTGTAAATACTTTATGAAAAAATTTCATGAATTTTAAATTGTAACTTTAATTTTTTTTAATCTTTCTCGTTTTTAACTTTTGCTTCGTAATTACCCTATTCAAATAAGTAAAACAATATGCAAAATTTAAATGTATAACCAACCATTATTATGTGATAGCCAACTTAATTTATGCCACAATTTGAAGATTTCACCAAACCACAAGCAGCAGGAAAGATTAAGGGCAATTTATTAAGCATTGCTGACTTAAGTGAATCTATCAATGCACTAAACAAGACTAAAAAATCGAAAAATTCGGCAAAGATTAATAAAGCTGTCGTCGAAAAAAATGATAAAAATAACAGTTTGCTTATTAATGATGTGGTAAATCCTTTTGTCAATTCAGCCTTTATAAACGGTTACGATTCAATTGTTCATCTTGTTAACAAAGCCAGTCAAGATATAGCCCATAAAAAAGTTTTAAGTCAAATAGACCCTTTGAAAACCGGCAACGCTAAGCAATATAGCGCTGGCTGGTTTCTTAACGAAGCTTCAAGTGGGCTGGGGTCGCTTGTACCTTACGTTATAGCAGGTAAATTGACCAATTTAGGTTTATGTAAAATTGGTGAAAGCGCTGATTTAACTGGTTTTATGGCTAAAACCATGGCAAATGAAAAAGTCGGCCAGATTGTTGGTGCTGGCTTATATTCAAGCATACTTACACCCGGACACGACCAAACCAGATTGAGCAATGCTTTGGCCACTATGGCAAGTTTCAGTGTATTCGAAGCTGGCAACAGCTTTAAAGCTACCAGTGGAGTTCTAGGCCGTTTTGCCACAGGTTTAGCTGGCGGAGCTACTCAGATAGAATTAAGTCACCACCTAGCTGTCGGTGGCTGGGCTAAACCTAGCGACGTCATTAACCAGTCGATAAGTAGCGGTGCCTTTAACGTATTTCTACCGATCGTTCAAGAAGGAGCCAGCCGAGTTATTGACCTGACATCTAATAAATTTGGTGATGGTATCAAGGTTTCAAGGTTTGCTAAGGTCAATGATTTATCAGGACAGTCGCCAACATTGGATAATTTAATAGACGACAATCCTTTTGCCAAAGCCAAGATTGTTGAGAAGAGCTTAAACACAGTTGACATAGGCAAAAAAGCCATCACCCTTAATTCACCAGACGGCAGTGTATTAGGCCACGAATTGGCTCATTTATCAAGTTATCATGACCCAAACATTAAGGCTGGCTTTGAGCGAGCCCAAGATCTAATAAATCATGGCCAAGAAGACGAAGCCCAATCAGCCTACACCAAAGCCAGACTCACCGGGGAAAGTATCGCTAATCAAGCTGAAAACCAAATTGCCAGTGAATTGGGTCTTAATTCACCCCAAAAGCCAATTGACTTAAATGAAATTGCTAAATTAAGGCCATTGGTCAATAGAACATACATTGACCATTACAATAATGAATTTAATAATTTTAAGTTTAACGGAAAAGACGCCAAACTCGATTTTCATGGTGACGGTCCAAGTAAAGCTGGGTCGCAAGCTATCGATAAAGCCACAGTACTTAATTATCCTAACGGCACTGAAACAAAATTTGGAACAGCTACGCAAATCCAGTTTTTTCCAGACGGGTCAAAAACCTACGCTATAGCCCAAGAACCCAGTGGACAGATATATAAATTTGTCCAAGAAGCACCCCCCAATGGTAGTATTGAAACAGCCTACGGCAAGGCTTCGACCATAACCCATTTAGAAAACATCAAAGAATACAATATAATCAATGGCAGTAATGGCGTAGCCGATGGGTCTAACATTGTTGTATACCTGGATCCGATTCAATCACCTTACGGTCAAGTTAACTACGTAGAAAACCAGACAAACGGCAACGTTGTCTTTGAAAATTCTTTAGACGGGTCTCACGGTATCATTTATAAAACGCCACAAGATTTTGGTTCGTTTAAAAATGTCGTCGGCATCAGGCAATTTAATGACGGGTCAGACCTATACTGGATGAATGACGCAGCTCAATCACCTAGCATTGTGCGCAGCGTAACCAAAGTACCAGATTTTGCGGCCGATAAAGCCTTATTGGGCGCTCAGAAACAAATAACTCTAGACAAGCAAGTGCAAAGTCAGCCACCTGTCGATACGTCTTTGAATTCAGGACCAGAAATTAGCACACAAGGAAGAATTTATGAATCTTATCCCAAAGGTACTGCAGTTAATACAAGTATTGGTAATTTTCAGGCCATTTTACGCGAACCTGGACAAACGACTTATTTTAAACCCGACGGTAGCGAATTTATTGCCAAACCCAATGGAAACTCATTAGATATTCTTGATCCTAACGGCAATTTACTTCAAAACGTACCCAAGATAGAAGAGAATTATCCGGCTATAAGTTCAGACGCTAAATCTAAGCCTGGTATCAACGACAGAGAATTTGGTAAAGTTGTAAAAGTTATAACTGGACCCGATGCGACCAATTTTATTAACGACCAGCAAATTCAAAACATTGTATTCAGAAACCTGCAACCATCTGATTATGGCAAAATTATGTCACTGGAAATATTCCCCAATGGCGACAAAACTTATTTTGGCACTAACGGCAATAAAGTCTATCAATTGGTCAATCCGGTAAATACAACGTACGGTTACGTCGAAAGGATGGTTGAAAAACCCAACGGCGACATGACTTATTTGCGCGAAGGCGGTATGAATTTAACCAAACGAGCCGATGGATTGTCTGTCGTTGAAGACTTCCCCAACGGGATCCAAACCGGATTAAGTAGTGTCAATGCTACCCAAGTTGAGCGTTATTTAACCGCCTTAGTGTACCATTTTACCGACGGCAGCTCGGCCTCGGTCGATTATAAAAATAATATTGCCCGTATTATCGACAAAAATGGCACGTTCACGATTCAAACGATTATGTGGAGTCCGTTAGCTGAAGACTATCCAAACGGAAGGCCTACAATGTGGGGCAACGCCCAAAGCATGATTATAACAGGTACCGGTCAGGCCACAATGCTGTTTGGTAGCTATGGTGACGCGTATACCAACCAAATTACCGTTAACTTATTAGGTCAACCATTAATTGGTGATACTGGTGTCAACTTTAGAACGCCAACCTTGCCAACCCAAGTTGCCACCAATAATGAAGAAAATCAAGGCAATAAATAATAAATTTTTGAATTTAATAAAATTAATTTATATTAAAAAGAGTTATTGTAACTCATTCATTTTAGACCTTTGCCATATTTATAAATCCCATCACCTCGATAAGAAAAGGCGGCCTGATCCGGTTTATACAATATCCAATCATAAGCTGGCTTATCAATATCCATATATTTTTTATCATATTGATCATAAGATCTAGTCTGCAGAACATCACCTAATTCAAAGCAAAATTCAGTACATTCGCGTTCAGTGTCAACCACTACAGAAACTAGAATTTGACCATCCAACATTGGCAATATTGTATTGACAACATCAATTGGTGAATTGTCGTGGGCAAGACCTCTATCATTCAAATAGAATCCCCAATGGCAGTGCCTTACCATTAAAGACCATTGCCCAAAAACCGTAATTTTACGTTTTGAATTTTTTATCGTTTCTTTAAGTTCTTTAATTATTAGATAGGGCTCGCCAAAATTAATCCTTACCCCAGAAGAACGATCATAAGTTACTAACCAACAGGGCTTTCCACATATTGGCTCAAACTCTCGTTTTACGACTTCAATAACGTCTTTGCTCAATGCTTTCAATTAGCTATAACCTCATATCAAAACAGCTATTCTCATTATATAACAATTTATTGGCACTAAAACTTTTTTTCACGTGTTTCATATTCATAACCACCGTTACAAAGATAAGAGAAGGCTTTGTTCTCTGTAAACAAAACCCAATTAGCGTCGACATCATCATCTCCATTATTTTCTTCATCATCGTCATCGTCTTCGTAAGGAAATGTTTTTATTATGTTACCATATTCAAAGTAAAATTCTGACGTACCCTGATTTGGGTCAACTGAGACAGAAACAAGAATCTGACCGTCAAGATCTGACAAAGCCTTATCAATTTTTTTATCTGTAGATTCATTATGAGCCAATAGAATTTCACCTTTAAATATATGCCAATAACAACGATCAAACCATATATTCAAATCACCACAAACATTAATTATTCGCCTTAGTTTAATAGTTTGCTTTAAGGTATCAGATCTTCTTTTGTATTCGTGAACCTCAAGGTGAGGCTTACCAAAATTTATGTTAAAGGTAGCAGCGAAACTCCGCTGCACAAGCCAACAGGGCTTTCCGCATATTGGCTCAAACTCTCGTTTTACAACTTCAATAACATCGTCATTTAATGATTTCACTATAAACCAACTCACTCCAATATTAAATTAGACACGGCTTTTAAAAGCCGAAGATAAGAATCTATACATTAGCCAGATATTTTTCTCGAGCCAGATATTTTTCTCGAGCCAGATATTTCTCGCGTAAATTATATAACAGTTAATTAGGAGCTGTGCTAGTGATCCAGCCTGGTTATTTATATTGAATAGTCTTTCATTGTTAAAATTAGATAAATAATTAAAATTAACTATCTGGCTATTTGGGTAATTAATACTCAGTAACCTTCTATCGCCTAGTATATTATTGACCAGATTATTTTCAAAGTTAAGGTTGAACATTCCAAAACCACCACTTAAATTAGACCTTGAATTATTAAACATTAAGGCATTATGACTTAATTTACAGATAAAATTTTGATTTTTAATCATTTTATCAACCTCTAGTCTGATTATAGCATATTTTAATTAAACACAAATATATAATCTAGGCTTATCAGAAATCTTTGGTGTTAAATAAATCAAGATTACTATTTAACAGTTACTTTATAATTTTTATTGATAAAAATATTAAATGTGCCTTTATTGCTAAAATTAGAACCAATCTTTGCATCTATATAAGCAATATGCTCAATATTATTTTTATCAAAAAATGACAGTGATTGTTTTCTAAGCTGACCATAATAATTAACAAGCAGATATCTATTAGAACTTTCGGGAATAAGGTCTAAAGTACATTCACCATCATTATATTTAATTTTAATATCTTTAATTGTCTCATTAGTACCATTGTTTATTACATACAAAATTCCATTACTATCCAATATTATTTTAGGATTTAAATCGAAAAAATATACGAGCCAAACTATCGCAAAAATTATAAAAAATAATCTGGCTAAAAGAAAACAAATATCATGTCGATGTACAATTTTTTGATGTCCAAATACCATTAAAAATAATTCCTTTTAGCAACCAGTTAATTTTAACAAAAAATGACCTATAAAAAAAGTTAGAATGAAATTACAGGGAATGGCTCGGTATTATTTTTCCAAGTCAACTTAAAATTTTTATCTATAAAAAACTCAAATGTTCCTTTGTAACCAGGTTCAATATATTCTTCAATTTCATCCTCGTGTTGATGATTACTAACATCAACAAAAGAGGTAGTGTATGATTCTTTCTGTAAAAATGGTAGTAGCCAAAAAAGCGAACCATGAGTACAATCCAAA
>JAJYFO010000091.1 GCA_021785395.1 bacterium | reverse complement strand
CGACGTGTCGATTGCCAATGGCAACGTAGATGCCACCACAATGCCGACATTTTCTCAGTTTAATGACGCTCCGAGTATTAGCGACCCTGTCATCAAAAACAACGTAAATGACGAAAACGTTCGCCCAGCTCAAATGTTTACCCAGCCAAACTACATGCATGTGTTACCGAGAGGCTTAGCTACTGATATTAGAACAGCTCAAGGTCCAACCCAAGAAACTTCACCGACAGGTCGCCCAAATATCGTAGGTAACGGCCAAGGTCAGGTAAATCACATTCGCTACGGTGCTAACGCTACGCGTGAGCAAGAAGCTCTGCAAATGTACGTAGCCGGTTACGCTGGAGCTTTAAGTACCGATTCTGAAGCCTTTGATGCAGCTAGACAGTCAGCCATAGCCGCTGGCGAAGACGGTCCGCAAGGAGCCCTAGAAAATGCTGCGGCCGGTTTTATGGCTTTTAACGGTGGTAATTTTAGACAGACTGCCTTAGCCAAACAACGGTTCAATCGGTCTTTATTTAAACACGCCGTACTTGGTTCTGAAGCCTACGTTTCAGGCCAATCTGGTAATGCCTACACCGAATACTTAAGAGTAAGATACGGTGCTATGACACCAGATAAGCAAGCCTGGTCAACCCACATCATGACCGACCCTGAGTCTCCAGAATCCGGTTGGAGTGCTGACAACGCCCCGGCTACAGATACATTATTAAGTAACGGTCTGCCGATTAGTGAAACCAATAGGGCTGTTGCTGCTAATAAAAATGTCCGAAAATTGCCAGCCTGGGGTCGTGGTACGGCCATTAGAGGTGGCGCCAACTATGTTGAGTCTATAGTCAGTAACATGGTCGGACCAAATGCTCACCCCATGGAAAAAGCAGCCGCTTTAGGCTATGTTGGCACCAGAATTAGTCAACCAGAAGTAGGTGCGTGTACAGCTATTTACGCTGAATCAGCCACCCCTGACCAAGATACCAGTAACGTAGACTTGGTTCAAGAAGTAGCCAGACTCGGTGCTTCGCCTATGTACGCCGGTGACTATAATAAAGCCTATAGAAATATAAGAGCCATGGTCGGTCATATGGGTGGTAGCAGTAATGGTGGCAGCCGTAACGCTGGAATGTCACCAATGTCTGGCAGCCCTGTTAATATGCCAGCATCAGGACCAAGTCATGGGCCGGCTCCAACATCTGGTCCAGCTAATGTCAGTATGGCTGGCGGTAATTTACCACCGATGCCACCGGTAAATAATTCTAGCGCCGACCAAACTGTAGTTATCAACTATGGTAATGAACCAGTTATGAATCAAGATATCAACCCCAATTTAGGCAATATCAGCGGTACTTTTGGTCAGTCGCTAGTTAATCCAGGTCAGGTCAATTACGTTGCCCGCCAAGTTGGTGGTAGTAGTAATTTTAGCACCAATAGGGTATCTGAAGTTAATGTAACCAGCCGTCAGCAAGCTAGCAAACCAAATATCACTCAAAGCGATATCGACCATCAAGTTCAAAAAACTGGTGCCAGCCTAAGCTCTAAAATTCATTCGGCTTCGCAAATATTAATGAACCTGCATAATGCTGGCTTTAACAATAATGACTTAGCCCATCCACAAATAGCCCAAACGGCTTACGAAGTCCATAATAGTGACCCTTCTATGCTATATAGCGCCAGTATTGCCTCGCGCATTATGGGACCAGCCGACTTTAACCCGCAGACGGTACAGGTAGTACAACAAATGGTTGACGCTGGTTGGTCAGGTGAACAAATTTCTCGTCCAGACGTTATAACAGCTCAAAACATTTTAAGTAATTCTGGTTCAAGAGTAGCACCAAGTCCAAGAATCGTACAAACGCTAAGACGCGACTCAAGGTATCAACCAAGCCCGAATTCATTCATACCTAATGATTTGTTATCTGAAATAGACAATCAAAATAATTATGGCCGCAATAATTTTGGCAATAACAATGGAAGAAATAATGGCCGACGCAATAATTTTTAGACCGGTATTGCAAAATATTAATGGAAGAAATAATGGCTGGAGCAATAATTTTTAGACCGGTATTGTAAAACATGCTGTTGTTATTTTATTATAAGCGCAAATTGAATTATAACTAGTTTTTAAAAAATTTTAGCCTGTTGTTTGAATTTTTTTTGTCCACGGTACTTTGAGGATTTGCCCATGCTTGCTGAATTATCTATAAGTATTGCTTCTTTGCGGATTTTGAATGAGATTGTTAGCTAAATAGGCAAAACTTGTCGTGACTATAATTAAAATCGTCGACATAGCGTTTATTTCTGGACAAACACCAAATTTAACCATTGAATAAATTTTTAATGGTATAGTTGTAACGCCTACTCCGGCTGTAAATTGGGTTATAATAAAATCGTCTAAAGATAATATAAAAGCTAATAGACAGCCTGCAAAAATACCGGGAAATATTATCGGTAAAGTTATTTTCTGAAAAACGGTAATTGGCGTTGCACCAAGATCGTAGGCGGCTTCTTCGAGCCTTAGGTCAAAATCTTCTAATCTAGCCATTACAACAAGGGTAATGTACGAAACGCAAAATACAATATGTGATACTATTATTGTATTAATACTCAATGACAGACCAAGTGTATTGAATAATACTAAAGAGCTAACACCCATAGCAATTTCTGGTATAACAATAGGCAGCATTATAAGGCCAAGGCTTAAGGTTTTGCCCTTAAATTTAAAGCGAGTTAAGGCATAGGCTGAAAATGTTCCCATTATAGCTGCGACTATAACACTTATAGAAGCAATTTTTAAACTATTAAGCAAAGCTTCTATAAGCTTACTGTCATGTATTAGTTTTAGATACCATTTAAAGGTAAAGCCGCACCAGGTAGCTGTAAATCTTGAGTCGTCAAAACTAAAAATAATTAAAACTATAATTGGCAGATACAAAAAAATAAACACCAAAATTAAAAATAATTTTAATAAATTTTTGTATAACAAAAGTATTTCCTTTAATTATCTGTAGTTAAATGGCTTTAAACGGTCAAGGAGTTTATTTCTTTTTTTAATAATTCAAAATCACCAATTTTTTTTATTTCATTTTTTTGATTGGCTAAAATAATACCTTTTTCAATGCATTCTTGAGCCTGACTTGGCTGGTTTAATTTTACATAAATTTTAGCCAGTTTTAAATACGCTTCTATATTATTGGGTTTGTTTTTTAGATTATTCTGAAAGTATGGTATAGATTCACTAAATTTATCCATTTCGTATAGACAAGTTCCAGCTTCAAAATTAGCAAACGCGTCATTGGGGTCGATTGCTAGAACTTCTTTAAACATATCTAAGCGCCTGGTTATTTCTTTAAAGTCTTGTGGCAGGTTAATGTCTTTAACGGCTTGTGTCATTCTAAGCGTTGTGGATATGGCTTTTTCTTCTTCGGCTTTGTCAATTAGTCCTTTTTGCATATAAAATATCGATAAATTAGTGTGGGCCATAATTGAATTTGGGTTTAATTCAATTAGGTCTTTTATTACTTTTATAGCTTCGTCTAATTTATTGTTTTTTTCGCTGATAACAGCCAAAGCTTCCATAGCGTCTTCGTTTTGAGGGTATAAATATAGTGCCTTAATTAATTTATCGGTTACTTTATCTATTAATTCAGAAGAATTGGCGCTTAAATATTCCTTCATGGCTAACGAGCTTAATTGAATGGATTTATCGGTTATGGTTTCAGTCACAAATGGCAGTCTTGTTATGCTGCCAGTATATTTAGCGCCTAAATCGGGCGAATTTAAGGTGAAAATTATGGGTTTACCGTGGATACGAAATTCTTTATTTAAAATTACGATGGCTACTGGTTTAGCTAACAGAGAAGATGTAGTTAAATTAATTATTTTGCCTATTTCCTTGTCATTCACAATAATTGCAAGATTTTTTAAATTTGTCTGAACACTTATGTCGTCGGTAAATATCAAACCAAACAATGCTTGATTGACTGCATTATGGGTTTTGATACGGTTTAAAAATTCTTGACCAGGAAAACAACCTTTATTGTAGTTGGCATAAGTAAAATCTAAACTCGTTTCAAGCAAATTAAAGCTGCTGTCAAAATCCTCTTTAAACCTGGGCTGACCCCATTCTAGTTGAAGGTTGCGCCAGGAATTCACATCAAGCTCTATTAGATTTTCGCTCTTACAAGTTGATACTATAAAATCAGACACTGATTGATCGATGTCTTTTGGCAATTCTACAATTAGGCTGGGCTCATTAAAATTTACTTCTTTGTAGTAGTTAATTTTATTACCGAGGACATTTAAGGCACCATAATCAGAAGATTTTAAAATTTTAAATACGTCGTATTTGCTTAAATTTAAAATCTTTGCCAGGACGTCAATTTGGTTTAAGCCATGAATTAGTAAAAAGCTTGCGTCAGAATTTTGCTCGATATTGACTTTAGCGTTAAATATTAATTTATCCAGGTATTCTCGAATTTCGTTTATTATGCTGGTCTTATCTATTATTTTGTATCTTTGAGCATTTTTAGCTTCGTCACTGGTATTGAACAAGTTAAAAAGGCTTTGCACACGGGCTTTACGGTCAAGAACGGCATTGTATTGGCTAAAACCACTTTTCAATCCGTTAACGTCATTGGTTGTTTGGGCGTGTAAAAAAGTTTTAGCGTGAGACCCTTCAATAACCAACCGACTGTAATCAGTCAACATAACAAAGCAACCAAATTTACCTACATTGAGTAAATTTGGTTGTCTTATCATAATCTTGACCTTAAATTTGGAATTTAATATTTAAAGATTTAAGTTCTCTAATTACACGGTAAACGATTGACCGCAGCCGCAGGAACCTTTAGCCTGAGGGTTTTTAATAACAAAACCCTTGCCGGATAAACCGCCTTCAAAATCGATCAATGTTCCTTTGAGGTATACTGCGCTTTTAGGGTCTAAGTATACTTTAACACCTTCGGTTTCCATAACGTGGTCGCCTGGCTTTTCGGTATCAAAACCCAAACCATAGGACATTCCTGAACAGCCACCACCTTTAACTTCTAGTCTTAACCCGGTAGCTTCTTTTTCGTTTTCTAAAAGTCTTTTAACTTCAGCTACCGCTTTAGGTGATAAATTTAAAAGAGTTTCTTGTGTTGTAGTAGTTGTTTCCATATTTTATCTCCTGTAGCCAGAATTAATTCACTGTCATAAAATTTCTATGATAATAATATTATCAAACGCATATGCTAAAATGCTCAAAATATTAAGGTTTTCTAAAGTTTTATCTTTACAAACTTTCGGACATAACCCTGGCTGATGAACTAAAGGTTTTAAAACGCTTCGTTGATTATCTGGGCGATACTGCCTAAATTTTTAAACGTCTCGCGGGCTACGTCAACGCTCAATTTGTTAAATGTCATTGACTGTTGAAGATAGATTCCGCTTGATAAAGTAATTATAAATTCACTAAAACTGCATTCTTTGTTTATTTTATCGACTAGGGTAATTAAGCCTGGGTAAAACAGAAGTCTTTCAGCTTGGTCTTTGTCATTAAAACTTAGAATATACTTGCTATCGATCGCTTTGTCACCGATTGGTTGACCTGGCGGATTTATCAACAGCAATCGACCGAAAAATCCTATCAATCCGCTAATGAATCTGGGACGAATTGATAGACTAGCAGATTGCCCGCTTATAGCCTTATTAGGGTCGTCGATTAGATTGGTTTCTAAGTAATAAGTTACACCAAAAGGCCAAAATGGCATAATTACTTCAAAAGTGGCCGGAAAACCACTATACAAACCACGAATTAATAGAGCAGATGGTTTTTCATCGGTTATTACTTTGCCGTCGATAATTTTACAGACAGATTCAATTTTATTTTGATTTAAATTTGTATCCATAATTACATTAATTTAAATTAATTATCTTTTTCTTTTATATTGTGAGAAAGGCGGCGATGTTCTTTTTTTACTTTTTGAACAGCCAAGTCGATGGCATTGATTTTGCGTTGTATATCTTTACTCAATTCACTAGTGGGATTAATTTCGTTGGCTTTTACGTAAAATAACTTAGCTTGGGGTATATACTTTAATTTTAATAACAGATTGCCTAGCCGGTAATATGCGTCAGTCATTTTAGGGTTAACATCTATTGCTCGTAAATAATAGTTTTCGGCCTGTAAATAATTCTTTTCATTGTCAAATACATTGCCCAAATTGTAGTACGCCGACGAAAATTTAGGGCTTATTTTAATTACTTCAAGCCAGCGTTTCTTAGCTTCGTCAAGCTTACCGTTGGCGTATAAGGTAGTAGCTAGACCGTTAAGCGTAGTTGGGCGGTTGGGCTTAAGTTCAAGAGCCTTTTGAAAAGCCAAGATAGCTTTATCATAGTTGTGTTGCGAAACATACAATATACCTAAGTTGCTATAGGCTTCTTCGAGCCTGTCGTCAGCATTTATGGCCAGTTTATATTCTTCAATAGCCTGGCTTAAAAAACCAGCTTTATGCAACTCAACGGCCCTGTTGTAGTGTTTGACGGCTTCAAAACTATATGGGCCAGTTTTTTTTTGACCTGTTTTAGAATTATTAGTCGATTTTGATTCGTCACTAGAATCTTTGTCGACTGTCTCTGATTTTGTTTCCTCAGTAGAATCTTTGTTATTCTTCTTGGATTTTGTTTCCTTGGGGTCGGTATTTTCGTCTTTATTTTCTTTCTTATCGGAATCTTTAGCGGCGTTTTCGTTTTGAGCCGTACCTTCTTGGTCTAAATCTGAACCGGCTGGCGTTTGTCTAGCCGGTCTGTTTGGAGGCGAATCCGAGCTTAACGCTAAAGCCAATTGCCCTTGAAATTGGTATAATAGGCCCAAAAAAACCGTTAAATTTATCAAAAATCGGCAAATTGGAACTAATCGCACTTGAATTTTCCTGAGGTTATTTGTCAAATTAGTTTGACACATGGTGTAGTTCATTATACTAAAGTTAATTAATGAAAAATGTGGTATCTTAAGAATATAACCATTTATTTATAAAGAAATTTAACAAATTGTATATACATTACTTGTTTTTTAAAATTCGTATTTTCCCCATACTCATTAATCAATACTTAGCTTAGACTGTAAGTTGGTAATTTTACGTTAAATTAGGAGCTTTTAATGGCCAATACCCCAGATGTTAACCCAGCGCCCAAAGACGCTAAACCAGACAAGCCAGCAGTGGCTAGTAAACCCAATTCTGGTCTAAAGCAGGCTGTAAATGGTATATATAGCCTGGCTCCAAGTTCGGTTGTTGGTTTTTCGTTGCCGCCGATAGTTGAAACAATGACAAATGCAGGCGCTCAGGGGACAAATTTAGATAATTCAGACGAGAAAAAGCATAAGGTTTCAAGTGAGCACCCTTTGACAGGTTTAAGTGACCCTAGGATTGAAAAGGCTATTCCGTCTAACGTACAAAGTCATTTGCAAGCAAGGTTGCCTGACCAAGTTAATAATATTAAATTTGAAATTGGACCCAATCACTCTAAAACGCCTCCTAATTATATTATTGAAGCTGACGGCAAAATTAAAGAGGTTATTCCACCTGATAAAACTCTAAATACTAGTGATAAGTCTATTGTAATTCAAATAGACCCAGGCAGTGACGGTAAAATATCATCTACGCAGACAACAGAAGTTAAACAGTTAGTCGCTTGTGTCCAAAAAGACTACACCAATGCTTTGCCGTCTGACACAATTCCTCAGGCCATCAAGCAGGCCCTTAATGACGAGGTCGTGCCAGTTAAAATGCCCGTTTCGGCTCCGGTATCTGAGCGCGGCGGTAGTGTTCATGCTACTGAAGCTGGCGGAGTCAAGCAGTGGGGTGGTAATGGTGGTACTTTAGGTGGTAATGGAAGCTTTTTTGCTGGTGGCGACGTTCCGCACTCTTATCAAGTGGATGGTGGGGCGGGAACCTATCAGGCACCCTATGATTTTAGCAAGGTTCCAGGAGGCCCTTTGGACCTAAATAATCAGGTTGATAAAGTAGCTGCTCTTATAAGTTCTAACGAAGGTAACCCTACGACCATTAACTGGAATGACAATGGTGCAGGAGTTTCGGTAGGTATGTTTCAGGCTAATCAAAAAGTAGGTGAATTACCGATGCTATTTCAAGAATTGGCTGATACACCAGAAGGTTACGCTTTGTTGGTCAAGATTTTTGGCCCTAAATTAGCCAAAGAAATTAAAGACGACCCAAACATTATAAGGAAATTGGATTTTGCTCCAAATAATGAATTAGGTAAAGATTTGGAGAAATTGGTGCAAAGTTCAGTTTTTCAAGGCCTGGAATTGAAAATATTAAGGGCTAAAGTTGAAACAGCCAGTCAAATTGCCAAATCAGTTGGCGTAACATCAACTGAGGGTGTGGCTATCGTAGCCGATATGATCAATCAGTTTGGTCAGTCTGGGGCCAGTCGTTTTATTGACGCTGCCAATCACTGTCAAGGGCAGGCGCAGAAGATAGAAGCAATGGTTGAAGCTGTTTCGGCAGGATCCAAGTATGGAGCGCGCTATGTAGCCGATATGCATAAGGCAAGTCATTTTAACCTAAGCGCCAATACTACCTTTAAGTCTTCTAAAGTCGTTGACGCATAGGTAGTTTGATAAGTTTTGGGATTATTAAATTTTTACATTTGATTTATAAATTAAGAATTATGGGTACTTAGTCTATAGATACTCGTCCATAAATTTTTAAGTCAAAGGTAGTGTAGAATTATGAAAAATTTTAGATTTTGGCTGCTTTTATCAGCTGTTTTGCTGCCCATAAATAGTATATACGCACAAGATATGCCGTCAGTCAGTCAGTCTGATATAAAAGATGACCAGGCTCAATTAGGCGAAGATGGCGGAAATTATGGTGAACACAGGGCAATTTATCACGATAAAAAAATGCAGTATCGGGCAATTTGTGCCCAGGCCAATCAATACAAACCCCAGGTCGAATTAGAAATTAGGGCTTTAAAGCAGAAACTGGGCTCTAAGGCCAATGACCCTAATACATTACTAACGACTAAAGACGGTAAAAGATTGTACGCTCTAGAACAGTGGCTAAAACAAGAGAACGCCGCCCAAAAATGGGCTTTAACCAGTTTAAAGAAAAGCAAAGAACGCCTTGATGACGCTAAGGCCGATAAATATTTGTCGCAATGGAATTTAACGGCTGATCAGAATATGAATGAATGGAGTAACAATTCAATTAAATACCAGGATTCTATGTCTCAAAAGGCCTACAGCCAGGCGCAAAGTATGGGTCAAAATCTTGGTTCGGGTCGAGCCATGTATTCTGGTGGCGGTTACGGTGGTAATGGTTATGGCTTGGGTTATGGTTATGGTGGAGGATTTGGCTATTAACTGGCAATTATTTTGTGGCCAGTAAATTAGCATTGATTCTATTTGTTTTTTCGATTAAATTACTTAAAAATTTAATTTTTTGACTGTAGTTAGGGTCATTAACAAATTCAGTTAAAGTCATCTCTAGCCTCTGGCTCCAGTTTGAATTAGAATTTGACCCTGGTTGGTTAAACCGTTGCTTGCTGCCAAATATATCGGAAATTATTAAAATTGCGTATTTACAGTTTGACTCGAATAGTTTAGTTAATAGAGCTTTGTGTAAATCATCGGTAAATTCATTGGGTGGATGATTTATGTCCCAGCCAAGATAATCCATTAATCGCTGTACTTCTAGCCAACCAACGTGTCCGTCAGGACCATGCCACCATTTCACCAAATTTTCGTAGAATAACGCTAGAGGGTCATGGTCGTGGGTACCGTAGGTTATGAGGTTGTTTTCTGGATAAGTCGACTGGCTCTTATACGTATAGTCTTTGTTGCGCTCAAACTGTGGTATAGTAATACCGCTTATGCCAAGTTTAGCCAGCGACGGTCTGACATAGTCTGGTACCAGGCCAAGGTCTTCGGCAATAATAATGGACGATTTAGAAAAATTTTTAATGGCTTTTAAAATTTTACTTCCGTGTTTTTCGTTTGACTTGGCTGATTTTTCAGTGCTGTCATCGTTTGGTAAAAATTGGGGAATTTTTCCGCCGGTTTTTTGTTTTGCTTCTTCGATGGTTAGATCCAGAAACTCATTGTTTAGCTGGGGTAGCCAAGGAAAGGCATAAACTCTGTAGAAGCCTAGGACGTGGTCGATTCGATAACCATGAAAAAAATTAAGCAAGGAATCGATACGGTTTTCCCACCATTGAAAATTTTCTTTTTCGTGTTGAGACCAATTGTATAGTGGCATTCCCCAGTTTTGACCCCATTTCCTTACAAATTCATCACCTTGAAAATAAGTTTCAGGTGGTGCCCCTATGGACCAATTGAGGTCGAATAATTCTTTATTGGCCCACACATCGCAGCTATATCTACTGACGCCAAAGGGTAAATCGCCGATTAATTTTATATCAAGCTTATCGGCATGATTTTTTACTATAATCCATTGGGTATAACCTACGAATTGAACGTAAGCCCAAAAATCGACATTGAGTTGTACCACGTTTTTAGCATCGTTGTCTTTAATGTATTTGGTTAAGTATTTTTTTGCTGTTGCCGGACTTTGCAGTTCTGTTTCCCAATCCGTCCACAACGTGTT
>JAJYFO010000090.1 GCA_021785395.1 bacterium | reverse complement strand
CCAGGAACTACCAACTGGCGCAACTGGTAACCCTAGCACACCAGGACTAGAACCTGCTAGCTATACAACTAATGGCGCACAGGCTCTCAATGCCGAGCACACCGCTGCCAGCCATAGTCAAGCTCCTAATCCCGAACACACCGCTACCAGTTCAGCTCAAGCCCCTAACGCCGATCACACCGCTGCCAGCCCAGCTCAGGCTCCAGCCAATAATCCTTACCAAGAATTCGAAAGCAACGTAGCCAACTTTAAAGAAGCGGGCCTCAACAATCCTCAAGAACTGGCCCAATACGCTACCGGACAAGCCTTACCCGATTCTAGCCCAGCCGATATAGCCTTTAAAAATCACGAAACCCAGATACTGCAAGAACACGGTTATAATTCAACCCAAATAAATGCTATAGAAAACGCAGGCATTAGAGTTAATGACGCAGGTCAGTTTGAAAGACCACAAACGGCTAGCGCCTATAATTCTTTTGCCACCGACGTCGCCAATTTCGAATTTCAAGGGCAATCGTCCGATAACGCCATAAGAATGGCGGCCGAATCAACCGGCTACATTAAACCAAACGAGGCTAACCCAGCTCAATCAAGCCCTAGCCAAAACGTTGAGCTAGCTCAAGTTGTCCAGCAATATAGTACCGATTTCAACAATTTAATGGCTAAAGGCGAATCGCCCCAGGCAGCTATGAATGAATTGGCTAGTAGTAGCAACACTAACCCTCAATTCAACGAATACGCCCGCAACGTGGAAAATCAGTACGCATCAAGCCATAATCTGGGGCTAGCCGAAAGCATGGCTGCGTCATCTATGGCTAATAGTCAAGTTAGTCCGGTATCAAACGACAACATGCAATCACAGCAGTCGTTTAGTCAAGCTCAAAGCAACGCCGAATTGGCCATGCAGCACCAAGCTACAGAAACGACTAACGGGACTTTTGACAACGCCGCGATGACACCAATGTCTCCATCTGGAAATACCGAACCTGGCCAAGCTAATAATGTAAGTAATCACAAAGACTTATTCGAAGCCAATGTTAACGGTTTAGCCCAACAGTTCGGCGCGACCGAAGCCGCCAATATGGCTCAATACAGTTCTGGCACACCGCTTTCAGCCCAGGAGCGCCTGGACGAAAGCCAAGTTTTAAGCAATCTTGGCTATAACCAAGCGCAGATTAATGCTATTGAAAACGCTGGCATAAGGGTGGATTCTGCCGGTCAATTTATCAGCCTAGAACCTAGTGCAGCCAACAATTATACTTCATACGCCCAAGAAGTTAACAACCTGGTTCAAAGTGGCTATAGTATCAACGAAGCCGAACGCTTAGTAGCTTTAGAATCAGCCAGTCAGCAGACCTATTCGACGTCTGAGTTAAATAACTTAACCCAAAATTATAACCTAAGCGCCCAAGAAATAGCCGCCAGTGCCTCTGCCGGGATAACATACAACAATTTGATTAATAACGTCAGCGGCAATACGGATACCCCAAACAGTTCTAATTCAGATAATTACTCGTATACTAACCAGGCCAGTTTTGACAATAACCAAAGTTACGTCAATTACCTGGTCAATAGCGGTCAGTTTTCGCCCGACGAAGCTCAGTATATAGCCCAATACGTTGACTCCAACCCGAATCAATATAGCTTAGGCGATATACCTCAGTACACTCAAGACCAAATCAATGGGTTAAAAGCCAATTACGACCTGAGCGACGCCAATATCCAGGCTATGGAAAACTTAGGTGTCGTCGTAAGCCCAAGCGGACAGTTTGACGCCGGCAACATACAAAGTGCCGGATCTAACGACTACAACGCTCAAATGGAAGATTTGAGACAGGCTGGTTTTAATTCAGATAGTATCGCTAGAATCGCCGAATCAGCCTCTGGATCACCCACAGCATACGACCAATCGCAAATCAATGAGCTAAAACAGGACGGCTATACCTACGACCAGATTAAAGCTCTTGAAACAATTGGCTATCAGCTAGGTAGCCATAATTTCATTGAATCGCCTGGTGAAATTAGAAACAACCAAGAATTCGTTAAAGATACCGAAACGATTAAAAACGAGTTCAATATTCCGGCTGAATCGGCCCAAAACCTTGCTCAATACGCTACAAACGAGCCTGCCCACTATTCTGCCGAAGAGGTGAAGGTTTTGAGCCACAACTATACGACTAAACAAATTGACTTGTTAAGTTCGCTGGGTATCGCTTTCAAAAATATCGGTAAGGCCAATGCGCTTGATAAACTAGAGGGTACCTCTGAATTAGAGGGTGTATCTGGTAACGAGGAAGAATCAGCCAAATCCTTAGAAACTCAAAAAGGAGCCACTTTGCATTACGGTAAAGGTGAAGACGCCAAACGCAAGAAACTGAAAAATTACCTACAGGCTCAAAAAGATGCGCTTGACAAAATGACCAAAAAAAACCAAAATAATGAATAATAGGGGGAAAATCTATTAATAAAAAACCATAAAAATATAGCTAAGTCTGTTAGATTGCTGTAAAATAAGTTTAACTGACAACTTTATCTAAATTATACATGACCTAATGCCACTTAACCAAAAAGTTATTATCCTCAACAAACCCCTTAAGCTATTTGGCTTAACCGTAAAACAGTGGTTTTTTATGGTGCCGGCGGCCATAATAGCTTTTTGGGCAGGTAGTTCTATGCCACATAACTGGAAAATTCAAAATTTACCAGCCGGCTTTGTTTTAGGCATGTTTATTGTCTGTGGGGCTTTGGTAGCTATCCACATGAATGAAGTCAGACCCGGCACTTGGTGGGTAAATTTGTTTTACTATAATATTTTTAGGGTAATGCCAACGGTTTATTTACCCCATATGGAAGAAGAACCTCTATACATTGATGCATCAATAATGGATAAAAAAGATACACGCGAAGAATATTACGTACAGTAATTTTCATTTGATATACAGCCAAAAAAAATTAATTATGTCCAAAATATTAAAGCCACCACCTAACGATTTTCAAGATTCTTACGAGGATAAAAGCCAAGAGAATTCTAAACCGGTTCGCTACGCAAACCTTAGAGGTAATACCACTAAAGTCAGTAAATCCTTAAGTAACGGCAATGACTGGATTAGTAAGATTAATCAATTCTATAACAAATTACCACAGCCGCTAAAATTATTGTTTCCACTCGATTTACCTAATTCCGGCAACAATAACGATGATGATGACGATAGTTCAGATGATGGCAGCAAGGTCAATAGTGAAAACAATGTTATTGCCCAAAAACCAGCCGACGTAAGACAAGGAACCTCTTGGCAGGACGTAAATTTTATTTACTCGATACCTGGCGAAGATAATGAACAAGGTCTAGTCGTTTTAGCCGACGGAACCTTGCGCAAATATTTAATATGCCGTGGTATCAACGCCTTATTATACGACGAAGACGGGCGAAAATCACTGTCTGACCAGTTTACAGCCTTTGTCAATTCTTGCGACTCCGATATTCAGATAATTGTAAAATCAAGAAATTTACCAGTAGACGAATATTTATCGAAATATCAGACACTTATTAAAACTGACGACGACTATTTAAAATGGTACGCCAACTATACCGACGACTGGTTTAGAGGCGTTCAAGACGTAAGTTTTGTGCCTCAGCGTGAGTTTTATGTAGTAGTAAGCTACAGCCCACCGGATAGCATAAAAAAAATGGGTAGTAAACCTTGGAGCGGGCGCAGATCACTAAACAAGCACCAAGAATATTTAGAGACACTAGACAGACTGGTTAAAACGGCTGAAGAACAATTGCGACTGGCTAATTTAAGGCCAAGGATATTAAACCGCAAAGAAGTAAGAAATTTAATCTACGCCGACCTAAACCCATCCTTAAGCGCACGCATGCCAGACGCTCCAGCTTCTGTCCAAGGTGTATCCGAAGCATCGGTACTATCCCAGTCAGCCTTAAAAGTAACCGACGAATATTTATGGTTGGACGGGAAATATATCGGTACTTTATATATGACCAATCCGCCCCACGAAACTTGGATGGGCTGGCTAGTTGACCTTTTAACACTATCTGTAGAATACAATTTGACTTTATTTGTCCATACCTGCAACCAGGACGAAGTTCGTAAACAGCTAAAAGATAAGCATAAACTGGGTACAATGGCTCAAACACAATTGCTTGGAACTCCAGATTTAGAGAGCATCGAATCTACTAAGGGGGCCGAGGCCAGTATTTTAGAATTTTTACGCAGTTCTAATAAAGCCTTCGACATAAGCATGTACATTTCTACCAAGGCGGACAAATGGGAAACTTTACGCCAAAATATGGACGAAGTCATAAGGGTATTTAAGAATAAAGGGGCTAATTTTGACAGAGCTCAAAAATTGCAATTAGACGCCTGGCAGTCGACGATGTGCGTTGGCGTCGACAAATTAGCCATCACCCATAGGGTCATGTCTCCGGTTGTCGGGACTTTTTGGCCATTTTTTACAGCTTCTTGCGGAACCCCAGACGGAGTTCCATTTGGCTTTGCCCTAGCCTCTCGCGAACCGGTGTTATTAAACCCATTTTTTAGAGGAGCCGGTAAAGACGCCAACAACATGTTCGTAGTAGGAACGACTGGGGCTGGTAAGTCATTCGCTGTATCTATGCTAATTTTAAGACTATTGCCTCTGGGAACGAGGTTTGTTTTAATCGATAAAACGGTTGATAAATTTGGCGCCTACAGGTTTATAACCGAATTACTAGGCGAAAGTTTGTGCGCTTACGTTGACCTGGGTCCAAATTCGGGAATGATATTAAACCCATTTGATTTGGGTCCCGAAGACATAAATCCAGATAGACCAGGCGAGCCTAGCCCTGATAAAATTACAAGCCTTTTGTCATTAATTGATTTAATGCTATCGCCCGAAGGTCGTGAAGAATTAAGCGTAGAAGAAAAATCGCTTTTAGATGGGTTGATAAGGGTAACTTATATGGATTGTTATTTTCGCAATACCGTTCCAACGATGTCTGATTTAGCCAGGGTAACGTCGCAGGCAGCCAGTGACGAAGTTGACTCGCTTCAAAGAGATAGGTTACAGCAATTTGCCAGGGGTCTATCCTTATTTACTAGGCAAGGGGCTTTTGGCGGGATTTTAGACGGTTATACCAATATTGATACCGAAAAACTATTTATCGTTTTTGATACCAGAGAAGTAAATGAAGCCAGGTTAGAAAGAATCGCCGTTTATATTTTGGCCGACTTTATCAGACGCAAAGCAGCCGAATGCAAGGCTCGCAACATAAGGTTTGCGGCCATAATCGATGAAGCAGCAACTTTAATGCGTTTTAAGGCCGGGGCTCGCTTACTCGACGACTTGTCAAGACGAGCCAGGCACTATGGTATGATGCTAGTATCAATCACTCAACAATTGAAAGACTTTTTTAGGTCTGAAGAACAGGCCGACTCCGTCGTCAAAAACGCACACATGAAAATTGTCTTGCGACAAGACCCGTCTGACCTTAAAATCTTGAAAGAAACTTTAAGGTTGACTAATGCCGAAGTTGACGCCATAGAAAGGTTTTCCAAAGATGAAGAAAAGCGCAAAGACAGTCAATGCCTATTAATTGTCGGTTCAATCCATGGCACTATTCGACTTGTGCCAAGCCAGATGGACTACTGGGTGTGTACGTCTGAACCTATTCGGGATATTCCCAGACGGCGTAAAATGATCGAAGAAGTAAAATTAAAAAATCCCAAATTAAATAAGACTGATGCATGCCGCCATGCTGTATATTATTTAGCTATGAATACTTTAGAAGGCAGTTAGTTAGAAAAATACGAATGGAAAACTTTTTTCAACCTAGCAAATATATCGTTATATTTTGTGGATTTTTAATCGTAGTCTGGCTATGCCTGCAATTTGTCATTAAAGCTAGGGTAACCGAGGAAAGCAAAGAATTAACAACTCAGATTATGACCTGGACTTGGCCCCAATTAAATATTGCTTCGAGGGTTAAAAATATCCAAGACGCCAAAATCATTAAATTAACCAATAACGATGCTAAAATCGAAGTAGCCGGGAATCAAGATATTATAAGTTATGACAAAATTAATAAGTCAACATCCACAAGAGAACTACCCTTTAAATTAATTCTTGTCTTTTATCATTTAAATAACTCATGGAAAATAGGGTCGATAACGTTCAACTAATATGTACTGGCGAATTCAAAAAATTGATAATCAAAAAATCATAAAACAGGTTTTAATACCGGTAGCTCTGGTTATAAGCGTGCTACTAAATGGCTATTTTATAAACACTAATTCTAAAAAAAAATCGCAACTGTCACAAGTGCAAAAAGAGAGTTTTGCCAGTTTAGCCAAAAATGTTACGATTCATTTTTTGGATACGAGTTATATAAATTATAAGCAAAATACCTTTGCTTTAATGCACGAGCTAGCACCTAGCCTCATTCAAAAATTACGAGCCAACGAA
The DNA here is from genome assembly GCA_021785395.1 of bacterium. Lineage (GTDB taxonomy): Bacteria > Cyanobacteriota > Vampirovibrionia > Obscuribacterales > JAKAZS01 > JAKAZS01. The sequence continues at coordinate 4,177 of JAJYFO010000090.1, read as the reverse complement.
GAGTTACCAGCTAGCGACCAGCAATTAGAAGCTACTTATCAGGAATATTTAACTAAACGACGTATTTCAGCGCTAAGAATCGACAATGAATCGCAAGGCGACCCCGATAATAACGGGTTTGTACCGGTTGACGTAAGTGGGGTGATTGTAGTTTCTTCAGCCGACGAATCAGACACCAGTGACCCTAAACCTTTCCATTTTCGCTACCTTATTGGTATGATCAAGATCAAAGCAGCCGAACAAACTGATACCACTGACGAACCCAAAAGGGGTCATGGCGGCTTTAATAGCTTGGTGTCAGAACCCAAACAAGAAGATAACCTAGTACCTGTTGTTATCGATCTTCAAGACTTATCACAAGCAGCGCCAAGCCAAGGTCAGGGCCAATAAAATTCATTCGTTTTCTAAGTACCCATGCATTGGCTGCGGCTTTGCCAAACAAGCCTCGTATGGCATCGATGAATTGATTTGAGCCTGGGGTTTATTTATCGGATTACTTTGGTCTTTATTTTTAGAATTATTATTATCATGTTTTAGCATTTCTTGTTCTTTAATCTGCTCACGAATTAAATTAACGGTACTATTTAACGGTGGTTTACCAAAAACATAACGCATCCCATAAAACAGACGAAAATCAACGCCTGAAAAACCAAGATTTCCTCCCGAATGAAAATTATACACCGGTTCAGCTCTGATAAACGAATAGAGTCCCGGAACCTGTCTAAATAACTGTTTATCAATTTCAAAATCCAAAACCCATAAATACGAATTTAGAGGGTAAAGCTGAGACGCAAATTGATTACGAAAATTAGTCACTAAGGTTGAATTAAAGAGAAAAATATAAGAATTGCGTTTCCATAAAGAGCCAAAAGTATAATAAGGGTCAATTTCGGCTGTTGGAGCCTGAAAAAAATAACGGCCTCTTAACTGTAAAATAGAGCTTACGTAAGATATTACATTGGGGGTAAACATATGCGTGTAAGTTACACCAGGCAAATAGTCAAATACGGCTGGCGTTCTGGTCTGAAACAATTCTCGACCCATAAATTGAAGCATGATATTGCTGCGCCTACTTATTGGAATATCCTGCTGTATACCGCCACCCACACTTTGGATTACGCTATCCAGACCATGATTACGTGGCCTGAATAATGTATCGCTAATCATAAAATAGTTACCAAAAAGCCTAGTATGTGGTGTTAAAGCCCAACCAGCCGTTATATTAGGATAGATACGATATACATTATCGGTGCTATCCGATAAACTTATAGTGCGTTGTATCGAAGCTTTCTGAGCCTCGCTTAAAGCTGCGTAGCTTGACCCTGTTGGAAACTGTCGAATCAAATCCCTTTTTATGGGATACTGCCACGGGTTGGTTTCAAGCCTAAAAGACGATTCAACCACGGCGTTAAAATAAAATTTACTGGGCAATTTTTGCAAAGCCCTAATTTTAAAATTTTCAAACTGACTGGCACTGGTCTGGTTAAAATTTAACGGCAAAACGTCAGTAGGTAGTATAGTTCCCTGCGCTTTTACCGAATTTACGCTCGAACAACATAAATAGAAAAGAAAAATAAGTTTAAAAGTATATCTAATTTTACTAGTCAAAAAATAAACCTAAAGCGCTAAACTTTTATTTTGAGCTTTTTATCCAATACACTAAATGCTGTAGTTAAATCTTCTAATAAGTCATCTATGTCTTCTATGCCTACTGAAAATCTTAGCAAACCATCGACTATTCCTCTTTCAATCCGGTCAGATTCTGGCACCGAGCCATGCGTCATCGAGCTTGGATGACAAATTAGAGATTCAATACCACCAAGGCTTTCAGCCAAGGTAAATATTTTAGTGTTCTGACATAAAGTATTAGCAGCCTCAAATCCGCCTTTTAGTACAAAAGATACCATACCACCAAAACCACGCATTTGAGCCTTAGCCAGGTCATGCTGGGGGTGTGAAGTTAGTCCTGGGTAATATACTTTTTCAACCAGTTTCTGGTTTTCTAAAAACCTGGCTACTTCTTGAGCATTTTTAGCGTGGGCATTGGCTCGCAAACTTAACGTCTTAAGCCCTCTTAATACCAAAAAACAGTCCATAGGTCCAGGCACTCCACCAACAGCGTTTTGGTGAAACAGTAATGTTTCGTAAATAACGTCATCGTTGGTAACAATGGCTCCGCCAACGACGTCACTATGTCCACCAATATATTTAGTGGTACTATGCACTACGACATCAGCACCCAAATCAAGTGGATTTTGAAAATAAGGGCTAGCAAAAGTATTATCAACTACGGTTATAATTTTGTGGTTTTTGGCCTCTAAGCTTAAAGCTTTAATATCAGCTAACCTTAATAATGGATTAGTTGGAGTTTCAATCCAAAGCATTTTGGTATTTGGTCTGATATTTTTTTTAACAACGTTTAAGTCACGACTGTCAATAAAAGTAAACTCAATACCATATTTATTCAAAACTTTAGCAAAAAGACGATATGTGCCACCATAAACGTCTTCGCCAACTATAACGTGGTCACCTGCTTTTAGCAAATTAGCGCAACAACTTGTAGCAGCCATACCTGAAGCAAAAGCCAAACCATATTTACCATTTTCAAGACTGGCCAAACATTTTTCCAGAGCCTGCCTGGTTGGATTATGTGTTCTAGCATATTCAAAGCCTTTATGAACTCCGATGCTTTCCTGGGCAAAAGTTGAAGTCTGATAAATTGGTGTCATAATTGCACCAGTAGCCGGATCAGGCTCTTGTCCAGCATGTATGGCCTTAGTTGAAAATTTCATTTATCCTCCTTAAATTTATATTTTATTAAGCATGAGGTCTGATTTATCCTCATCACGCATTTTAAGCTGTAAATAATCTATTATATCGGCCTTGGTCAACACGCCAACTACCTTGGAATTATTGGTAACAGTCACAAGCGGGTGGCCTTGTGAAAATATTTTATATACATATTCAACCTCGTCCATATGGTCAACCTCTGGATAAGGTTTGCCCATAACCGATGTGACCATAATGGTTGATGGATCTTTTCTAGAGTAAATTATCTGCATACATATAAAATCGTTTATATGTCCTATACTTGTACCATTTTCATCAAGAACCGGTATTTGGCTCAATTGGTGCTTATGCATTTTTTCTATAGCCGATTTTATGGTATCGCTTGGCCTTACGTAAACCAGACTGGGAATGATATTATCAGTGGTTTTTGCCGCCAGTAAATCTTTTACTAAGTAGGCATTATCGCCACTTGGCAAATAACCTTGCTCTTTCATCCAGTCGTCATTGTAAATTTTACTTAAATAGCCGCGCCCTCCGTCAGTAAATAAAACCACAATACAATCGTCTTTGCCTAATTTGCTGGCGATTTGTAAAGCTGCTACCATTGACGTTCCGGACGACCCACCGACCAATATCCCTTCCGATTCGGCGATTTTACGAGCCATCAAAAATGAGTCTTTGTCGCTTACCCGAATAAATTCGTCGATTAATTTCAAATTCACGTTTTTAGGAATATAATCTTCACCGATACCTTCCACTTTATATGGCTTAGCCAAGTCGCCCGACAAAATTGAACCTTCAGGGTCGCTAGCAACGATTAAAATATTGGGATTTTTTTCCTTAAGATAACTAGCTATTCCATTTAACGAGCCGCCTGTGCCCATTCCAGCCACAAAACAGGTAATTTTACCGTCAGTCTGGTCCCAGATTTCTTTGCCCGTCGTTTCGCAATGAGCCTTGGGATTATTGGGGTTAGCGAATTGATTAGGCTGAAAACTATTAGGAATTTCAGCGCAAAGCCGGTTAGCAACAGAATAATAGCTTTCATGCGAACTAGCCATAACACTAGTTGGGACAATAACAACTTGCGCCCCATAAGCTTTTAACAAATTAATTTTCTCACTAGATACTTTATCCGGAGCTACTAAAATACACTTATACCCTTTTACAGCCGCTATCTGAGCCAAGCCAACCCCGGTATTACCAGATGTCGGTTCAATGATGGTAGCTCCTGGCTTAAGCAAACCCGCCGCTTCAGCTTCTTCGATCATTTTTAAAGTCGGCCTATCCTTTATAGACCCGCCCGGATTAAACATTTCGCAGTTGGCGGAAAGGTGAGGTTTAAGCGCACTATGGAGTCTATTAATTTTGATAAGCGGGGTATTAG
>JAJYFO010000089.1 GCA_021785395.1 bacterium | reverse complement strand
CCATAGCCCTGCTTTTTGGCTTAACTTTATTATTTAACATTTTATTTTGAAATTCATCGACCAGGGTTTGCGTCAACGGACTACTCAGATTTTTGAATTTATATCTATCGGCCAATTCACTGATACTGGCTTCAGTAAAAACATAGTCAGGAATAATACCTTCTGGCTCAAGATAATTAGTTATATTTTCAGAGTCGATAGAAGTAAGTGGTTTGACGTCCGGAAAAGTACGCGTGCTAATGCTAGCAATTTTACCGATATAAACTGGTTCTGGATTCAATTTTAACCAAAATGGGTGTGATTCTAATAATGCATTATAAGACAGTAAAATATGCGGATGGTCTTCTTGAATTTGTCTGTGGTCAAGTACAGAAGCTACAAGCATCACCATTAACGACGGCATATTGACGCATAACTGGGGCAAATAAATACTGGCGTTACGCATTTTATAAAAATCAATAGATTCATCAGCCTGAGCAATCTGTTCGGGCCATATCAAATTAAGCTTGTACTGTTTGATCAAAGCTGGTTCGTGGTAATTAATATTGTTTTTAGGCTTAGGTATACGAATTTTATCGGGCGTAATTTCTTTGACAGCTTCGTCTTTCCCTTTTTTAGGTTTACCCAAAACGGGCTTTTCATTATTACTACGAGCTCTAGTTTTTTGCATGATGCTTTGCATGATTTCGTCGTAAGCTTTTTGCTGAGCCGTATATTTATCGCTCAAAGGCCTATTTATTCTTGACGTAGCTTTACTATTATTTATTTTTTTACCCGTTTTTAATTCGTATAATTTCTGAGCCACGATAAATATGTTGTTTTTCTCGAAAGCAATACATAATTCCGGTGGGTAAATCTGCTTATCCAAACCTGTATCAATAGTATAGTTATAAGCATACTCGTCCATCTCGTCAAATTTTCCATTGTGATTTTCATCATAAAAAACGACACCGTGCTTAATTTCACTAGATAAGCCTTTATAAAAATTGCGACTGTATCTAACAGCATCAGGGTCGTAGGCCAAATTTTTGAAATCGATTAAGCATTTACCGGTAGCTGCGCTGCCGATATGATAATGGTTATTTCTAACCAACTCATCCTGGCTACCCAGATTAGGCGGATAAAACAAGTCACCTATAGGTGACTCGTATAAGCTTAACCAATTAACGAATTTGACTTCATCACTAAAATTAGTCAGAACTATAGTAGCCAAATTCCCTCCATTGCCCCAGCCAAGAATGCCAATGTTATTGGTCATAGGTTTTATCGGCAACAATTCATCAATGTAACGCCCGTTATTGTCGCATATTTTACCGCTAGCAAATTTAAGTACGTCAACAAAAGCTTTTTGCGACGACAGACCTCTATTATCGTAAATACCGCCAGATTTAAATTCATTAAGTCCAGATCCTGGGAAAGCGAAACGAACCTCGATAAACCCCTGCTGGCTTGAATGCGTTGTAAAACTAAGACCCGAACCGTTATTGCCGCCAGCAACGACAACTACAATTGGTGCGCCAGCCCGATAACGAGGTTTCACAGGATAGATTAAATTTACAGCCAAACCAGTTTTACCAGCTTCTAGCGATGGGATATACGTACTTACAGACTTTTCGACCAGTAAAGGCGGAATTTTTAAACTAGCCGCCGGAATATCATCATGTACGTCGTAAGTTTTAGCTAGAACCGGTAGTGATGAAATAAAAAAAAACACAAAATAACCGGAATAAGCGACTGTATTTTTTTAAAATCAGCTACTTTTAAAAAGCAATCGTTTATCGCTGCCAGAATCGAATGGCGGTTTACCTTGATACTGTTATCAGTATCGTTGACCATAACACCGTTAAAGAATTCTTCCAAAGGGGTTACCAGGGTATTAAAACTCAACAGATAATTGCTAATTTCGTCAACATTACTTAAGCTTGAGTCGCTTGACCATTTATCGACTATATTACGGTTAAAAGAGCTCCATAAATTAGCTTCTAGTTCGTTATTAAGCAAATCGCTATTAACTCTGCCGGCAACTTTGTAATCAACAATATTAGCTACCCTGATACCACTTTTGAATATGGGGTAATTATTAGTGTGTTCAAGCAATTGACTTAGTGATTTTAAGCGGTTGAAAAATCCTTTATAATCTTGTAAAGGCGATATTATCTGCTCAATAGCCTCGATTAGATTTAAATTATAATTTTGCTGGGCAAGTAAATTTCTAATGCGTAAATTTAAAAATTCCTCAACTTCAGTTTTAATTTGTAAATGTTGTTTGTCTACTTTTTCCGCTAGTTTGGGAAATTTAATATCGTCGACAACCAAATTAAAATTGAAATCAATAAGCGCACTCAAATCAATAGTATGACCATAATCGATAGTTAAATCAATTAAAATATCGACAATACCCATAGCTTGTCTTCTCAAAGCAAACGGGTCACCAGACCCGGTTGGCTTTTTACCAATAATAAAAAACGAACACAAATTATCCAACTTGTCAAGCAAGGACAAATATTTACCAGGCATTGTCGACGGCAGCGAATCCTCAGTTGAAAGCGGCTTATAGTGTTCGGCCACGGCAATTAATATGTCATGATTTACAAGGCTACCATTATTATTGGCGTACCAAGAGGCAACGATACCTTGTAATTCGGGCAATTCTCTAACCATATTAGTGGTCAGGTCTAATTTACACAAACTAATCGCTTCTTCAAGTAATTTGGAAATTGCCGAATCATTAATCGAGTTTGTAAGCTTATGATTGAGCAGTTTTAAACGTTTAGTTTTCTCAGCCATGCTGCCTAATTCATCTTGAAATGTAAGACTAGACAATTTATGGCCAAGGCTCAAAAAATCAATTTTGCTGTCTTCTTCGAAGAAGAATTTTCCATCGGCTAACCTGGCCCTTATAACCCTTTCATTACCTTTAACGGTGTTTTCAAATGACTTTTCATTAGGGTTGTTAGACACCACTAAAAAATTTGACATCAGCTTACCGCTTGCGTCAAATAAAGGAATATAACGCTGGTGGTGAATCATAATCGTCGTAATCAATACGCTTGGCAAACTCAAAAATTCTTTATCAAAACTAGCTACAATCACTTTAGGATTTTCAACAAGATTACAAATTTCCTCGATAAGCGATTTGTCAGCTAGATAAGAAGCAGCTCCAGCTTCTGGCAAGATTTTAACAATTTGATCTAAGATAATTCTTTGTCTATCACAACTGTCAGCTATAACACCATTTTCTTTCAAACGCAAAAGATAGTTATCGCAATTATCAATAACTACAGGCTGACCTAGTCTATGACCATAACTTATACTTCCCGACTTAATATCTTCAACCTCAAAACTTACGACTTCATTGTTAAATAGAGCTAGAATCCAGTCAATGGGTCGCAAGAATTTTAATTTGCTATTAGCCCAGCGCATTGGTCTTTCACAATTCAAACTATTAATACTTTTAACCGATATGTTAGCTAGCGACGTTTTAATATCAGCACTTTGCATTTGAATTTGCGCCACAGCGTATTCAAGGTTGCCAAAAGATTTAAACTCAATGTCCTTTTCTTTTAAATCGTATTTTTTCATAAACCCGGAAAAAGCATTACTAGGTTTACCATTTTCACCATAACAATTGCTACGCAAAGGTCCTTTAACCGTCTTGATACTATTAACAGTATCATTTTCTAAAGACCTAACAAATACTGTCAAACGTCTTGGCGTCGAATAAGTTTGTATTTCCTTAAATTTAAGATTATTTTCCTTAAGGTTGACTATAAAGAATTCTTTTAACTGACTTACAAGCGAGTCGATAGCACCAGCTGGTAATTCCTGGGTTCCTATTTCAAACAGATAATCTGACATTATTAGCCTCTAAAAATGATTAGCACTATTATAAACTTAAACAAAATAATTAGAAGTACATATTAAGGTTTTTTATTTAAATATTGTGTAAGCGACCAAACCAAGGGCCAAAAGAAGTAAAATTAGACCTATAATGAGTTTACTGGATATTTTACCTGCTGCCTTATCGACCCTATCGCCGGCTGACAGTGACTCTTTAGTGGCCTGTTTACTTATTCTAGCTTCGGCCACGATTTCCTTGGGTATTTCACTTACCGAAACGTCGCTAAAGATTTTAAGGCGGCTGGAGGTCTTAACCTGCTTCGACCTTAGATCGTGCAATTGGGAGACGTCAACCTTTAGTAGAGCTTCTTTAAGTTCTAACATCGTCTGAAAACGATTGGCTGGCATTTTATTTAGGGCTTTTAAAACAATTTGCTCGATTTGCATCGGCAAATTGATATTAGGATTTATTTCATTGAACCTGGGAGGCTCAGCCGAAACGTGCAAATGCATGGTTTCTACAACCGTATTGCCGTAAATAGGGACGCTTCCGGTTAAAGTTTCAAACATAACGATACCTAAGGCATAAATATCGCTGCGAAAATCAACACTAACACCCAAGCACTGCTCTGGGCTCATGTATATAGGCGAGCCAAAAACGTCTCCGGTCTGCGTCAAACTCATTGTTGGCCTATCGGCTGACGGCAGTAATTTGGCGATACCAAAATCGACGAGTTTGACGTAAATATCGTCGCTATGGTGATTTAAAACCATTATATTGCCAGCTTTTAAATCACGGTGGATTATTCCGTTGCTATGTACAACGGCCAAAGCGTCGCATAATTGTAGAAAAATTTTAATGGCCTTAATTGGGTCCATAGGACCTAACTTTTTCAATAAATCACTAAGGCTTATGCCGTTAATGTACTCCATGGCGATGAATAGTTGCCCGGTATTGTCAATTACACCCAAATCATAAACTCTTACCAAATTTGGGTGATGCATCGAGCTTATCGTTTTACCTTCTAAGACAAATCTTTTATTGGCCTGGGCGTCGGATATTAATTCCGGGTTCATAACCTTAAAGGCGACTATTTCGTTATTGAACAAATATTTCGCTTTGTAAACCGTACTCATCCCACCCTTGCCAAGTTCGTCTATCAATTCGTACTGACCGTTAATCGTCGACCCAATATTGGTGTCTTGTTTGACCGCCATAAGCATGGTTTTATCGTTGGGACAAACCAGACCAGCCGTAACCAGTTCAATGTGACAGGCTGGGCAGCGTTTTTTTATTTCATTTCTAGCGTCGCTTGTTGCCAAGGGAAATATCCTTAAATTAGTCTTATTAAAAAATATTTTATTAAAATAATACCTTATTGTATATAAAATAGTTTTAGATTTATTTTACTTACTGACAAGGCAAATTATTTACAATAAATAAAATTGCCTAACATTTCCAAGAGGTATCTACCATTTCTACTCTAGCACCCATAACCAGCGAAAGTTTACAGCCAATTACCGAAGAATCATGGTATAAAGACGTATACCAGGGTGATAAAGTGCCCCAGTTAACGCTTAGAGCCATTATTATGGGCGGGATACTAGGCTCAATAATGTCCGTGTCCAACCTCTATACGTCAATAAAGCTTGGCTGGGGGTTTGGCGTGGCCATAACAGCCTGTGTTCTATCGTATGTGACCTGGAATTTTTTCCGACTACTGCTTCCTAGACTAAGCCAAATGTCAATTCTGGAAAACAACTGCATGCAATCGACCGCTTCAGCAGCCGGATATTCTACCGGGTCAACTATTGGCACGGCCTTTGGAGCGTTGCTGTTAATAACGGGTGTACATGTCAACTTTTATTTACTACTGGCCTGGACTTTTGTAACGGCTTGCCTGGGGGTATTTTTAGCCGTACCTATGAAAAGGCAAATGATCAACCGCGAAGGCTTAACTTTTCCAAGCGGGATAGCCGCTGCTACAACTTTAAGAAGCCTTTATGCACAAAGCGTAGACTCGCTTAAACAAGCCAAAAGCCTTGTAATTGCTTTATTTTCTGGTCTTGGTCTGGGATTTTTTAAATCGCATAATATTCCCAATTTTTTTAAACTACCAGATCTTATCCCCTTTAACCTAACCCTAAATAAAATAAATTTTAGTAGTTTTCCAGGCTTTGGCTTTGAACCAAGCCTGCTTTTAATTGGGGCTGGTATGATTATTGGCTTAAGGGTCTGTTTATCTATGTTTATCGGGTCTTTAATACTATATTTTGGTTTTGGACCGTTTGTCTTGTCACTACAACCAATTATCCCTCCACATAAACTTATCGGCGGCTGGGCTCTATGGACAGGCACAGCTATAATGGTAACATCAGGGCTTACAGCCTTTGCCTTACAGTGGAAAGTCATTGTTAAATCGTTTAATTTTAAAAACAATTCTAAAAACACGACCAACGGCACCGTTAACGATATCGACAATATTGAAGTACCTATGTCTTGGCTTATAATTGGCTTAATACCACTAAGCATTGCTATGGTTATATTAGAATTTATGGCTTTTTCGATTTCCATTCCACTGGGCATAGTATCAATTCTATTGAGCGCAGTTCTTGCCCTGGTAGCCTGTAGAGCCACTGGCGAAACCGACGTGACCCCCATAGGAGCCATGGGAAAAATAACCCAATTAACTTATGCCGTAGCCTGCCCTTCGAATATGACGACTAACCTAATGGCTGCTTCTGTAACAGCTAATATAGCGATTAGTTCGGCTGATTTATTAACCGACCTTAAAAGCGGTTACCTACTTGGAGCCAACCCTCGCAAACAGTTTTTAGCGCAGTTTATCGGCGTTTTTTTTGGGACTATAGCGGTAGTACCAGCCTGGTATATGATGATACCAAATAGACAAAGTCTCGAAGCTTATAATCCACCGTCTACGCTTATGTGGAAGGCTGTTGCCGAAGCCTTGGCTCACGGCATCGACTACATTCCCTATACAGCTAGAATCGGAATACTAATTGGCGGGATGCTGGGTGTAATTTTAGTAATCTTAGAAAAATACATTAATCCCAAATACCGCAAGTTCATTCCCTCGTCGATGGGGTTGGGTTTAGCCTGGATTATGCCATTTCAGAATAGTTTAGCTTTTTTGATCGGTGCCATTATAACAACTGTATGGTCAAAAATCAATTTAAAAGCCTCTGACAACTACGTAATACCAATAGCCTCAGGGCTTGTAGCGGGTGAGTCAATTATGAGCGCTATACTAGCTATTCAAAAATCTTTGCTTTATATATTGTTCAAACACTAAATAGGGTAAAATTTAAATTATCACCCCCTGTTTGTCTAAAACAAAAAATATGGATAAAAAAGAAACTGTAATATCGGCGATAAAAACAGCCAAATACAAAGTAACCCCAGCTGATATAGCAGCTAAAACAGGTTTATCTTTTTTTGAGTCTAATAATTATCTCAACACTATTGCCAGCGAAACCAGGGGAAATCTAGAAGTTACTGAATCGGGTGAAATCGCCTATAAATTTTATCCAGGCTTTGAAGCCAGCTATATTGTAAGTAAATTCCATGCAATAGCTTTAAACATTCTCAAACAAGCTTATAAAATTGGTTTTTTTCTACTTAGAATTTCTTTTGGTATTATTTTAATTTTATCGGTCATAATTGTCCTTATCGGAATTTACATACTATTAAATTCACGGTCAAGCAATGACAATAGGCGTGAATCGGGCTTTGGCGATAATTTCTTTAGCTATATGATAATCCGAGACTTTATCGATTATTTATTTTTCTGGAATTACCAAAGCCAAGGTTACGGTTATAACCAAAATTATAATTCAGGCTATAATAACCAAGGTCAAAATCAAAATTTCTTATTTAGCTGTTTTTCGTTTTTATTCGGTGACGGAAATCCCAATACTAATTTTACCCAAAAAAAATGGCAGGCCATTGCCCAATTTATACAATCAAAAAACGGTGTGGTTACAGCTAACGAATTAGCCCCCTTTACCCTTAGCGACCCAACCGATGAGAATAAAGTATTACCGGTTCTAGCTTACTTTGAAGGCTTACCACAGGTAACAGAATCAGGCAATATAATTTACACATTTCCCAAAATGACGGTAACCAACAATTATTCAGTTGCAATAAAACACGATAATTACATTCTTGAAGACAAATGGAAATTCAGCAATTATGATATAAGTGGTGTCATAATTCTTGCCTGTTTCAATTTTTTTGGCACCTGGTTTTTATGGTTTAAAAGTTTTCAGAACATTAGCTTACATTTAATACAGCCAATTTTAGCTCTTTTATGCATTTATGGTACTTTATTTATATTGATTCCCATAACTCGTCTAATTGCTATAAACATTCTAAATCTAAAAATCGAAGCAAGAAATAATACCAAGCTTAAATACTACGATCAGTTAAAAGACCCCCAAGTCGCCAAAAAAATTGCTGAAACCGAGCAAGCAGCTCTTAAAATCAAAAACTTAAGCAACGAAAAAGTCATTTACACAACCCAAAAAGATAATCTTGAACAAAACATCGAGAATTAATATTTTTGAGACGTTTAAATGTTTATAAAAATTAACAAAGATATATGTAAAGAAAAAGGGTTTGGTTAAGACTTTGTAATTTACATTTACTTTGTATTATGCTACAACTAACAAATTGGCATTGTTCAATTAACTCAATGTCAAACTATTATTGATGTATCGACAGGAGAAATACTGAATGAAAAATAATTCCAATACAAAATTAACAGCTATATTAGCAGCCAGTTTAGGTTTAGCTTTAAGCGGACCAGTACACGCTAATGAAATGGATAAATCCATGGACGCCAATTCAACCACTGATAAAAATACCAAAGTAGAATTATCTTCCAAAGATAAAAAAGCCCAGAAAAAAGGTAAAGATGCTTCTTGCAAAGGTAAAGAAGGCTCCTGCAAAGGTAAAGACGCCTCCTGCAAAGGCAAAGATGCCCCAAGCGAATCTAAAAACGGTGGAGAATCCTCCAGCGAATCTAAGTAAGTAAGTAAGTAAGTAAGTTAAAAACTTAAAATTATTTAAAACTCAAAAAATAAATCCGAGTATAATTAATTATTCGGATTTATTTTTTGGATTAAAATTTATTTGTTAGATTATAAAAATCTATGACAACATTTCATTCTAAGTCAAAATCGCTGCCCCATCTTGGGGTTGGTTTAGGATTACGGCGTGAATTCGACAAAGATTTATTTGCTGATTCCCAACCAATACCGCAAATAGAATGGCTAGAAATTGTTCCGGAAAATTATTTAAATATTGGCGGAGCAGCCAGAAGTCGCTTAAACAAGGCTTTTAATTTATATCCTCTTATATCACACGGTGTCAATCTATCTATCGGCAGTTGTGACGATTTAAATATAAATTACTTAACAGATTTAAAGGCCTTAATCAATAATTATAATATCGCCTGGTTCAGCGACCATTTGTGCTTTACCAGCGTTGATGGCGTTTATTTGCATGATTTATTACCATTATCTTTTAATTCCGAAACGATTAACCATGTTGTAAAAAAAATAAAGTTTATACAAAATTTTATCGAACAGCCTTTTTTAATTGAAAATATTTCTTACTATATGAATATGCCCGATTGAAATTTAAGCTAAGCCAATTTTACCGCACAAATTCTTGAGTTAGCTGATTGCGGGCTATTGCTCGACGTCAACAATGTATGGGTCAATTCAGTCAACCATAATTTTGACCCCTACGCTTTTATCGACGCTTTGCCATTAGACAGAGTCGTCCAAATTCATATAGCCGGTCATTCTAAACGTGAAGATATAGTCATCGATACCCATGGAGCCAGTATCATAAAAGAAGTATACGATTTATTAGCCTATGTGTTAAAAAAAACAGATGTTAAAGCTATTTTGCTCGAACGCGACCAAAATTTTGGTGAATTTAATGACTTACTTCTAGAATTGACATTAATAAAAGATATCTATAATAATTCTCCCAATAATTTAGCTAAATAAATAACAATGTCTCTTAGAAGCCACCAATTATTCTTGAAAAATTACTATCTTAAAATTAATGATAGTAATGATACCTTAGACTTTAAAAAAAGCGAATTAAACATATACGAAAATCTCCTTTGGCATGGTTACTTAGACCTAATGTGTAATATTTATCCGTACTGCAAAATTTTATTGGCCGAAAAATTCAATTCTATATGCGCTAATTTTTTAAGAACGCAGCCACCCAAAGACTATCACTTTAACCAGATAGCCAATGGTTTTAGCGACTATCTAGCCCAATACGAATTAGAGTTAAGCCAAATATACCCATATTTGTCGCAGTTAGCCAAATACGAATGGACAGAACTAGAATGCATAGAAGACAAAGCTAATACGACTAATTTTACCGAACAAAATATTAACGCGACATTAATAAACTATAAATTATATTTAAACCCGACTTTAAGGCTTTTAAATTTTGACTATCCCATTTTACGTATAGCCCAAAAGATTAAAAATAAAACCAGTAAAAGTTTTCGATTTAAGCCCAAAAAAACTTTTTTAATAGCCTTTCGCGACGCCGAAAACTATAATTGTAAATTTGCCGAAATAACCCAATTTGGCTTTAATATACTGAAATCTATCCAAGACTTTAATGTTACCTACCAGGGTTTAGCCCATAAAGCCGTAAGCCTTAATTCAAATCAACCGGACAAAGCTATTTTTGAGGCCTTAACGATTATGGAAAAATTGTTTGACATTGGTGCAGTACTTAATAAGCTTGA
>JAJYFO010000088.1:3422-10696 GCA_021785395.1 bacterium | reverse complement strand
ATACTTTATGCTTTAAAACTAATTCGTTTAAGGTTTTTTTGGCTAAATCGCGTAAATACTGCTTATCGCTTTGGGTGTAGATGTTTTCGTTATCTGTTTTATTAATATGTTTATCGCCAGTGTAAAAATCGATAGCCATGTAACTGACACTATTATCAGATTCTTCTTTCATAACTTCGCTAGAAGTTGTATATTTAATCAGTTGAGCTTTAGAATTAGGCGGTAAAATGCTCAATAAAATGGCGATTGGGTACATGCCACAAATAGTGTCTTGCGTATGCGACTGAAAATTTAAAAAATTTTGCGCGTTAATTTTACTGATTTCGTTAAAGGCCTCTAAATCAAGCTGTTTTAAATTCTTAGGGATATTATCGCTAAACGGCGTAAAATTGTAGCGCGGACCATAATGGGTAAAATCAGAACTAACAATTATCAAATCACCGTCGGTTATATTATTTTTCAAACTTTTACTTACGCTGTCCAGCATTTTTGAATCGGAAATAGACCCTACCACCATCGGGACCAATTTGGCCTTAGGAAATAATTTAAAAATAAACGGTAACTGTAATTCAAGCGAATGTTCATTGGCCTGGATAGTTCGCGATAAACTAAAATATTGGCATTTTTTTAAATTATTAATGGTTTTTTGGTCAATTTCTAAAAGCCCACAAGGTGTTGCGAAATAATTGAACTGAGGTAAAATAATACCTTCAAAACCGATATAATGACTTGGTCCCAATAAAAATACACGTTTAGGATTTAGTTTTTTGACGCTATTATAGGCTAAGCCAGCTACTTTACCAGAATATACATAGCCAGCGTGCGGAGCTATGATAGCCTTAATACTTTGATTATTAGACTGTGGTTTGGTATCGCAACCCATAGTATCGCCGATAAATTTATCTAGCTCATTATTTAATAGTTTACAATTACCTTCGTACCATGAATTGGCGAATTTAAGCTTGCGTATAGTGTCGTCTTTTGCGCTAGAGAATGTATTAAACATAAGCAATACCAAAATTATTATAAAAAAAATAAAATATTTGTTTTTTAAACCAGGCATGAAAACTCAATTGTTATTGTTTATAATCTCTTCGTTAAAAGCCAATGTAGAACCTACCAGCTTCCTTATACCTAAACTTTCGATTTCAGCTTTAACTTCGCTTAAATCGCGTTGTGGTTCTAAAATTGCTACAATATCAGGGTAATACAATGTTTCCTTGTCAAGTAAAGCCTTGGCCAAATTATCTAGCTGGGTGCGGTTATTTTCAATCAAGGCTCTGGTATTATCCTCGCATTCTTTGATTATATTTTTGATATCGGTTTCGATAAGGTCTTCTTGGGCTGAAGAAATTCGATTGATATTGTTATTGTAATCAAAGGCGTAAGCCGTATCGACATTGAAATTAAAACTTCCCATACCCCATTGTCTGACCATGTTTCTAGCGATTCGAGCAATATTGTCTAGGTCACTAGAAACACCTGAAGTTGTGGTATCCATAAACAGTCGCTCGGCTACATAGCCGCCAAAACCAACTTCCATATCGACCATATAGTCTTGTCGCGTTTTTTGGACGTAGTCGTCTTTGTTAATATGCCAGACATAACCTAAAGCTGGACCGCTTGGCACAATGGTTATAAGCTGTATTCTATCCTTGCGGTTGCGATGGTAGCATACCAGAGCGTGTCCGGCTTCGTGATAGGCTGTAGCGGTAAGCTCGTCGACTAAAATCTGCCTACTATAAGACATGCCGAATTTTACCCTTTGGGTAGCTTTAATCAAGTCAATTTGGTTGATTTGCTCGCGGCCGTCGCGAATAGCGTAAAGCCCAGCTTCATTTACTATATTGGCCAAATCAGCGCCTGAACTAAATACGGTTGAGCGAGCCAAGTCTAAGGGAATAACTTGAGAGTCTACTTTTAATTTTTTTAAATACGAATTAATTATAGCCAGACGTCCTTCAAGGTTTGGCAACGGCACATTAATGTGGCGGTCAAATCGACCCGGCCTTAATAAGGCTCTATCCAGCATACACACATTGTTAGTGGCGCCTATTGTCAGTACTTTGTGCTTGCCAAACCCGTCTATTTCCGATAATAATTGATTCAGAGTTTTATTGGCGTCGGCTATGGCGCCACCACCTAAGTCGGTACCCCGTTCAGCTCCAATTGCGTCGATTTCGTCGATGAATACAATGGCTGGTTTAAGCGCGCGCCTGGCTTGCTCGTAGACGGCTCTAACCCTATTAGAACCAACGCCAGCCCACATCGACTGAAAGTCGCCGCCTGATAAAGCATAAAACGGAACGCCAGCTTCGTTGGCTATGGCTTTGGCCAGCATTGTCTTACCTACACCAGGAGCCCCTACCAATAATAGCCCTTTGGGAACTTTAAGCCCAGTTTTTTGGACAATGTCCATATTCTTCAATAAATTTACGACTTCACGAGCCTCAGCTATGGCTTCATCCATACCTTTGACGTCTTTAAAAGAAACGTTCACATCAGGCACCCTTGATAAATTCATACCGGCTACGTTTAATTTATGCCCAGCCGTGACACTGATTCTCTCACAAGCCTCTTCAAGGTCGGCAAAGTCTACCAGGTCTTTACCCTTGCGCACGGCAATTATAGCCGCTTCATTACAGGCTGAATTGATATCGGCGCCAGAAAAATTAGCGCTTATTTTAGCTAGTTTGTTAATATCTATGGTACCATTGAGTTTTATACCGCTTAAATATTTTTCAAATAAAATTTTACGGCTCTTACTATCCGGTAAACCGACATAGGCCTTGCGGTCGAATCTACCTGACCGTGTAAAAGCTGGGTCCAATTCGCCTTCTAAATTGGTTGCGCCAATAGTTATAACGTTTGACCGCTCGAGCCCATCTAGTTCTATCAAAATTTGATTGAGAGCGTCTGTACTGGTAGTAGAAGTTCGTCTTTGACCTAGTACGTCAATTTCATCGATAAAAACGATAGACGCTGGACTTTTCCTAGCCTGTGCGTATAAGGCTTTTATGCGACCGGCACCTTCACCAGCCCACATCGACTGGAAATAGCTAGCTGACAAACCAAAAAAAGGAACTTGTGCTTCGTTGGCAATAGCTTTGGCTAGCATAGTTTTGCCCACACCTGGCGGACCAATTAATAAAAGTCCTTTAGGGATTTTGGCGCCAATTTTGCGTAATTTATCGCCTTCGCGCAAGAATTCAATAATTTCTAAGACGTCCTGTTTGACGTCGTCGATACCAACGACGTCTTTGAGCCTAATTGACGAATCGTGGTTAGCGATTTCAACGCCTGACCCGATTAATGACCGCTCCATACCGACACTTAATCTATGAATAGCGGCAAAAGCGTATTCGCTGTTGACGATTCCCGTAGCTCCTGGCCTTAAGCTTATAAGAGCGGCTTCGTTGACAATATTGGCAATTTGAGCCGGTGAATAATTGCTCGTTTCCATGGCTAATTCGTTTAAGTTGATATTCTCATCGTAAGAAACTTTCTTTAAATAGTATTTAAATAATTCTTCACGTTCTTGAATATTGGGTAGCTGGAAGTAAATTCGTCTATCCATACGGCCTGAGCGTAACAAAGCCTGGTCTAAAACGCCGTCATTATTGGTGGCGCCAATGAATAAAATGCCCGTATTATTAAACCCGTCCATCTCAGTTAAAAGGCAATTAAGCGTCATATTCATATCGGCGACACCGCCAAAACCGCGGTCGCGGGACCGGCTGACGCCAATTGAATCAATTTCGTCGATAAATAATATGGCTTTATCGTGTTTGCGTAATTTGCTGAATATGGTTTTAAGTTTAAGAACGCCCAAGCCCATAATTAAACCGCTTAAACTGGACCCGTCTAGAACATAAAAAGGAATTCCTACTTCGTTGGCTATGGCTCTGGCAAATAGAGTCTTACCAACCCCTGGCGGACCAACAAATAACATTCCACGCGGCACATTAGCCCCGGTTGTCTTGTAATGCGCAGAATTTGATAGCATTTCGATTACTTCTTTAATTTCGGTTTTGGCCTGGTTATTTCCAATTAGTTCGTTTAAAATAGCCGGAGCCTTAGGATTGATTTCAACCGTTTTGAATAAAAACGGAAATAACTGTCTTAATTTGTCTTTAGGCGCCTTGCTGTCGGCTCTGGGTGGCAGCGGAAAAATAATCGAGATTATTAAATAGTATTGGATCATCATGACTAAGGCGCCAAAAATGGCCGCGGCTATAACGGAGACAATCGAATATTTCAATAGAGCTGGAAACGACGTAAATGGATTCCAATACGGCGATGTAAAAATTAACAACAATGTCCATATTATTAAAATTGTCCAGCGGGCTGAAGTTTTCATATAATCTCCTTAATTGCTAATTTGAATTGGAAAATTTGCCAGTTCTTTAGGTCTTGGCTTGCCGTTAAAAATTTGCGTTGTCATATACTGATTTTTGGCTGCGTCGGTGTAGTTAAAATCGTTGATTACGCTGTCTACTTTGTCTGTACCGGTTTTACTGGAGTTAATACCACTTATAGAAACAGGTAAGTCGATAGGTTTTTCTTTGTCAATACTTTCAATTAAATTGACGATAAACAAAGCTATAAATGTAGCGATAACAAAATCTTTCATATTTTACCTGGTCAGCATAGGATTTGACCCTGGATTATTACTATTATTATAAACGTTTTGACCCGTTACATTAGACTTAACCGGGGGCGAATCAGTCTGATTGGGTAAATTATTGGGTTGGTTATTACTGCCATAATTAGTTTGGTCGTTATTTAGACCATTAAAATTGTCCATATTTTTATTGCTTTCGTTATAGCTATTCATAAAACAGCCGATTATAAGAGCGACGACGAAACTTATTAGAATATCTTTAATCATATTTTCCTTTAAAAATAAAATTCCCTAACTAATTAAAAGACCTACCTATATATTGCCATAGGTAAGTCTTTTTTTGATTAAATCAACCCAAACGTTTAATTATTTATAAAATGTTACTTACTTTCATCCATAGACTTGCTTGAGCTAGAATCTTTACCTTGAGCGTTAGACTCAGTTGATGTGGAATCAGTAGCTGGCTTAGACTCAGCTTTAGCTGGTTCGGCCTTGTCAGCTGATTTGGAGCTAGGTTCGGTGGAGCTTTTTTCGGTATTTTTACCGCTAGCTTCTTTAGTATTTTCTTCGGCTGGGAAAAGTACTTCATCGATTACATGGACTACACCATTTTTGCATTTAATGTCTTCTTCCTTGATCAAAGCTCCGCCGACGATCTTCTTGCCATCTTTGCTGGTTTCAAGAACAAGGTATTCTTCAGCCATAGTTGGAACGTTCATTTTTTCTTTAATGTTTTTAGTTGCTAAAGCTTTATGAGCTACAACATGGTGTTTGAGAACCTTCTTTAAGTGTTCTGGGTTAGCCAGCACTTTTTTCTGTTCGTCGGTTAATTTGTCAAAAGCTTTATCCGATGGAGCAAAGACTGTGTATGGTCCTTTGCCTTTAAGAGTCTTGTCTAAACCGGTAGCCTTAGCGTGGCTGGCAAATTTACTTAAATTAGAATTAGACTTTAGCGTTTGGCTAATATCTTGTGTCGCTTGGCTAGTGGCTTTACTCGTTTTAGAATCGCTTGTCGATTCATTGCCTTGAGCTAGGGCATAATTACTAATATTCAGGGCCAAAACAGACATAAAAGAAGCCGTAAATAATTTAGTTCGTAGTTTCATAATTTCTCCTTATAATTGTTAAGATTATTACACGTGTTTGTTTATTGCGTCAGCTAATTTAGCTTTCGGAACAGCACCCACGACTTGCTCGACTACTTGACCACTTTTAAACAGATATAAGCTTGGTATACCTTTAATAGTGTAGGCTTGAGCCGTTTTAGGGTTTTCATCGGTGTTGAGTTTGACGACCTTTAAACGGCCTTGATATTCTTTAGAAATATCCTCGACAACCGGAGCAACTGCTTTACAAGGGCCGCACCAGGGAGCCCAAAAATCGACCAATACAGGAAGGTCGCTTTGAAGAACTTCCATTTCAAAACTAGTATCGCTTACATTCATCACTGCTGACATAACTTTATCGGGACCTCCTAAAACTTAAAATTTAAAAATCAGATCGTTGAATAAAAAATTTTATTTACACCAATGCATTTTATCCTAGTAGTTTAATCTAGATTTCACTGGATCGCAAAAAATTAATATTTTACTTATTAAATTATGACATCTATATATATAATTGGTCATGTAATCAAACTTTAAGTCTAATTTTTCTAACCATAAGAATAATGGCGCATACTAAACTTGGCAGTATAGTAGTTAGTATAAAACAGATAAAGTGTAAAACTGTAGCAAAAATTATAGCCTGGTTAAGCGTAATAGTAGATAAATGGCTCAAAGTTTCTGAAACAATGAGGTGAAAGCTTCCCGCACAACCTGGTGTAGGTATTAAAACACTAAGCGATCCGGCCAAAAATGTCGTAAATAAGACGTTGATATAGTCTTTAACAGCCAAGTGCAAACTGGCCAAAACAGCTACATAATTTAGTAAATACATAGCCCACATCAAAAAAGTATACAAGGCGATGCCAGGATACAGTTTTGGCTCATTCAAGCATTTAAAACCATTTTCCACCTGGCTTATGATGTCTTCGAGTTTATTAATTTTTATATATTTAGCCATTTTGTTCAGAATGCTTGGTATTATCGGAACAAGGCTAAAGCCTACCATACAGATGCCAAATAAAGTTACGCTGACCCCTTTTAACCAAGGTAAGTAGATAGCTATGCGCTGCGGCAGTAAATAAAAACTTAAAATGGCCATCAAACCCAAAACTAAAATATCTAACAAACGTTCCATAACTACGGTTGGAGCGATTAAACTAATTGGCAAATTTTCGAGCTGAGAAAAGAATACGGTTCTAGCTATTTCTCCGGCTCTGGGGATGGCAATATTTATGCTATAGCCGAACATTATGGTCGAAAATGTGTTGAACAGAGATATTTTTTGGTCGGTCAGAGGCTTTAGTAATAAATTAAACCTTAATGCCCTTAGCCAATGAGAAAAAACGCTGACTAAAAAAGCTATACATAAGTAAAAAACATTGGCCTTTTCAATCGCTTTGACAATATCGTTAAAATTTACTTTACTAAACACAAAGTAAGAACAAAGTATCGCTAAGACCAATCCGATAGCAACGTTAATCATGGTTTTGCGGTTAAAGTTTAACAGTTTAGCTAAGTTTTGCATCGTGCGGTCAAAAAATTAT
>JAJYFO010000088.1:0-3412 GCA_021785395.1 bacterium | reverse complement strand
AGTTTAAAGAAATATTTAGTATATATGAAAAAAGATTGGCCAAATAGGATAATTTAAACTTTAATAGTATATGTCATCAAATTGTGTTAAAAAAATATTTTTAGGGCATATATTTATTAAGATATTTAAAATATTAAACGTTCGGGAGTTTTTATTTATTATAAATGGTTCACAAAATAAATGTTGGTCAAGTCAAAAACGTCTTATTATTTGACTTCAATAACAATCCAAATCTTAAGCTAAATTCGTTCATAAAAAATGAATTAGTCCATAATTTAAACGTAGAATCAACTCTTGACAGTAAAGTTGTCTTAAAGAAAGTCAAACAGTCGAATATTGACCTATTGTTGGTGGGTATCGACAAAACCGATAACGTAATCGACCTTTTGACACAGGTGAGAAATCTGGCCAAAGATATCCCTGTTATCCTAATGGGAGAACATTTCCTTGAATCAGATGAATTTATATTGTCGGAGAATTTTAACGACGTTTACTACTTGAGCAATAAACTCGATAAAGCCAAAATAGCCGAATTTATTAATTATGCCATCGAATTAAAAAAAGTTAAGGTTAATCTTAACGAAGCCAGGACCGACCTAGCCGAAAGCCAGTTAAGGCTCAAAGCCATCGAGCAAAACGACTCTTTAACCAGCGTTCTAAGCGCAAGCGGCTTATCTTTTGCCCTCCAAAACGAATTTTTCCGAGCCCAACGCGGTGGCTGGGCTCTATCGGCCATACTTGTCGATTTGGACGACTTTGGTCGCATCAATGCTTCGTTTGGTCACGCTACCGGTGATATCGTTTTAAAAGAAACGAGTAACCGACTAAAAGACACTTTAAGGCCGACCGACTATATTGCCAGAATAGGCGGCGATAAATTCTTAATCTTATTACCAGAGACCAGACTAGCCGAGGCTATTTTGGTCGCCGAAAAAATTAGGCTAGGAGTCGGTGACAGCCCCATGCGCCTAGCTAATGAAACCATAAGACTAACAGCAAGTCTTGGCGTTTTGGCCTTGCCTTATAATTTTTGTTCGATCGAAGAAATTGTATCACTGGCTAGACACGCTGTGAGCGAAAGCAAAAGTGCCGGCAAAAACCGAGTTACTACGGCTGAATCCAAAGCTACCGAGAACCCGCAATCACCAGACTATAAAAAAGCTTTGGACAAACTTTTAGAACAGTTACGCCAGGGTGACTGTTTTAGAGCCGTATCGATGCCGCTTTTATCGTTAAACGACGAAAAATTAACCGGCTACGAAATTTTAAGCCGTGGTCCAGCTGGAGCCTTTGAAATGCCTGACGATTTGTTTCGAGTCAGTATCGAACATAATTTACTGACAATAGTTGACTTGAGGTGTTTAAAGACTTGTTTAAACGCGACTGTCGACCCTAAATACGACCAAAGCGTAAGATTCCACGTTAATTTATTCCCTTCAACTATTATCGATACGCCAATCGATAGACTTTTAACCCTATTTCCCGACAACCGAAAAGACGGCAATTTTTGTATAGAAATTAGCGAACAGCAATTTATAGGCGACCCAACGTATTTACGTGACCATGTTCACGCCTTAAGGGAAAATGGTTTATTGGTCGCTATCGACGACGTCGGCTTCGGCCGCAGTTCTCTCGAAAGCCTCATATTACTTGAGCCGGATATTGTTAAAATTGACCGCAAATACGTTTCTGGTGCGTATAAAGAACCAGCCAAAGCTAGATTGCTGATAAGACTTATCAAAGTTATCCAGGCCTTAGGGTCTGAGCTCATCGCCGAAGGTATAGAAGAGCGCGAAGATTTAGAGTTCTTACTAGAAAACGGTGTAAAATACGGCCAAGGATGGTATTGGGGTAAACCTAGTTGATCTTAGTCCAGGCTAAGAAACAACAAATTTTTAAGATTTTACGCGAATCTTTTGAAATTTGGGGTGATGGATTAAGTTTCAAACATTACTTACGGTTTAACTACCAATTGTTTAATTTAGCCTGGGCTAAAAATCATTATAAGTTTTACGTTCTAGCCAGCCAAAATGGTGTTTTGGCTGGGTTTAAACTGTATTCGCTGAAATTAAACATACAAGGACGGATTTTCAGAATAGCCGGATTAGGAGCGATTTACGTCAAAAAAGGGTTTAGGCAAAAAGGTCTGGGCCACCAAATAATAGACTTAGCCATAAAACATCTAGCTTCCAAAAAATATGATGGGATAGTTTTATTTAGCGATATTGCCAGCCAATTTTATACAAGACATGGTTTTAAAGTAATAAATCAAGACGACTATATAATTGATTTAGATAAAGACAAAATCATTGACCACTTGAAAAATACGAGCCAAACACCCCAAAAAGCTATCAACATAAGCGAAATTTTACTTGACCGTAAATGGGCTAAGATACTTTGTACGATATACCATAAAAATTATAAGCTTGGCCATAATTTAATCAGGCGCTGTCGGCATTATTTATCGTTCAAACTGTTTAAAGAACATTACGCTCTTAAGCATGCCAAGACAAAAAGTCCGGTAATTAATTTCCTAATCGATATTCAAAATTCTAGTTATATAATATTTTCAAGTCAAAAACATCAAAAGCTGCGCATCCTTGAGGTTTGTGGCTATAATCTTATCGGTTTAATGACGTCATTGTATTACTATTGTTTTAAAAAAAATATATATACAATCGAATTATTTAAGCCGTCACCCAAATTAGAAGAAATATTAGGCCAATTTAGCCAAAATACTTATCTAAAGAAACGCGATTGGGGCAAATTTATGCTATTATCTTTGCATGAAAAATTAGCGCGTTTAACACTGGGTAAAAATACCGAAAACCAAATATATATACATGAATTTGACTACTTTTAATTTTACATAAAATATATGTCGCAAACATTGAACCAAAACCAATACGTTGACGTAATAATCCAGCAAATTATTAGCGAAGGTTTAACGCATATATTTATCACCAGCAATAACCACATTTATGAAAAAATAAACGATTTAAACGCTAATTACACTTTAATAGCGAATTCCTGTCCCAAAACTGTCGCTATGGCAGCGCTTGGATTCAGCCAAGCTAGTCTCAAGCCGTCGGTCATTATTTTAAATGACTTCCAGCAGGTAATTGAGGCATATCCAGCTATTTATGCAGCTTTTTTGACAAATATCCCACTTGTCATAATTTATTTTAATAATTCAAACGTTGGTTTGGCTCATGCCAAGCATAATTTCGCCAAAAAACACTATCATGTAGACAGACTAGACGACTTATCGGCTACCGTGCGTAAGGCCTTTTTTAAAGCCAACTGTTTACCGCGCGGACCAATTACCATTCAGATCGACCGCCCTGTTTTAAAACAAAGGATAACTAACAGCCAGGCTTACGGGCCACCTCAAACCGACAGCTTTAACCAG
>JAJYFO010000285.1 GCA_021785395.1 bacterium | reverse complement strand
CCCGCCTAATTTCTCAATAGGATGTTCAGGTATAAGCGCCGAATGGGGAGCTTTTGCAATGCTCGGTTCTCATTTAATGCAAGTCCTACAGTCTATAATCCAATCGGGCGCAGTATTGATTTTTGCTTTTAATATGGTTTTAGGCGTTTTATGTAAGCAGTGCCAGACAATTATGAATCAGATAGAAGCTATTGCCAATAAACTTAACGGGCTTAATTTCAATTCATGTCAAACGGCAGAGGCGATGGGCAACCTTGCCGGAGCGGAATTAGGAAATATGATAGGTAAAACAGGCGTAGCGGGTGCTACAAACGCTTTCGCCGACCAAGTTAGTAATACTTTAGGCAATGTTTCTAACGCTGTTGGAAACTTTGTAAATACCGTCAACGGCACAATGAATTGCGCTTCTACTGAAGCCGGAGCGCAGGCGCTCGTAACGTCAGGATTTACAAGCTGCGGAGCGCAAGCGGTCGCAAGTCAATTCCAGGCAGGTTCTTTACTTAGGTATGCCTTATCGCAGGCGCATATCGGTTTAATAGCGGGTTCAAAACCAGGGTCCGGCGGCGCAAATAATTTAATAGGCGTTTTAAGGGGGCAGTTTATAGGGGATTTAGTCGGTTATCCATCGGCGAGCAAAGGCGGGGACTTCGTAGTTAGGTATATTGCGCCGGCGCAAGTTTTAACGCCAGGGACAAGCAGTCAGGTTCTGTCAAATGTTTTTACGATGATGATGGATGGCAGTCAAAATTTATCCTCAATGACAATAAATTATCCGGCAGCTGGCACGAATCCGGTAACTGGAGTCTCGTTGTCTCAAATAGAAAGTCTAACGCCAAAATGCTTTCCTGGTTTTATATTTTATTATAATTACTATTTGCAAGAAATCGAAAGCTCTTATTTTGGCACTCCAGCGCCGAGTTCAGCAGATACTACATGCCCAAGCGATCCGGCCGCGAGTTTATCTCAACAGCAAATGGACAACTTTGTAACTAATTCGTCAATGCCGGTAATACTCATATTAAAGTTAGCTTATGTTACTCAAGATCAGTCGTTAGTAAATTCAGCTGCGAACGCAATGGCCGCCGGTTACGCAAAAAACCTTTTTGGAGATATGATTCAAGCTGTCCAAAAAAACGTTATGTCAGCTAAAAACATCGACCATAAACACAAACTTCAACTATATGAAGAATATACTAGTCAAATTACGCCAATCCAGAGAGAGCTAAACACACAATACGAAGATGATATAACACTCTTAAATACCCAAACTAAAAACATAGAGGCTTACCAAAACGTAAACAAGCAAGTAACAAGCGCTTTAAGTCAATACGGGCTTGCTGGAGCTTATAATTTTAATCCGTAATTTATTTTAACGAATCATAATTTTAAGTCCCCGTTCGTAAGGGCGGGGTGGTTGACAATATATAGCGAAGTTAATTGGTGAACTACCGCCCTTACGAACGAGGACTTCTCGGAAGGAGAAAAAAGATGAAAAAATTATCGAAAAAGTATCTGTTTTTTATTATTCCAAATACTTTTTTCATTATTTATTCAATTTACCTTTTTATTATAACGCCTAAAATCAATAATTCAGAACAAAAGATAGGTTTTATTATAGGGATTATATTCTCTTTACTTATCGTTAATTCGGTTCTGGCTCTGTTTTATTTTATGCTTAAGGATTTGAAACTTCAAAAAAAAGAAAAAAAATAGGAAAAAAAAATCATGTACACTATTTACGCGTTCGGCAACGGCTATATTTTGTTTTACATTTTTCAATCGATAGCCTTATTTTTTAAAAATAACAATATCGGGGTTTTGTTTACCATACTGGCCTTAATAGCGGCGATTTATTACGCCGCAAAGGTTACTATTTATCATCAGCATTCGCTTGTTTCTACCGCTAAATATATCTTAGCATTCTCGATAATACTAACTGGGCTCGTTTATAACCAGACAACCGTTATCGTAAAAGACGTCGCTAACCCAGGAGCTCCTACAAACGCCCAACCCATAAGTAACGTTCCTTGGGGAATAGCGGTTATATGGTCGGATTTTACGACTATTCAATACGGACTGGCAAAAGATTTTACTAATGATTTTTCAGTTCCTGCCGGCGATAATATGTTATCGGAAGGCTTAGGCGTTTCCATAATTCAACAGGCGGACAGCGCTACTATTTCGACGTCTAATTCCTATCTCTATCAGGATTACAATCAGTATGTTTCAAATTGCGTAGCGCCCGGAGTAGAATCGGGTAATTTAAACGCTTCATCGTTATTAAGCGCTGGGGACGCAACAAATACGGCTTCAGCAACTTACCAGCCGAATAATGCAGCAAGTATCTGGCAAATAATGAGCTCATATACGTCGAATACAGGTGCGGGTGGGGGCGGTAATATGCTTACCGAATGGTATAGCGGGACGGGAGCTAACTCGACGACTTTTGAAGCTTCCGGAGCTACTTATCAAAACGGGACTTCAACTACATGCGCGCAAGAAACCACTTGGCTTCAAACCGCCGTTCAGGATTATATTAATCAAGTTGCAGGTCCGGCGATCGCAGGGGGCGAAGGCTTCGCGAATGCTGCAAGTTACGATAATAGTCTGGGAACAATGAATTCATTTTTACTTAATGTTCAACAAAGCGGTCAAAATCAGTTATTTCAGGCTATAGGCGTAAATATGTACGCCCCCGCTATTTTAAAAATGGCGCAGGTTGCAGGCGTGAACGCTAACGGACTGGCATATGCTACTGGCACGGCGGAAAACTCAACGAACTCAAGTATG
>JAJYFO010000087.1 GCA_021785395.1 bacterium | reverse complement strand
AGCAGCCCGCTTTATGTGACCTTTGGCTAGAGCATAAAGAAATACTAACGCTTGTAAGCCACAAGCAGCCAAATAGTAGCAAAAGCACCGTCGTCGAACTTGATTTGAGATGGTGTTTTTGTTTTTGGGGGGTTGGGTTAAGCGTTACGCAGGGTTAAGCGTTACGCAGGGTTAAGCGTTACGCAGGGTTAAGCGTTACGCAGGATAAAATGTTGCCAGGCTTAGGTTTCAGGCTTATTAGAATTTCGCATGATTCATTCGCTTATGCAATACGCTTGTGCCAATTACTTCAAATTTTGAATTTAATAATTCAACCAAGCTGATTTATGCAACATTTTACGTAACAAAATCAGTACAAGCTATAGTATTTTCAGCAAAAATTAACATTAAATTATAACCATATATGCGTAACTAAATATATAATATAATTACAGGTTGCAATTAAAAGAGGTCTTATAATGAATGAAATATTAAGCCGAAATTTAAGGGAACAAAGAAATATAACCAGGCTCACACAACAGCAAGTCGCCAACGTATTAAAAGTACCCAGGGAACTAGTAGCTATGTGGGAAAATGGCAGCCGAAACCCAAGCTTGATGCAATTAAATGATTTAGCTTTACTATACAATGTTGACACAGAAGACTTACGCAGCGAGCCCAAAATACTGGCTTCAAAAAACACAGACGCCGTTTTATATAGAGGGCAAATCAACAACCCTGAAATAGAGCTAAAAATTAAAAATTGGCTAAAATTCCTCGATGAGATAGCTGAAATAACCGAATGTTACCAAAACGCTGGCAAACCACCCAAAGAAATTGACCAGGGGCCAAACTTTAGCGATAAAAAGTCGGCCTCAAAATTAGCCAACCTGGCTAGACAAACATACAACCTAGGCATGGAACCAATAGCAAATTTGTTCGACTTTATTGATTCGAGAAATATTCTGGTATGCAAAGATGACCTTGGTATCTGGTCTAGTAGTGATAAAAACGGAATATCTGGTGTTTTTTACAACCATGAGAAACTAGGTTTTTGCATTTTAATTAACGATCAAATTACTATTGGCCGCCAGATTTTTACACTAGCGCATGAATTTGCACACGCACTTTTTCATTACAATACCAAGGTGATAATTTCCAGCAACAGTAATTCTAATAACGCACTCGAGTCCTTCGCTGATGCCTTTGCTGCCAATTTTTTGGTTCCCACTAAAACCCTAAAGAATATAATTACCCAAAAAAAATGGGAAAATGATTTAGACGCTCTCAAAACCATCGAACTAGCTTACATTTTTAAAGTTAGCTATGCTTTTATGATTTACCGTTTATATAATGAAGGGCTTATAGATCAAAACGCCAAAGATGCGTTTCTCAAAGAAAAGCCATTAGATTTAGCGATGACGCTGCGAATTGATTCAACTATTTTTGAGAAACAAAAAAAATATAACAGACTTAATTCTTTTCCGACAACTTTATTATTAATTATAAAAGATTTGATTGAAAACGAAACATTATCGCTAGCTCAAGCTGCTGATTTGCTTGGTTCTTCTCATGACGACATAAGATCTTTATTCAAAATAGAACATTCGAATGTCATTAGCACAAACGATAATGACATAAATGAATACATTTCGTTAGCTAGATAATTAGCGCATTCCATGGTTTTAGAACGAATAAATTATATTATAGATACGTAAAGTTCATAATCAATCAAAATGTGCTTTGTAAAACGCTTACATTATTATTACCAAATTACTGAATAAGCATAGAATAACTACTTACCTGTTTGTATTCGTTACGGAATGTGTCAATAGAAATGGGACAACATTAAATTTAATTAAATGTACAAGTACTAAATTTTATCATGTTTCTTGACTTGCGTGTGCAGTTTCACAATGCGAAGGCGACAAGAAAACAAACGGCAAAAAATATGAAGTTAACATTGTCGCCTGACCTCGCATTGTTGCACACGGTCAAGAAGTGCTAGCCCCCCCCACAAGCTTTCAGCTTGCGGCTCCCCGCGTTTTAATGTAGCCTGCGGCTTAAACGACACTTCCAATTTCGCTACGCTCAATGGTTCCCTTCATTTAAATCCTCGACTAATTTTTTATATCTTAAGGCTCCGAACCAACTCCGGCATGTTTTAATTCAGTTTCCGAACTAGGCATTTGCGTTAATGACTTCGGTGGATTAATCCAAACAGCAGAATGTTGCACTAATTTTTTTTGTGGGCCTTTAACAAACCTTTCAGGGCTTTGTTCATAGGCACTTTGCAATACTTCATTGCGTTGATTTAATATTTGCTTGGCTTTATCATAATGGACAGATTCAGGCGTTAACAGACCAATACCTGTATGATAATGATTTTGATTATACCAGATAATGAAGTTATGGCAGAAGGTCTGGGCATCTTCGAAACAACCAAATTTTTCTGGAAAAGAATTGTGATATTTCAGCGTTTTAAATTGACTCTCAGAAAAAGGGTTGTCGTTACTTACATGAGGCCTTCCAAAGGATTTATTAATATTTAACTGGGCTAATAAGCTAGAAACATTTTGTGATTTCATGGCACTACCTCTATCCGAATGGATTGTTAGGTTGCTGTCATTAACTGAAATATTCTGCATTTCACAAGTCTCCTGTATAAGTTGCCTGGCTAATTCACCTGATTCACAGTTAGCTATTAGCCAACCAACGACATATCTGCTGTAAATGTCTATGATTAAATATAAGTAAAAATATTCAAATTTAACTGTCCCTTTTAATTTAGTGATATCCCAGGTCCACACTTGATTTGGTGCCGTAGCCAATAATTCCGGTTTATTATAGTGATGTCTTTTATGATTACGCCGACGCTCCTTAACTTGATTATTTTCACTTAATATTCTATACATTGTAGATACTGAGCATTGATATATACCCTTATCCAGCAAAGAGGCATATATTTCTCTTGGTGCCATATCAATAAATTCATCACAATTCATTAAATTTAACATCTCTTTTCTCTTGCTATCACTTAATTTGTGGATACTAGATTTTGGCTTGCCAACTTGTTTTGTCTTAGCAACTTGGTTATATCGGTAATAAGATGACCTTGGTATCCCTAATGCACTACAAGCTTTATCTTTACTTATTTGAGTGGCGAGTTCGTTTACTGTTTCAACCTGGCATTTTTTAGTCTCTAAGTTGTCTGATCCCCAAGTAGCTCTGCAATTTTTTTTTGAGCGGCTATAATAAGCCCAGCCTGCCTTAATTTTTCTTTAAGCTTTAAATTTTCATTTTCTAAACGCTTATAGGCTTCTTCTTGAGGATTTCGGGTTGATTTCCTACCAGGCTTTTTTTTCATAGTGCCGTTTTCTAATTGTTTTTTCCAGTTAAAAATATGCGAGGCATAGAGACCTTTATGCCTTAAAAATGCACCGATTTCACCTTTCGGGATTAAAGCTAACTCATTAAGAATTTCTTGTTTCTGTTTGAGTGTGTATTTTCTCTGAATTTTTTTTTTCTGTTACCTGATTGCTAAGTTTAGCCAGATTAGTTTTTTGACCCACTTGATTATTCCTTTGAATGGTAATTTCTTATTATTTATATTATACTAAATACATTGATTGTTGCACTTGACCTGTCTCACTAATTATAGACACACAGGGTTCACACTTTTGTATATCTCTTAACCATTTTTAGCAATTTCAGGCTAGTGCTGGCAGACTTACATTAATTTTATCGCCTCTTTTCGAACGAACAACGACAAATATTCATTCGACGATCCGATTTTAGATGGCCAATAACAGGCTCTATGCAGTTTCGTTGTTTTTAAAATTCTCGAAAATATCTCTTGTCTTGCAACTACGTGCCATTTCTTGCCTCTCGTTGGTATTGATATTTTTTTTATCAACGTCTGTTCATAACACACATTATTTCTTTGACAAGCCCTATCAGCAGCCAGTTTAACAGGGTAATCACCGAATGTTTTTTGCCAATCATTTATTACATCACCCAGCGTATTAACATCAGCAATATTATTGTCATATTCTCTATGTCCAAGTATAAAGCCATTTTTGTCCATTGATAAACTCGTGATTAGGGTCTAAATTCATTTGCATAAACCCAAAAGCAAAGTTCATTTGAATGCCTTTTTTAATGTCATACAATCCCCTGTTTAAGCCAGATTATCCAATTAAATAAAATTATGACATAAATTTTTAGAAAAACACACCGTTTTACCTTAAAATTCAGCTCAGTTTTTCAGTGTTAACGAATTAGCTATTTTTATTTAGAAGACCTGGCTTTTAGATTTTTTACCGCCAAATCTTGTGATTCATATGTATCATCTTCAGGAATAAGATAACAAGGCAATTTAGATTTAGGCGCAGAATCAAACTGACAAATACCATAAAAACCTTTTAGGGTAATATGTAATAATATTTTCCCGCCAATTTTATTCCAAGGTTGATAAAATTTAAACCACATCGAACTGCCATTATTAGTAAAGCTACCATCGACTATATTGGCTGTATTGCTATCGGGTTTGTCCCAGGTACCAACCAATGATTGTTTATAAATAAAATTGTTAGAAAATTTATTTTTGCTAGGTATCCTAACTTTTTTAGACTGAATATAGAGATAAATCAACTCTTCGTGCTTATTATTGACGATAAGCCACCAATAACCGCTAGGGTCAAAAGCCAAACTGGTTTGGGGGATTATGATAAAAATCAAAATAATAACAATAACAACTTGTTTAGCTTTTTTCAAAAATTTTGAAAATCGAGATAGATTTTTCTTATTTATAAACACGAATAAATCCATTAAAAGTTTATTTATCCTATTAATATTAAAAAAATCAATTATTATAACCAGCACCCATTTCTATTATACACCTAAACGCAAAAAACATTAGATAATGTAGACAGTTGTTTTAAAATTTGAAATCCCAATAAAAATAGCATAGTTACTCTCGCCATTAGTTTTACAAATTATTTGATAGTATCATTTTTGATTATTTAAATAACGGATCGTCTTGATATAATATCAATATAAATTCTTTATCCGTTGATACTTGCCTGCTTGAATTTTCAATCGTTCAATTTGGTTAGGTTTTACAGCTTAGAGCAGTTTTGTATTTTTATTTTGTTGAAACTGGTCTAAAATTTTATTAGCTCTTGTTTCTAGACTTTCTGCCTCAGAAACTTTATTTAATTTGCGCAATAATCTAGCGTAGTTTTTTAGGCCTATAACTACATATGATGGATTATCTGGACCGAAAGTCTTTTCATATATGGCTAATGCCCGCTTATAAAATGGCTCAGCCTCAGAATAATTGCCATGTCTAGAATACAGGTCTCCCAGGCTGCTTAAATATCCAGCTAAAACAGGGTTATCTGAACCAAACGCTTTTTCATCTATAGCTATCGCCCGTTTATATAAAGATTCAGCTTGCTTAAATTTGTCATGTCTGTCATATAGTGACCCCAGACTATTTAATCGTCCAGCTAGATCTGGATTATCAAAACCAAACGCTTTTTCATCTATGGCTATCGCCCGTTTATATAAAGACTCAGCTTGTTTGTACTTATCTTGTCTGTCATAGAGTAAGGCGAGATTATTTAAAAATCCATCTAAAATAGGGTTATCTGAACCAAACGCTTTTTCATCTATAGCTATCGCCTGTTTATATAAAGACTCAGCTTGCTTGTACTTGTCTTGATTGTCGTATAAAAGCCCCAGATTATTTAGGTCGCGAGCTACGGTTGGATTATTTGAACCAAAAGCCTTTTTATCTATGGCTAATGCCCTGTTAAATAAAGATTCAGCCTCAACATATTTGCATTGTTTAACATATAGCTCACCTAGATTATTTAAATTTGTAGCTACAGTTGGATTATTTAAACTAAGCGCCTTTTCATTAATAGCTAACGCCTGTCTAAATAAAGACTCAGCTTGTCTAATTTTGTTTAGACTTTCATACAACTTCTTGCATTTGTTTAAGCGAGTATTACCATTGGCATTATTTAAACCAAAAGGATTTTCATTTATTGATGACACTTGTTTAACATATAGATCTCCCAAATTATTTAGATCACGAGCTACAGTCGGATCATTTAAACCAAATGCCTTTTCATCTATAGCTAACGCCCTGTTAAATAAAGTTTCAGCCTCAACATACTTACCTTGTTTAACATATAACTCTCCAATATTATTTAAATCACAAGCTATGTTCGGATTCTCAGAAGTAAGTGATTTTTCGTCTATTGCCAAAGCCTGTTTAAGTAAAGGCTCAGCTTGCTTATACTTACTTAGATAAAAGTATAGCATCCCGATATTATTTAAACTTGTAGCTAAGATTGGATCATATTGCCCCATTTTTTGTGCTTCTTTAACTGCAAGCAAGAATAACTTTTCAGCCTGATTGTAATGACAATTTGCTTGTTCTTCATTCCCAGCATCAGTATATCTTTTCTAAATGTCGTTTTGAGCCTGGCAAATTAATAAAGTCTGTGCCAAAAGGATAAAGAATGATAAAATAACAATTTTTTGATTCGAGTAATAAGACCTTTTCATATTTAATTAAGTCATTAATTTAAGAAAATATATTTTTACATGAAACAAAAACATTCTAACATACACAAAAAAACAGTTGTTGCAATACTTGTCAGGGGATGATCTACACTTAGTACTTAAAATCAATTTTGGTATCATAAATAATGCTATTAATAATCCAGGAAAAATATTATAAATGAATTGATGATTTTGCTGACTAGAAAATATTAACTATATATCAATATTTAGCGTAAAGCAAAAACAAATTTGGCAAAATTTGTGCTATAAGATAGGCATAAATCAAGTCAAACCAAATTCTACTTAAAAAAATAGCTGTTTTAAAAATGACGGCAAAAAATTTAGCTAAGATTAGTAGAATAGTATTATTTTTAGACTCGCTAACGGCTAAAATTAAACCATCCATATCTTCTTGGCTAGGAAATGCGTGCATACCAATAGAAAAGCCCAACCAGACCAAAATTTTAAAAACAAAATTGGCCTTATCATCGGCTAGCATAAAAACTGGAAAATTAGCCGGAAAAGTAAGAATAGCGCATAATATGGTATTAATAATAAATGGACCAACACTAATCAAAAAAGCCGCTTTTAAATCATTAGTTCTTTCATGAATAACGTAGCCAGCTGGGTTGCCACGCCTAAAGTAACAGACTTCAAACACTTTAACCTTGCATAAATCGGCAAAAAACTGATGGGCAAATTCATGAATAATTACACCAGGAAAAGTTATAAAAGCAATGAGCCAGCCAGGTACGAAAAGCAATTTTAATACACCTCATTTAAAATATTGGCGATAATTTTCCGGCAAAACCGAATTAATTCTTTTCATGTCTGTATCATATAAAGACAGACCCTGTAATAAACCCATGGCAATATCAAAATACTTAGGGTCATTCAAAGCAAAAATAGCCGTGGCTTCTCCAATTTTAGCTTCTTTTGAATAAGGGACTAAGTCTAAAACCTTATTATAATATTCTATCGAAGCGTCGTATTTTCCATTATCAAAGTAAGCCTGGGCAATTTTTAAATTTTTAGTAGATTTTATATACCTTGGCAATAAAGTTAGCGAATAGACAAATAATACCAAAATAACGACAGTTGAACCAATTACCCAAATCGGATAACTAAACGGCTTTACTATTTTGGGTTCGGTAATTTCTTGCGTCATCTGTTTAATTCTAAGCTATAAAAGCTAATTAGTATATAAAAATTTAAAAATTACTGAAATTTTAAAGCGGTAAATTGTCAATAGAATATTTAAAATTTTCGTCGTCAAAAATAAAATCTATTTCATTAATGGTATTTTTAATCTTTAAGTTAGATTAAGAAAATGAATATCTAGTATATAATTGTTAAAATATATAAATTCACTAATCATATATATGATTAAAATTTGAGGAGAACAATTGCTTTGACATCAACATTAAATAAAACCAAAACGTATAAAGAAAAAAGAGATAAATATGTATTACCGGCAGTAAAACATTTGTATAAGGATGCGCCCTTATTTGTCAAGGGGAAGAATCAGTTTTTATACGATGATACAGGTAAAGAATACCTTGATTTATTTGCTGGAATCGTAACGGTAAGCGTCGGCCACTGCAACGACCGCGTCCTAGAAGCGACTATTAAACAGGCCTCTACCCTACAGCACACGTCGACAATTTTCATGACGCAGCCGATGGTAGATTTAGCCGAAAAGCTAGCTAAAATTACACCTGGCAACCTTGAAGTTTCATTTATAACAAATTCTGGAACCGAAGCTAACGAAGCAGCCATAAGGCTTGCCAGGCTTAAGTCAGGCAAATCCGAAGTCATAGCGCTAGAACACTCTTACCATGGCGAATCGCACTTAGCCTCTTCTTTAACCGGAAACCATAACTGGCGTCCTAACTTACCGGCTGCTAATTCTATAGTTTTTGCGGCTAATCCTTACTGTTACCGTTGTCCGTTTAAGAAAACACCCGACAATTGTTCGCTTGAATGCGTCAAAGACGTTGAAAGGGTGATTCAAACGCAAACATCTGGATCAGCTGCGTGCATGATTGCTGAACCCATACAAGGTGTCGGTGGAGCTATAACTCCTCCCGATGACTATTTTAAAGAGCTTATGGTCGTTTTGAAAAAATACGGAATATACTTAATAGCCGACGAAGTTCAAACCGGGTTTGGTCGAACCGGTCAAGCCATGTTTGGTATCACCAGTTACGGTGTTGAGCCACATATAATGACTATGGCCAAAGGGTTGGCCAATGGTATTCCGATTGGAGCTATGATAACGACAAGTGAAATGGCGCAAGCCTGCTCCAAGCAGCAGATTAATACTTTTGGTGGCAACCCCATTTCATGTGCCACAGCTATAGCTGTTATAGATACAGTGGTTGAAGAAAAATTAATGGAAAATTGTCATAATATTGGGAATTATCTATTGAATAGTCTAAAAGAATTACAGAAAGATTTTCCCATTTTGGCCGATATAAGAGGTAAAGGATTAATGCTGGGGGTTGAAATAGCTGACAAAGACAAAACCCCGCTCACCGACCTCACAGCCAAAATAGTCGAAGACCTTAAAAATAATGGTATCATCATCGGTAAAGGTGGTATTTTTGGCAACGTACTAAGAATAAAACCACCTATGATAGTTAATAAAGGCAATATCGAAATGTTCTTACAGCAGTTTCAAAAAACGCTAACCAAGCTAAAGTAATTAAATACTAAAATTTTTTAGGAGATTATTATGTCAAATATAGTTAAATGTGGTCTTATTCAAACCAAACTAGTTGAAATGAACCCAACTGACAAAGTTGATAGCAAGTATTTAAGTCAACTTAAAGAAAAAATGTTAGACAAACATCTCAAGTTTACCGACGAAGCTGGCAAACAAGGTGTAAAAATATTGTGCTACCAAGAAATTTTCAATACCCCATATTTTTGTGCGGAACAAAACAATTGCTGGTACGACGCGGCTGAAAAAATTCCTGACGGACTAACGGTCAAGCTTATGCAAGAAGTCGCTAAAAAACATTCAATGGTATTAATAGTACCTATTTATGAAATGGAACAGACCGGCGTTTTTTACAATACAGCGGCCGTTATTGACGCCGATGGAAAGTATTTAGGCAAATATCGTAAAAATCATATACCGCATGTAAACCCAGGTTTTTGGGAAAAGTTTTACTTTAGACCCGGTAATTTAGGCTACCCAACTTTCGATACAGCCTATGCCAAAATTGGTGTTTATATTTGCTACGACCGTCATTTTCCCGAAGGAGCTAGAGCTCTTGGTCTTAATGGCGCTCAAATTGTATTTAACCCATCAGCTACCGTAGCTGGACTATCAGAATACCTTTGGAAATTAGAACAGCCAGCCCACGCAGCCGCTAACGGCTACTTTGTTGGTGCCATAAATAGAGTGGGCAAAGAATCGCCATGGAATATCGGTGAATTTTATGGTTCGAGTTATTTCTGCAATCCTAAAGGTCAAATTATCGCCTGCGCCAGCCGCGATAAAGAGGAATTATTGGTTAGCGACTTAGATTTGGACGAAATCAAAGACGTTCGTCATACCTGGCAGTTTTACCGTGACAGACGGCCAGAAACCTACGAAGAACTCGTCAAACTCTAATCAATTATTCTCATTTTTACCCAATTAAGTAATAAAATTCGCGAAATTTTTAACTTAGTTGGGTGAAGAAGTTTTTACCACATAATTTAATTCAATAAAGGATATTACGATGGTCGAACACGTAAAGCAAAACAAAAATAAAATCTGGGAACTTTCACTTGAAGATAGATTTAAAGAAGTTTATCCGCCACTATCTGACAAAGAAGCGCAGACTGAAGCCATGCGCTGCCTATACTGCTATGACGCACCATGTATCAAAGCGTGTCCAACTGGAATTGATATTCCCACCTTTATTCGAAAGATCGCCACCAACAATGTAAAAGGTTCAGCCAAAACGATACTTGAATCCAATTTACTTGGTGCTACCTGTGCCAGGGTCTGCCCGACGCAAGAATTGTGCGAGGGTGACTGCGTTATGGGCAGTGAGCACAAACCAATCATGATTGGCCGTCTGCAGCGATACGCTTGCGATCATTCTATTCAAAATAATTATAAGCATTTTACCAATAAGCCCGATAACGGCTTTAAAGTCGCCATTGTCGGAAGTGGTCCAGCTGGTCTATCTTGCGCTGGTGAATTGGCTAAGCTTGGGTTTGACGTTACCGTCTTTGAAAAAAAAGAAATGGCTGGCGGATTAAGCACCTAC
>JAJYFO010000086.1 GCA_021785395.1 bacterium | reverse complement strand
AAGGCCTTAAATTTAGCTAACCGTGATAAGTTGAAAAAATGCGAAGTTTTCTTTTTAATCGCCCAAATGTACAAAAGAAATCAGAAGTACGACGAGGCTCTTAAATTTTTTGACCTAAGCCTGCGTTTGAGTTTGAATTTAAACTTAAGTAAGGTTATTGCATCTACTTTTTGTAATATCGGCGAAATTTATTTAGATTTGGGTTATTACGGTCAGGCATATGAGTGTTTCCAAAATAGTTTGTTCATAACGCCTAATTCAAAGCGTAAGATTAGTTATTTAGGCTTTAAGGCTCTGGCTCTATATTATAGTGGTGATTACGCCGAAAGTAAGGATATCTTTGAAGAGGCATTGTCTTTATGTCAGATTTATAATAGTGATAATTTGTCTGGGCTAATCTGGGGGAGTCTGGGTAATTTATGTTATGAAACACAAGATTATGATTTGGCCATTTCTTATTATAAACTCGCTATAAAACACAATAATTCCTTGCTTTGGTTATCTAATCTAGCTATGGTTTACTTAGCCTTAAAAAACACCCAAAAAGCTTTTCGCTTAGCTAGTACCTGCTTAGTCCATACTGATTCTAATGATTACTTGAAAGCCACTATTTATGATACGATCGGTCAATGCTATAGTGAGTGTAAAAAGCCAAAATTAGCGCTTAAATTTTTTAAAAAGGCATATCTAACTGGCCAAAAAAACAAAGATAATTTTGGCCTAGGTATTTATTTAAGTAATATTGGTCACGAATACTTAAACTTAAATAAATTGAATTTGGCTTGTCTTGCTTATAACAAAGCGTGTAGAATATATGAATTTCAGAGGTCTAAAATAAGAAGCGATAATTTAAAAACTACTTTTAGTTTGCGTGGTAACGATATCTATAAAAATCTAATTAAAATAGCCTTGAAGCAGAATAAAAGGGTTTTGGCGCTAGAGTTGGTCGAAAAATCAAAAGCTAGAGCCATGCTAGATTTATTGTCTAATTCGCCTATAGATATAATCGACTTGAAAAATGATGAAAATCTGGCTATTCAAAATTTAGTAGATGAGGAAAAAAAATTAAGAGATAAAATTTCTTATTTAGAAAAAATTTATGCCCGATCGGTCAATAATAACGACAGTCTGCGTACCGGTCATAATTATTCAAAAATAAGCCAGGACCGAAAAACATTGACGAAGAAATACAAACAAATTTTACAGCTTTTGTATATGCTTCATCCTAATTATGCCAGTATGATAAGTCAGAAAAGTTTAAATTTTGCCGAAATTAAAAAATTATGGCCAGATTATATAAGTGTAAAGTCGGCGATTATTCAATTTTATCTAGAACCCGATTTATTTACTATATCGCTTATTCACGCTGGCTTATCGGCTCCGATTGTGTCTTATGAAACCGATACTGACGTGATAAATAAACTTTATAAGGATATTTCATATTACATAACTATATTACACACGCCAGAATTTAGCTTGCCTAAATCTTTGGCCAAAAGACTTTATGAAAAGTTGATACTACCGATAAAAAAATATCTA
The DNA here is from genome assembly GCA_021785395.1 of bacterium. Taxonomy (GTDB): domain Bacteria; phylum Cyanobacteriota; class Vampirovibrionia; order Obscuribacterales; family JAKAZS01; genus JAKAZS01. The sequence continues at coordinate 9,320 of JAJYFO010000086.1, read as the reverse complement.
CCTGAAAATATAGAGAACCTATCCATTATCCCACATAAAGAGCTTTTCAACCTGCCTTATGCGGCTCTAGTAAGTAACGATAATAAATTCTTATGTGAAGAATATAGTCTCAGTCTTATGCCGTCAATTAGTATAATCGACGTAATAGCAAGAAATAAAACTGACAATAATTTTCAGCCGAGCTACTTAATTTCAGCTATAAGTGATTATTCGCAAACGCGCGAAAATGAAATGACTTTATTCGACCAGAACCGCAGTAATTTAAATGATTTGGCTTTTACTATAGAAGAGGCTAAAACGCTTTTGAATACTAATAATGAGTTTGGTAGCAATAGTCAGATTTTGCTCAACGAAGAAGTCCAGGCTAAATTTGAAGATTGTTACAGCAAGCATTCTGTAGTGCATTTTGCTGGTCACGCCTATTTTAATGAAAATGACCCGTTATTATCGGGATTAATATTAAGCGATGGGTCGATTATAACAGCTGCCAATATTTTGGTAAATGAAAAACTAAAGACTGCTAATGGTAAATTACTTGTTCTGTCGGCCTGTCAGACCGGTATCAATAAACTAACGGGTGGATCGGAAATATTAGGCTTAACCAGGTCATTTATGTATTCTGGGATGAAAAACCTGGTATTGACGTTATGGGAAGTTAACGATATTTCAACGGCTAAATTTATGGAAGTCTTTTATAAGAATCTTAATACTTCTGCTTTTAATGTAGCTAAATCACTGCAAAAGGCGCAGGTAGACTTTTTGAAAAATGGTAGCCCTATCAATGTATGGGCACCATTTATACATTATGGTCTAGATTAAATTAACGCTAGCTCTTTAACTAAATTGTCTAATTGGGCTACGCGCGATCCTTTTATCAAAATAAGAGTATTTTCGTCTAAGCCAATATTTTTAATATATTCGCAAGCTTTCTGCCACGTGCTAAAGTTGTTATTCTCTAACAATTTAGCTTTGTCATTGATTTTTTGGGCTTCTTGGCCGATAGTTATTAGGTGCGTTATATCGGTATCGTTAATATAGGCTCCTATCGCTTCGTGAAGTTTATCTGAGGCATCTCCTAATTCGGCCATCTGACCCAATACAACTATTTTCTTTGTTTGACTGTAGGCCAACTTGTTTTGAATTGACGCTATAGCTGCTTTTACAGAATCAGGGTTAGCATTATAAGACTCATCTATTATTAAACTGCCGCTTTTGTTAGTTATTTTATTTCCTCTTCCTTGGATAGGTGTATATTCTTTTAAATATTTTTTTATCAATTGAGCGTCTATGCCAATGTCTTTTAATACTTGTATAACGCACCAGGCGTCTTGTAGAATGGCCATGCCATAATTGGGCATTTCGTAGGTAATATCATCTGAAACAAAACTAGTGAAATATGTTGTGGTATCTGTAATCTTTATACTGGTATCATTAAATATTTTTAGTTTTTTGTTGTAAACAGATTTGGCGTAATTAGTTAAGCTATCATTATTTTCACCAATTATCGCTAGTTTGCTGAGGCTACTAGAATTCATTTTGACAAGCAACTCACATTTAGCGCGAATAATATTTTCTTTACTACCGAGTAATTCTATGTGGGCAACTCCAGCATTAGTTATAATACCATAGTTTGGATCTACTGTATTGGCTAAATATTCAATTTGTCCTAGTCCTCGCATAGCTAGCTCTACGACTAGATAACGGCAGTCTTGGCTCATATTGAATATGGTTTTAGGTACACCAAATTCGTTGTTTTCATTATTAGCTGATTTGTGAGTAAAATTTGAAATTCTTTCTAAGACTTGGGCGCAAATTTCTTTAGTCGTAGTTTTACCGCTTGACCCGGTTATGGCAATAATTGTCGGGTTAACTTTTTTTAGCCACAAATTAGCCAACTTATGATAAGCGTTTAGAGTATTATCGACTAGTATAATATTTTGGCTTTGACTGTTTAGATATTTTATATCGTCGATAATTACTCCCTGACAGCCAGCATTAATAGCGTTTTTAATGTAATCGTGACCATTAAAGTTATTACCGTTTAAGGCGATAAACCATTCGTTTGCTCCCAAACTTCTGGTGTCGGTATTGAATTTTAAATTGCTGTTAGATCGATTTTTTATAACGCTTTGAATCGGGTTAAGAACCCTTACTACATCATCAATATTAAAATGGGCTAAAGTCATAAGTTTAGGATTTGAAATTTAGAAATTTTTCGATTATGGCTGGTAGCATCATTATACCAAGCTTGTTGGCGCTTGTAGTCCTTAAATTACCGGTATTTATTTTGGACTTGGTTTTTGTTGGGCTTAAAAAACTTACGAATTCTAATTCCCTAAAAAAATCGCTACCGGCCATCTGGCATTTTGATAAAACTTGATAAGCTTGTTCAGGTGTTAGAATATTTTCAGCTAACAATCTTTTGGTTTGCACAAGAGCTGTTAGCATTGATTTTGTCAAAATACCTGAACTTAATAATATCTCACCAAAACTTACCCTTGGGTCAGAATTCCCCGATTTTAGTTTGTTTTCTAAGGCTAGGCTGACGATTCCCGATTTGTTGATTAGGTCTTTAAGGCTATTGGCTAATTCAATGTCTTTTTCAAAATCGAGTCGTTTGGCTATCATATCGTTTACGTCCAAGCCTTTGTTATGAGCGTCTTTTAAAATATTAATGGCTGTTGTATCGGTGAAACGGCCGTCGCTTACCATGTTTTGCAATTTCAGGCAATCGTTTAATAGTTCTTGGGATATTAAATTGCATTCTATTAAAATTTGGCCGATGGGTTTTTTTTGAACCAGCCCGATTTCCACGGCTGAGATTTTATCGGTTTCGGAAATTATCCCGCTAGCGGTTAGCAAATCGCCAAGTTTTAGTTTTTGGCTATATTTAATTAATTCACTAGTAGAATTAAGGCAAGCTTCAATCGCCATTTGTTTGGATAGCGATTGTTTTAAGGCTTCGATAGCTTCTTCAAGCTTGATTTTCCCGTCGCGGATTAAAACTTGTGCGGTAAGGACAGAAGTTAATAGTGATGGGGTAATATTGCGGTTCATGACCAGAACGCGGCCAAGGGGTAGGTTGTTTTTTTGACTAGTGATTTTGGCGTTTTCGATCACGGATTTGGTTAAAATACCTGACTTGAGGACCAAATCATCAAATTCAGAAATATTCGTACTTTCAACCTTGGGACTGCGCCAGCCCAGTCTGGCAAAAGCGTTGGCAATTGGCATATTGCCCTTTATAGCGACGTTTATAACCCTTATACCAAACTCTGGAGAAATGACTTTGGCTTTAATCATCCCCTGGACCTGTAAGGCTACATCTATGGCATTTTCTTCTAATTGGCCTAAACTTAAAAGAACCCTACCAATTGGTGTTCCGGAGCTTTTGGAAATTTCTAAAGCCTCGGCCAATAAATCGGCTTTTATGATATTAGCCGCTACCAGCAGCTCGCCAATTCTTTTGGGCGCTTGACGTTTGGGTGAATCCATATTAAATGACATTCCATAGTAATCTGACCTGCTAAGAATTTTATACCTTTAATCGGTCATTTCTAAACTAGAAGTTAGTGAATTAATGTAAAAAAAACAGGATAACTATTTATCCTGTTTTTTGTAAGAATCAAAATTGACCTAATGTTTAATAATCGTCATCGTAAGGAACTACAAAACCACGACCTTGGAATAACATATCATGGCTACCGGTATGGGGGCTTGGATAACCTACAAAACCGTGATGGATACCGTAAACAAGACCATGAGATGCTCCTGATACTGCTCCGCCGAGGGCTCCGGCTGTTCCACCAACAACTCCGCCAGCTACCATTTCGTATATTCCGTCTTCGTTGCCTAAGTTACGGGCAACCATTTTAGTTCCACCAATGGAATTTTTGACAGCACCTTGAAAAGCACCTGTTGGAACGTCCCACATAGTGGTAACTAGCATGCTAACGAGGCGGCATGGGAAATATTCAATTTCATAATACACTCTGGCTGAACTTGGGCGCTCAGGCAAAGCATTTGTAATTAAATTACCGGATATAATAAAGCTAAGCAACAATATACTTACCAATAACTTTAAATTTTTCATATTCATTTTATCCTTTTAGATTTAGATAACGATAACAAATTAGCTCGTTTTATTCATCTTCCATTAAGTAAGATTTACGGTTGAATGGTTTTTCCCAACCAAGTTTTGCACCATGGCTTACACCTTGAAGCATTCCTTTAAAACCACCGGTTATTAACCCAGCCGTACCACCTAAGGGCGCTGCTGCTAATAACTCAGCCGTACCTTTTTCATTACCAAATTTTGCAGCCATGTCTTTTGTACCTTTTAAGGCACCGTGGTAACCATAGTCAATCGGACCACTAACTGCACCACAAAACAAACCACCGGTCAAAGCACCCACTGTTCTAAACGGCGCTTCAATACACCATCTAATCGGCTTGGCTTCGTAATCTAGGCAATAGGCTTTACTAGTAAAACCACTGGCCAGAAGTGTCGCTAATGAAACTAATAGAATTTGTCTTTTTTTCATATTTTTACCTATTTGAAATCAGTTATATTATTATTCTTCATCCTTAACAAGATATGATTCCGTGCTAAAAGGTTTTTCCCAACCTGATGTTAGACCGTGGCGGGCACCAGTTACAGCACCGTAAGGTATACCCCATAAAAATCCGGTAGGAATGCCTATGGTGGCACCAACTACGTTTTGGTAAAAGCCTTTTTCATCACCAAATCTTTCAGCTAGGGCTTTGGTCGTTTTGACCGGCATACGCCATAGTGAATTTACTAAAATTCCTTCTGGAACGTCAATAACACCGGCTGTTGTGGACCCTAACAAACTGCCCACGCCACCCAAAAAGCCATCGCCAGCGTTAGCTTTAATATTTGAAGCAAGTGCTAAACTTGCAACTAGTGACAATGCAATAATATTTTTTTGATTTTTTTTCATGTTAATACCTAATTTAAAATTTGTAATACTAGTATAAATTATTCATCTTTGAAAGTGAAAGCATCTTTCGAAAATGGTTTTTCATAACCAGTTTTCATACCATGCCAAGCACCATCAAATACACCGTAAACACTACCACCAACAAAGCCAATTGGTCCGCCTAATACAGCACCAAATGTTTGTTGATATTTACCGTCTTCGTTGCCAAGTTTACCGGCGACAACTTTGGTTGCTTTGATTGAGCCACGAACGCCATCTTTAACAGCACCTTCAGGAACCCCAACCACCGTACCAACGGTCGAGCCAACTAACTTTACAGGGAATAAACAAATATTTTCGAAAGTATCACCTTCAGCTAAGCAAGGTAAGTAGCTCCCACCTACGAGTACAGATGCTGCCACTAAAGATAACATCATTTTTTTAAGCATGTATTTCTCCATTTTTATTAACCAACGTTCTAATTGTATAAAATTATAGTACTAATAATAAACTAAAATTCACGATTGTAAACTAAATAAGTTTAATTGTTTTAAATATCTAATTGTTTAGATAAACCAAACTAATTGTCAATAGTAATAAAGTTTATTACATATAACATGCATTATATTATCACTAATCTTTAAATCAGCAAGACCTTTACAAGTCAGGCCTCAAATAGATCAGCATTTAAATGATGGTGCTTGCGCCAATATGTTTAGTTGGGTGCCATTTTGAGGATTTGTTGTCTAGTAAAATTTTTGTAATAGCTTTTACAATACAAGGCATCCAGTGGGCAAAAATATAAGCGTTGACTATAAAACTGCGAAAAAAGGCAGTGGTAAATGACAACTCGCTTTGGTAAAACCTCGACGCAACTATTATATTAAATTGAGCAATAATTAGAACAATGACGACCATCAATAGCAATAATATAGGATGGGTAGAAGCACCAGTAAAAAACCTATACGTTTCGACAAAAACTTCAAGGCCAATAAGCGCTGGGACTATAAAAAATACTGTAAAAGCCAATAGGTCGATTCTTTCTATTAATGACAACCTTCTTATCGAATTTAAGGGGAATATGTAGTCTAAATACCTTCTTATGCTACCCTCAGCCCAACGTGTACGTTGTCGCATTAACCCTTTTAGATCGGTCACGGCTTCCTCTAAAACATGGGGCGACGGGCAGAATACAATATCCCAGTTGTTTATTAAAAAGCGCATGCTTAAGTCAAGGTCGTCGGTTATAGATTTATCGTTCCAGCCACCCACATCGATAAGCGCGCTGCGTTTTATAATCTCACCGTTGCCTCTTAATTCAACGACACCACCGATAAGGTCACGGCCCATTTGGAAATAGGTGTCAAGTGCGTACTCACTAGCCTGGCATTGAGCTAAAAATGAGGTTTGGTGTGGGTATATTTTTTTTTGTACCTGAACAGCGCCAACTTTATCTGGGTGTAAATAAGGTAATGTTTTTAGAAAAAAATCATTTTCAATACTGGCATCGGCGTCAAATACTGCTAATACAGGGGCTTTGCATTGAGCCAGGGCCGTATTTAGAGCCGCTGATTTGCCTGGATATGAGCCTGGCTCACGTCTCACGATATTAAGTTTGCTATTGGTTTTGGCAAGACCTTCTAAAATTTCTAGAGTATTGTCGGTTGAACAGTCGTCAATAACCCATAATTTGTAGTTAGGGTAGTTTAGGTGTAAAAAATTTTCAACCGTTTTAGCTATTACCGACGATTCGTTTTTTACGGAAATCAGGATGTCAATGTCTGGTAGCCAGTTGGAATTCAACATATCAAGCTTGTCAAGGTTGGCTTTTAAAAACAACTTTTGTTTGCGCATTTCTTTTCGTTGAGCCAATAGTAACCACGCGGTATGGGTAACCATAAGGGCTAGAAAAAAAACTAACAAAAAATATATTCGTGTGCCAGAATTCAGTAAGTTGCAGGTACGCATAACGAACCAAACTATTAGTATTAGGCTTATTAAAACAATGCGATTTGCCATCACAAAAACATCTTTGAGAAACTATACACCTGCTAAAGATAACCAAAAATGAAAGGTTTATACTTTAAATTAATTTTAGCAATTAACGTTTTTTATTTAGAATTAACTGTAGACAAGATTAACGCTGTGGATTAAATTAATATAATGTTGAACTTAAAAATTTATATAGTCTTTATTCTTCTTCAAGTTTAGTTTTGGGCAGTTTTTGGGATATTTTTACAGGAATATTGCTGTCTAGCGAGAGATCGAGGTAAACCAGTTTGTCGGCGTACTCTTTGATACCGGCTAAAACCGACGGCAACCTTAACAGGCGTCTTTGGAATGTGTTGTCGATCGATCCAAGCTTGATATTTAGAGAGGCAGTCTGAACCCTTATATCGAAAGGATTACTTATGTCTAAGTAATTAATTTGGGACTTGGTTTGGGTACTTATAAAATTCAGAATAGACTGCCATTTATTTATTTGGGTGGCGTTTAAATTTAAATTATTGTTAGCGATAATTAATAATTCTGGTTTTTCTATCTTCGGAAAATTTTTAAGGCTTATTATTCGCCCTGTTTGTGAAATTATTAAATTAGGGGTTTGATCAGATTTTTGACTTAATTGAGCCCATGGGAATTCCTCCCAAATAAAAATTTCAAGCTTGGGCCTTGGAATAATATAGCGCCTTACAAACGCATGGTTCACGACGCTTACCGACATAAGCTTATCTTCGATAAATTTGGGGTTGACCTGATAAAGTGGTTTTTCAATAAAAGGACAGACTAGTTGTCGTACTAAACTGGTTTCTAGAACATGGTTGCCTGAAACGATAATATCTTTGTCGTAGTTATTGATATACCATGGCTCTCTACTAAAGCCGTAAAGGCTAACGACGAGCAGAATCAGTGTAAAAAATAGTTTTAGAATTTTGCGGCGGTCGCTAGCCTCTTTAGATTGCTTACGCAGCAGCCGGCGGTTTTTAATCCACTCCTGTCTAACTTCGTAATCAAGAACCATTTGTATACCCGATAAATATATTTGTAATTTATGTTAAAACCAGCCAAATTTAACATCATTATAGGTTAGATTAAAAAAATTAACAACAAATTTTCTAACCGACCCAAACGAGGTTTTATTTAGCAGTATATCAATATGCGTAATGAAAACCCGCTTATAAAATGAGCAAAATGCCAGGTTTTTGAATACGAATAATGCTACAAGTAGTTTATTGAAGTCAAGAAATACTTACGGTTTCTTTTAAAATTGTCATAGTCTAGTTTTATAAAGACAAAAAGTTAAATATATTTAACCGTGTCAATAGAAAGAATAGTTAAAAAAGGCCAGTCAAATAAGCTCGGTGTTTTGCCAGTATAACAGTCTATTATTCAGTCTGGTTGTTAATATTACTCTTAACCCTTTTAATCATTTTTTCGACTTCGTGATTGGTATTAATCACTAATAGCTTTATTTTAGGGTGGTTTTGACTAAATACGCGAAATATTTCATCGGCAAAGGCCTGGCCAATGTAATCCACGCCATTAAAATCTAATATTACGTTTTGAAAAAGTTCTACACGCATTAGGATTCTTTTGGCCTGAGAGCGAGAAATTAGCAAATCAGTTCCATACTGAGCTAGCCTTATGGGAATAATTGTTTTGTTAAAACTATAGTCAGTTTTGGAATCAAATTTACTAAAAACGCTTTTTACAGTGCGTGTTGTATGATTACTTAATCTTAGTTTTACAATAGTTCCGCTAACGTTAAAGTTATGGTCAAGTATCAAATCTTTATCTCTATCGTTCTCATGGTCAAAAAATACTCCCTTCGAGCAGATATTGAATGAATCAAACATTCGCGATGTAAAAAAAATACCTTCCCCGGTATGATTTTTCGGATCGGTAGTCAGTTTCCCTTTGTGTAATTCAAAAATAGCCTGAAATATATCATTTAGATTGAGTTTTGTTTTGATTTTTTCGAAAATACCAACACCGTTATCGTGTAAAAACATTTCGGTATAAAACGAATTCTTTTGGATATATACCGTTGCCAGGGATCCATCGCTGTGTTCTATGATGTTGTTAAACATTTCGGTAAACCCGTACTGCCAAATATTTAAAATATTATCCGGCACCGGTAAAATGATTTGTCGAATATTGTTGGTCCATACTACATCTTCAGCTAGACCAGGGTCTAATGAAAAACTTGCCCGCCATTCTTGCAAAGTTGCAAGTTTGTAGGCAATATTTTGGGTCTTTCCCGATTTGGTTAATAAGTTTTCGCCGCAGAGTTTTTGTAGATATCGGTTGACTGACTGGCGTGTTATCCCGAAGTGTTCGGCGGTCAATTTACTTATATCGTGCTCGTGTTTATCTACG
>JAJYFO010000284.1 GCA_021785395.1 bacterium | reverse complement strand
CGGCGGAAATATTAACTTAAGCGCTTTAACCGCTTTTAATACCTACGGAAATGGGATTGACAATACCAATACGCCACCAGTTGGTTCGAGTTACTTTGTTCCAAATTTAAATGGTGGCAACGTCGTTCTAGTATCATACAACGGATCGAATTCATCGGCAACAATAAATGTAAATTTAGGTTCAGGCGTTGCAATAGTTACTGGCGGCACAAGTAATGGAATAAATGTAACTATGCCTGGGTCACTCACTAGTTCAGGTTTAAACGGCAGTGTTATGATCGTAAGTGGTAATTTAAACCCAAATTCAGATTCAATAAACATTGGTGCCATAGATACAATGCCATACAATGGCCAGGGAAATAATTACAATGGTGGCAGCGTTTATCTGTATTCACAAGTACCAATCGTAAACACTCTTAATAATGTTTTTACCAACTCCACCACAAACGCTAATCTTATTAATAATTCCAATAATTTAACGCTGTTTAAAAATACCAATATCGAACCGAATTCGTCAGGTTTTCAGGGCAGTGGTAATATAGTTGTGAATGGATTGATTCAAGCGACTGGCAACGGCTTTTATTCAGATTTAGCTGGCAATTTTTCTTTAACTGGGAACATAAATGTTACAGGGACTACTACTTATGTCGACATTTTCGCTAGTGGCAACATAAATATAATTTCTTCCAATACAAGCATCGACGGAATTGTTATTAATTCTTCCAATAATTCTGGTTATCTTAACCTAGAAGTTAATGGTAGTTTAAGCAGCATAGAAAGCATTATTACCATAAATGCCAATTTAAGCTCTAACGATGTTACCCTAATCGCTAACAATGGATCTATATACGGAACGCAAACAACGATTTCTAATTATTTTAACGCCACAGCCATGAATACCCCTAATGGTTTTATTGGTAATGCGACACCATTATTGATCGATTCACAATATATTAGTTTAAACGCTAGCGGTAATGCCAATGTTAATGACAGTTTTAAAGGTAACGTTTATCTAGAATCTGCAACAGCTATTAATTTCACTCTCAACCTCACCACAAATTATAGCCAATTAATCATAATCGCACCAATTAATAATTCATTTACTGAGAATGCCGTCTATTTATCGACAACCAACGGCAATATATACAACCAGGTAGCCCAAGGATTAAGCATTTCAACTAATGAATTACTTATAGGCTTAGGATCAGGCAGTGTAATTCACAATCCTTTAACTACTAATGCGGCCTTCATTGATACAAGCTCGTTAGGCAGCATCAATATTATTGATACTAATTACAATATTAAACTCGCTAATAACTCAAATAACGTTTTTACATTAACTTCAACAGGGTTTCAGGCTGATATTAATTTACTAGATAACAACTTCAATATTTTAACTCTAAATGCAATTAATTCTGGCAGTATAAATTTATATGGGCTGATTAGCGGAATTACTGGTAATAGCTCATCTGTATCACTAAATGTAAATGGAACAGGGTCAATAATTGGACAAACGACAACTGTTGGAGTGCAGATTGAAACTGATATTTTAGCCATGCAATCAAGCAACGGCATTATTGGCTACTCAACGTATAACACATCACCGATCCAAACCAATGCCAGTTACGTTTTTATCCATTCCAACCAAGACGCAAACGTCAACGATTATAATACTTCAAGTGTTAACCTTGGTGAATCAACATGCAACAACCTTAATTTTGAATGTAATTCTAATTTAAATATTTCTGGCAATATTAACATCTTAAATATAGCCATTATATCGAACGCTTCAAGTGTAAACATACAAAACGGCGTTAATATAACTTCACCGGCCCTATCATTTAATATGCAAGGGAATGCTAAATTTATCAATAATGGTAGTATTAATACTGGTACTTCAGCTTCTGCTGTATTTGAAGTTTATCTACCATCAACCGGAAGCTTAACTCTTTCAGGTAGTGGCAGTTATAATACACCGTCGGAATTTTCTCTTATCGTCAATGGAAATATTTATCTTGGCAATTCATTTACTAGCACCCAGCCCATAATTAGTAATTTTATCAACGTTCAAGCACAGCCGAATGCTAATATTTATGCTAATACTAACGTAATTTCAGCGACACCAAATGGCAATGGTGACGGCGGTAAAATACAATTAAACGCCTACGAATTTATCAATAATAGTAATTTAAAACTAATTGCCAATGCTACAGGTGATGGCGATGGTGGTCAAATCAACTTAAATTTATACGCTAACAAAACGTTAACTTTTGGAAGTGGAGTTGGTCAAATTGAGCTTTCAGCTACCGGAGGCAGTTTAAACAGCAATTCTGGCAGTGGCGGGTTCATAAATATTAATGATACCGGATCAATAATTCTAAACCCAGTTTATTTAAACAATAATCCATTAGGCTTAAATGGAGCTGGTGGAACCGATATTATAAATATTACCAGCGGCAACAGTAATGTAAGCAACAATTTAAATATAACATCTTCTTTATCAGCTAACGGCGTTGGTTACGGTTCTGGCGGATTGATAATTTTAGGTGCGGCTAATGCAAACAACGCTTTTACGATTGGTAGCAATGCCAACGGCAATGGTGTCAACGGAAACATATACGTTAATCCCGGTTCACAGTCCAACACCTATGGCACAATTAATATAAACAGCAATCTGGGAAGTATACAAATAGACAGCTCGCTTAATGCAAACACGGTATCAATAGTTTTAAATAATACTGGCAGTATAATATTAAACAACAATTTTAATGACAATATCAATGTCCTGCAACTCTCCGGCAACAGTTCGGGCATCGGG
>JAJYFO010000085.1 GCA_021785395.1 bacterium | reverse complement strand
TTAATCCGGTTTTTAAATTTAGAGGGGTTAATAGGTCAAGGAAAGATTTGGCCGTAAAATTGACTTCAAAGCCAGATTTGGCAAGATTAATAGCTACAGGAGAAGAAAAACTGGTAAGTGGCCCCCAGATTAATACACGTTTTTTATTACCCATTTATCGATGTTCTCCCATAAGTCTTTAAAAATGTATTTATAATACCAAATCTAGTAAACTTAAGTTTTATAATCGGTTTCAATTATATTCGTTTTTGCCATTTGGTCGCCAAGCCTTAAGGTATCGTTTAAAATAAATACTTTGTAACCTTCTGATAATAAAATAATGGCAAAATAAAGAGCTCCAACCCATATAATAATATTGTTAATTAAGTCGAGTACCGATGCACTTTTAACGAATAAAGCAATGATAGGTAAAACTAAGTTGTAAACTAGTAACGGTAATACTAATACTAAATTTCTTATAATCGATTGTTTGTAGCTAATAACAGTTGTATTCTCTGAATCTATAAGTTTAATTCCTAAGATGTTTTTACCGATACCACGGCCATCGAATAAAGCGTCTTTAATTAGAAATAATATTAGAAAAACAACTGCCCAGGAAATATAATGATTTACGATCGGAATGACGGTTATAACTAATGACGCCAAAAAACAAACTGTCAGATCGATTATAAGAGCTACCAGTCGCTTGGATTTAAGGCTTTGGCTCTCGCTTGTCAAGTTGTTATCTTCCATATCTTTAATTCTATTGCAAATATCCTGAGAATATTAAACATTAAGATTATACCTTAATTTTTTTAATTTAGTTAATTGTCGGTTTGGTTATTAAAAACTAGAAATTATAAAAATAAGGTCTTTTTAAGTGGAAATTTTTTGTGAATATACTTTGTTATATATTCGATAGGCGGCGATAGCTGCACCATAACCATTGTCAATATTAACGACCGTTATACCGTTAGCACAGCTGTTGAGCAGGCTAAGAAGCGCTGAAACGCCAGCCATATTTGTTCCATAACCAACCGAACTTGGTACAGCTATTACCGGACAGGCAACTAAGCCACCTATTACACTGCCTAAGGCTGCGTCCATTCCACAGACTACAATTACCACTTGACAGGCTCTTATATCGTCTATACAGTTTAAAACCCTTGACAAATCGGCAACACCGATATCGTAAAATTTTACCAAATTTATACCCATAGCCTGTAAAAATACACAAGCCTCTTCGCTAACACTTAAATCGCTTGTACCAGCGGTAACTAAACCACAGGTGAAATTATTTGAGCTGTTTGGGTTGGTTTTAGGAAATTCACCAAAATAGATAACTTTAGCCTGTTCTATGTATTTGGCTTGGTCGTTTAATATTTTAACTTCATGGAAAACTTCGCTTGTCGCTTTGCTAGCTAAAACCAGCTTAGAATTCTGCAATAGCACTTGGGCTATTTCGACGATTTGTCTTGGTGATTTACCCGGACAAAAAATTGTTTCGCCAAAACCGCAACGATCCTTTCTGTTTATATCTGGTCGGGCAAAATCAAGATGATGTGTAGTTTTAAGGCTTAACTTGGATATTACGTCGCTAAGATTCGTACCATTGTTTTTATAACTAGTTAATAATTTGGTTAATTCGTCTTTATCCATATCAGTTTTTAATTCTTGCCAGCTGTAACTACACTTGAACCCATTCTATAGCCGTTTAGGTCGAGCGTAACAAATTTATAACCCAAACTTTTAAAATATTCAGTTATCAATTTTAAGCTATTTTCATTTTCTAGCAGTTTAGATATTTCGTCTGAGTCAAGCTCAATCCTGGCTAATTCATCGTGGTGTCTAACCCTTACTTGTTTAAAGCCAAGGTCATGAAGGAATTTTTCAGCTTTATCAATGGTAGCTAATTTGGTATCGGAAATTTTTATATAAGTTGGAAAACGAGACGATAAACAGGCTGATTGGGGTTTATCGGCACTTGGTAGATTGTTTAGTTTGGCTAATTCCCTAATTTGTTTTTTATTTAGCTTACAGTCTATTAATGGTGCAATAATATTAAATTCATAAGCCGCCTTATGGCCTGGTCGAAAATCGTTTAAATCATCAAGATTGGCTCCATAAATAATATTTTGTATATTTTTTTCTTTGGCTAATTGGGTTAATTCAGTAAATAAAGTACTTTTACAGATATAGCAGCGATTTAAATTGTTTTCTTGGTATTCTGAGCTAGTTGTTTCTGTCGTTATAATTTCGTATATTGGCCAATTGAATTTTTGGGCTTGCTGTCTGGCAAATTCTAGTTCAAAAGAGGCCAGGCTTGGCGAAACGGCAATAGCGATTAAGGCTTTGTGTTTTAATTCTAAATCGGCATAAAAAGCTAGTAAACTGCTGTCAACGCCACCAGAGTAAGCTACAATAACTGAGTCAAGCGACTTTATCCTTTCTTTTAGGTTATTTTCAAGCGTCTTTAAATTAGTTGTATCATTCATTGTATTAGATTTGTTTTTTGTTAATTAAGCTGCCTTCAATAATTTCGCTAAAATATTCACGTATTTGGTTTTCATTATTTTCTATGCAAAATAATTTTAATTTTTCTAGGTGTTCGTTGATCTGGCTTTCAGTCAGTGGTTTAGGGTTGCCGACTAGAATTTTTTCGTTTAAGGTTTTTTGTAAACCTTCTTCATTGGTCAACAATTCTTCAAAGAGTTTTTCGCCAGGTTTTAGCCCAGTGAACTCGATTTTGATGTCTTTATCTGGTCGCAGGCCAGAGAACTTGATTAAATCGTAGGCTAAATCTAGTATTTTAACCGGTTTGCCCATATCTAAGACAAAAATTTCACCTTGGCCTTGGCTTAAAGCCGCGGCTTGAATTATCAGTTGAACAGCTTCTGGGATCAACATGAAATACCTTATCGCGTCTTTATGTGTTACAGTTACAGGACCTCCATTGGCTATTTGGTTTTTCCAAACCAAAATCACCGAACCACGGCTAGCTAAGACGTTGCCAAAGCGGACAGCGACAAATTTTGTCGACGACTTTTGGTTTATCTGTTGGATAATCATTTCGGCAATACGTTTACTGGCTCCCATTATTGAAGTTGGGTTGACGGCCTTGTCGCTAGAAACCAGTACAAAAGATTCTACTTTAAAGTCGCTGGATAATTTAGCCAGGTTGTATGTGCCTAGAACGTTATTGCTAACGGCTTCTACTACATTAACCTCCATAAGATAAACGTGTTTATGGGCAGCGGCATGAAAAACAACTTGGGGTTTATACATCTCAAAAATGTTATATAGGCGTTGGGTGTCTCTAATATCGGCAATAATCGGGATGATTTTGGCCGGTCCTGGTTTGAGTTTCAACTCCTCATAAATGGAAAAAATTGAATTCTCACCTTTGCCTAGCAGTAATATTGTATTTGGCTCGTAGGTTAAGACTTGCCTGGCTAATTCGCTGCCGATTGAGCCACCAGCTCCGGTAATTAGAACGGTTCGGTTTTCTATGTAATGGGCTATAGAATCACTGTCAAGTTTTACTGGGTCTCGCCCTAAAAGGTCTTCTAGCGATACTTCACGCAGTTGGTTGATACTAACCTTACCGTTTATTAATTCAAATAAACCTGGTAAAATTTTGGTTTCAACTTCGCATTCGCGACAAATATCGATAATAGAGCGTATTTGGTCACTTGTAGCTGAGGGAATGGCGATTATAACCTGGTCAACCTGGTAATTGTCGATGTAATTGTGTAGTTTACTGCTTGGTCCGATGACCATGTAACGCCCCATTTTTCTGTTATGTTTTTGCGGGTCATCGTCGACGATGCCAACTACGTCAGTGCCTAAATCTTGCCGCTGTTCTAATTCTTTGATGACTAATTGCCCGGCATCACCAGCTCCAACTACGATAGCCCGTTTTCGAAACGGTTGACGCCAGTGACGACGCTGTAAATGTTCTATCATAAGTCGTCTTAAGATTCTTGGAGCCGCCATAAAGGCACTTACAATGAGCCCGTAGATAAAGATTACGGCGTACGATAACTGCTCATTGTGGTAAACCAGTAATCCGCTTACTCTAATAATATACAATAGGGTTAGGCTGCCCAAGACGCTTAAGCCCAATTCCATCACTTCGGTTAGACCAGTATACCTCCATAAGCGCCGGTAAACTCCGAATACAAAATTGGCCAGTATCTGTATAGTAATTACAAACGGCAAAAATAGCGTGTATTCGTGAATGTACTTAGGCTCGATACTGCCATCAAAGCGCAGATAAAAAGCCAAAAACAGAGATAAACTGACAAGAGTTATATCTAGAGCGATTTGTAATAGTCTAAGCCAGCGAATCTGGGTTGAAAACAAAAAAAAATCTCCCAAAAAATACTGTTTATAAATTCATGGAATTACCAGTATCAAAATTGACCTTTAGGGACTCTATTATATCTTTAAAACGAGTTCTTTTTGGCTTATGCTACGTAAATTATAGTCAGAATTAAATTATTATTAACTTAAATTTTTTTTATAATGTTTTTATTGAAACTCAACTTTATTTAGAAATCCACTTTTTTACCTGAAAATAAGGCACTTTTAATTCTTTAGAAACAGCCAATATGGCTTCATTTTCGTCTAAATCAAAGCCACGCATTTTTTTGTACAATTTTTTGGCCAGATTGCGCATCGGTCTGTGCTCAGCCTCTTCGTTAGATACAGCCAGGTTAAGGCTCATGAATATAACCCCGATTATAAATGCTGCTATACCACTTAAAGGTTGTATTGTGACTATATTGTTGTATTGACCGTGGATGTAATTTTCTAGACCAGCTTCGTAGGCGATATAGACAAGTAATAAAAGCTTATTGTCAAGCGTCTTTAAACTGTCCAAAATATTCGTTTCTTTTCTTTGGACGACTTTAGTCCTGTCCATCGGACCGGTAAATTGTTTAGTACTAGGTAAAAGTAGAACGGCGCCAAAAAAGGCGAAAATGATAATCGCCGGACCCAAGTTATACTTGGCTGCGTCAAAAAATTTGGTTTCAAATAGCATCAACGACCAAGGCAATGAAAGACCTAAGCCTATAAAAAGCAGGTATAATTTAGCTTCTAAGAACTGCTCAAGTTTTTGACCAAGCGTCCATAAATAGTACAGCGATATACCAAGTTGAACTAGGTTACAGCTAATAAAAGTAGTATTAAACATGTGGGTCAAAACTACCATAGCTTCTTTTTGACTTATACATTGGTTAAATTTAATAATATTAAAACAACTAGTCTGGGCCCAGAACAAAAAACCGGTCGACTGGGCTTGAATATACAGAAAAACCATGGCAACTAGCGTCATAAAAGTTATGACTGGAAAAGCTGGAGCTATTTCAATTTTATCTTGTTTTACGACGTACGACATTATTTTAATTAGGTCAAACGACAATATTAACTAGTTTATCATTAATGACAATTATTTTTTTTATATTCTGGCTATGTATTTTTTGCTTTACCTTTTCGTCGTTCAGGGCAAATTCTTTGGCGGCTTCTTGGCTTAACCCTCGGTACGTACTAATTTTGCTTATCAATTTGCCGTTGACCTGAAAAACGAGTTCAATATCGTTGCTTACAGTTAATTCTTCTTTAAATTCTGGCCACGCTTGACTGTGTATAGAAATATCTTCGCAATGGCTATATTCGAGTAGGTGATAAGCTTCTTCGCTTAAATGTGGGGCAAAAGGAGCCAGCATGAGTAAAAATTTGTGAAAGCAAAAGTACGCTAATGCTTTGGCTTGACTTGGGTAAGATTCTGAAGCGGTCATAAATTTGTTAAAGCCATTTATAAATTCCATGAGTCTGGCTATGGCAGTATTAAACGTATATTTATCGACATTAAGGTCTTGGCTTACCACTTTAATCGTGCGATGGGTAAGTTTTAATAATTCCAACTGTTCGCTGGTTAAGTCGTTTATATTAGGCTCTTCTAAATAATTAGCGTTAAATTTACCTAATTTGTCTTTTATATCGCAAGCTAAGCGCCATATTTTGTTGACGAAGCGAAACTGACCAACGGCGCTATCCTGCGACCATTCTAGTTCAATCTCGGGCGGAGCGGCGAATAAGATAAATAGGCGAGCCGTGTCAGCTCCGTATTTGGCAAAAAATTCGTTAGTTCCGACTACATTTCCTCTCGATTTAGACATTTTTTCGACGCGTTTAGACGTTTGCGAGTATTGCGTCACCATGCCTTGTGACAATAAATTGGTAAAAGGTTCTTGGATTTTAGTTAAACCCATGTCAAATAAGGCTTTGGTAAAGAATCGAGAGTAGAGTAAATGTAAAATAGCGTGTTCAACGCCACCTACGTATTGGTCAACGGGCAGCCAGTAATTTACCCTGTCAGCGCTAAAGGCTGAATCGGCGTTATTGGCGTCGGCGTAGCGAAAGTAATACCAGCTTGAGTCGACAAAGGTATCCATGGTATCGGTCTCTCTTGTGCTGGCTGCTTTACACTTAGGGCAAGTGCTTTCGATAAATTCTTTTTGTGACGCCAATGGAGACCCACCTGTACCGGTTAGTTTAATATTTTCAGTCGGTAAAAGAACCGGTAGTTGTTCGAAAGGAACAGGTACGACACCACAATTATCACAATGGATCAAGGGAATAGGGCAACCCCAGTAACGCTGACGGCTTATAAGCCAATCACGCAATTTAAAGCGTGTACATGGACTGCCAAATTTATTGGCCGCGGCAAAATTAACGATTTCATACTTGGCCTGGGTATTACTCATACCATTGAATTGATTCGAATTAACAAGGTACCCGTCATCTGTATAAGCTAACGAAAGGTCTTCTTGTAACGCATTTTTATCGGCTACTATAACTGGTTTTATAGGTAAATTATACTTTTGGGCAAATTCAAAGTCCCTTTGGTCATGAGCTGGAACGCCCATGACAGCACCTGTTCCGTAACTGGTTAAAACGTAGTCGCTAACGTATATGGGAATTAAATCGCCGTTAAATTGGCTAACAACGTAACTGCCCGTAAATACGCCGGTTTTTTTACGGTCATTAGCCATTCGCTCTAGTTCTGTTTTGGCTTTGGCTTGACTAACGTAACTTTCTACTTCAGATAGGTTCTCAGGTGTTGTTAGTTTCATTAAGTCTTTGTGCTCGGGTGATAAAACTAAAAATGTAACACCATATACAGTATCGGGTCTAGTCGTAAAAACTTCTATTTGAATATTGGGCTGATTTTCGCAGATAAAAGTAAGGTTGGCACCCTGCGACCGACCAATCCAGTTAGCCTGCATCGTTTTGACTTTATTGGGCCAATTAGCTAATTTATCTAAATCATCAAGAAGTCTGTCGGCATAATTAGTAATTTTAAAAAACCATTGTTTCATTTGCTTTTGAACAACCGTTTCATCACCATGGCGCCAGCATTTTCCGTCTTCGACCTGTTCGTTGGCCAATACCGATGAGCATTTGGAACACCAATTTACAGGCGCAAATTTACTTGTAACCAAACCGTGTTCATAAAATTTTAAAAACAGCCACTGTGTCCATTTGTAATAATCAGCGTTGCAGGTTATTACTTCGCGTGACCAGTCGTAGCTAGTGCCTAGCTTTTTGAGCTGTTGGTCGCGCATAAATTTTATGTTTTGGGTTGTCCAGTCGCCTGGATGAAGGTTTCTGTCGATAGCGGCGTTTTCGGCTGGCAGCCCAAAAGCGTCCCAGCCCATCGGATTTAAAACGTTAAAACCCTGCATGCGCTTAAATCGGCTTATTACGTCAGAAATTGTGTACACGCGCATATGCCCCATATGCAAATCACCGCTTGGATAGGGAAACATAACCAGTGAATAAAACTTTGGCTTGTCAAGATTTTCGGTAACGCTGTATAACCTATTCTTTTCCCAAATCGCTTGCCACTTGTCTTCAATACTCTTGGCCGTATATTCGGTCTGCGTTTGATTCATAATCGCCCTTAAAAAAGATAATGCTAGTAATTAATTTCTAATATAATATTAAAGTTAAAATTAATCACAAAATATTTAAAATAGTAAATAATTAACGTGTCGACCAATTTTACCTTATCTAAGGTATTCAAGGCTTTAAACAGAAAATGATTGTCGTATTAGCTGAAAAACCTTCGGTTGCAAATGATATAGCTAAAGTTCTGGGAGCCAATCGCAGATCGACTGGCTATTTTGAGGGAAATGGTTATAAGGTTACTTTTGCCTTTGGTCATTTGGTCAAAATTTGTGAGCCAGAAAAAATCAATAAAGCCTGGTCTAAACCGTGGCAGTTAAGTCAATTGCCGATGATACCTGAAAATTGGCGTTATGAAGTTAATTCATCGGTGGCTAGCCAGTTTAGCATAATTAAAAAACTATTCTTGGACCCGTCGACGACCTCGATCGTTAGCGCTACTGACGCAGGGCGTGAAGGCGAACATATATTTCGTCTTATTTACCAATTAACAGGCTGTAAATTGCCTGTTTCTAGGTTGTGGATTAGCTCTTTGACCGAGCACGCCATAAAGGAAGGTTTTAAAAATTTAAGGCCGCTTAGTGATTTCGATAATTTGGCCAAGACGGCTTTAGCCAGGTCTCACGCCGATTGGATAGTCGGCCTTAATTTTACCCGGGCGTATACTTTAATCAATAACCAGCTACTAACCGTCGGGCGAGTACAGACGCCTACATTGGCCTTATTAACGGCTAGGCACGAACAAATTGCCAACTTTAAACCAGAAGTATTTTATGAAATCAAAGTGAAATTCGCCCCAGATTTAATAACAACTTTTCAAACTTCTGTCAATGACAAGATAATCACCAGAATTAGCGATAAAGACGAAGCTCAAAAAATTTTAGAAGCGATTAAACCAAAAAAAACTGGTATTGTTAAGTCGGTCAAAAATTCGCCCAAGGTAATCAACCCCAAAGCCTTATTTGATTTATTAACTTTACAAAAAGAAGCCAATAGGTTGTTTGGCTATACGGCTAACCAGGTTCTAGAAATCGCCCAAACCCTTTACGAAAAGCATAAATTAATAACTTACCCAAGGACCGAATCGCGTTACCTATCGACCGATATTATCGGCGAATTGCCAGCCGTAATAAATAATTTACTAAAGTCAAGGTTCGTATCGAGCCAGGTTATCGACGTTTTGGCTAAAAATAATTTAAAAGCGGGCTCTATAACCGTCGCTACCCTTAAGCCTTATTTAACTAAAAGTTATGTCGACGATAATAAGCTGACCGACCACCATGCTATAATTCCTACCGCCAAAACGGCTTTTGGCGATTTGTCGCAGCTTGAATTGAACGTCTATAAATTGATATTTTTAAGGTTTCTGGCTGTTTTCTTGCCCAAAGCGGTTTTTTTAGAAACTAACGTGGTAATCAACGTTGACGATTATTCGTTTGGAGCCAAAGGTACGGTCGTGAAAGACCCTGGCTGGACTCTAATTGATGAATTTAAAAGCCAAGCCCAGGATAGTGAAAATCAATTACCCGACCTTACGGTTGACCAAGTCCTGACAAAATTAGACCAGAAACTTAATAAAGGCCAAACTACTCCACCTAAACCGTACGACGATGGCAGCCTGCTTACGGCGATGAAAAACGCCAACCAAAACATAGACGATGAAGATTTGGCCAGTTATATGAAACAAAATGGCTTGGGTACGCCAGCCACAAGGAGTTTGATCATTGAAAGGCTGATTCAAAGCAATTACGTTACCAGGGTCAAAAAAACATTACAGCCCACAGATAAAGGTATCGCTTTGATTGAAAACATCCACCCTAAGCTCAAAGATATCGCTTTAACGGCTGTTTTTGAAGAAAAGCTGGCTCGGATTCTTGACGGTAAGCTTAACCTAGATAGTTTTGAAACCGATATTAGCTCGTTTGTGTCCGAAATTTTGCCAGTTATTGTAAAGCAAAAAGCCATAGTACCGGTTAACCACAAAGATGCTATTGGGACTTGCCCGCTTTGTAAATCTGGTCAGGTATTGATTAATAAAAAGGCTTTGGGTTGCAGTCAATGGAAAGAGGGCTGTAAATTCACGCTGTGGCGCAAGCAGTACGGAAAACAGTTGACTGACAATCAATTAAAAGAATTGTTTATAAACCGTAAAACTAAGGTGATTTCAGGTTTTAAGAAAAAATCTGATGGTTCGTCTTACGAAGCCAGGCTCATTATGACTGACGATTTTAAGGTTAGTCTTGACTTTAGTTTTAAACTTGACTTAAATTTAAAAAAGGATGCAAACGCTAAATAAGTTAAATTTGTTTAAGTTTCATCTTATTTTTCTAGGTAGAAGTTTTCAAGAATTATTTTAATTGCTATAATATGGAATTGACTCGAGTTATCAAGTTATTTGCTGATAATTACTACCTTTGTTCTTGGAGAGGTGGCTGAGGGGTCGAAAGCGGCTTCCTGCTAAGAAGTTGTACGGTCAAAAGCTGTACCGTGGGTTCGAATCCCACCCTCTCCGCCATTTATTTAACTGACTAGTATATCGATTCCTCGATAAGGCTACTAGATATAGTCTTATTCATTTTCTGTAATTTCATTTTAACCTAGGGTTTATGGTATATTGCCCCTCTATATTTCTTTGTTTTTAAATAAACGATGGTTTGTAATTGATATTGTATACGGTGTCAATAGTTATCTGATACGTCAAATTCTAAATCGGTTACGATACAATTTTTTAAAGTAAAAATTGCCGAAAAAATTTAGTTGGTTAAATTGAGTACATTTACTTGGAAATTTTTTGAGTTTAAATAATAATTTTAATCCATGTTTTGTTTGTCAAAATAGATTGGTTTTATGTTTTAGACTAAAGATCGATAGAATTAAATTGCAAATTTAATATTAATTTTAACTAATAAACCGGCCAAAGCTTGATTTTATGGTTTTGCTAGAGTTAAGCTTGAAAT
>JAJYFO010000084.1 GCA_021785395.1 bacterium | reverse complement strand
AAGAATTTAAATAATGTATTGCCAAATTCTATGGAAACTGTTACTATTAGGACATTATATTACTATATAACTATATAGTAATATAATTGAGAGTTCTTAAAATTATAGTTTCGAAATGCCAAGTTCTAAAGTCATCGATTTTATAAAATACCTTATTGTTTTATTGCTTACACTATTTTGTCAGTTAAAATCACCGGTTTTAGCGATCGAAGCGGTAACTTTAAGAAAAAATGATAAATCGTCAATGACTTTATCTAATGCAGAGTTTTTGGTTATGGCTAATAATCCTAATCTGGCTTATTCTAAGCAATCTTATAAGTACAATTTAATGGCTTATAAAGAGGCTAAGCTTAGGTTTTTACCTACATTTTCAGCCTTTAGTAATTACGCTTATACGAATAATCCGGTTTTAGTTTTTAGCTCTTTGCTAATGCAGCAGCGTTTTACAACGTCAAATTTTGGCATCCATAGTTTAAATAACCCCAATCCTATAAATAATTTTTTATCGGCTATCTATACTAATGTACCAGTTTTTTCTGGGTTGCAATTAGAGACTGGTTTAGCTATTGCTAGGTTAAATAAAGAAAAACAAAGCTTCGCCCAAAGGCTTTTAGAGCAGCAGTTAAGGCTTAATTTAATTAAAGAATTTTATAAAGTGGTTTTAATCAATAACAAACTCAATCTAATCGATAATTCGATTGAAGCAGCCAAAATAAGGCTTAAAAAAATTAAAGACTTAAATTCTACAGGAATGGTTACCCATGCCGACGTTTTAACCGGACAGCTGGAGTTATCTAAGTTTAAACAGGCCAAAATTGCCACTAACGCCGAGATGGCTATAGCTAAAGCAAGACTGGCGGCTCTATTGGGTGACATGTCTTTTTTTGACGTAGCTGTAATCGGTGATATAGAATCTAAGGATATAAAAATAGAAAATCAGCAATACTACGTTGACCAGGCCATTCTTAACCGACCCGACTATAAGATGGCCAATACCGATATAGCAATAAGCACGCAGAATGTAAGAAATGCTTTTGGCAAATTTTTGCCTAAAGCTAATTTTTACGCCGCTGGTATAAATAGTGGAAACGCTGTAGTTAACGGTGGGTCCAGTTTTTTGTTAGGTGCCAATGTATCTATCAAAGTTTTAGACGCAAGTTTATTTGCCAACGAGAAAAAAGCTAAAATTGCCCGTCAAATGGCTTATGAACAGTATAAACAGAAAAAATTAGATATTTATGTCGAAGTTGTGAACGCTTATAGTGATTATATAGCTAGCAAAGAGAAATTATCAGTGAACTTGGATTCTATTGAAAAAGCTCGGGCTAATTTGAAAATTATCCAAGACCGTTATAGTGTTGGCTTAGTTGGTATCAGTGATTTGGTGGCTGCCCAAAATTATGAGTTGACGACTAAAGTGGATTATGTTACGGCCTTGTATGAAAATAAAATCAATTTGGCTAATTTATTTTATACGTGTGGAATTTTAAATGATACGAAAATGTTTTAAAAATGGTTAACATAAACTAGGAGTTTTAATTTAATGTTATTTAAGTGGTTAGTCTTTTATCTGGTTATCGTTTTAAGTATGGCAAGTTGTACGCAAAAAGAAACTGTCGATATAAAGCCAAAAATAGAAAATGTAAATTTACCAACTACTCTGGTTGAAAGTACTTTTATGCCAAATTATTCAACTTCAACAGGCTTGGTAGAAGCTAGCCAAACGGTATATATTCAGCCGCAAATTAGTGAAATTGTTGACAAAGTAACTGTTGAAGAAGGAAGTATAGTTAAAACTGGCCAGTTATTGGTCGAACTTAATAGTGAGAATATAAAGCATGAAATCAAGGCGATTGAATCTAATATAGCTGGACAAATAGATATGAGAAACCAAGCCATTAACGCTATATCTTTAGCTAAGTATAGTATTGACGCTAAAGAAG
Source organism: bacterium (assembly GCA_021785395.1). Lineage (GTDB taxonomy): Bacteria > Cyanobacteriota > Vampirovibrionia > Obscuribacterales > JAKAZS01 > JAKAZS01. Next base: position 9,105 of record JAJYFO010000084.1, on the reverse strand, counting down.
CTGATTGTGAACTTAAGGAAAAAAGGTTTAAACGTATCGACCAATTGCATAATTTGAATTCTGCTACGGATGACGAATATGATAACGCTCTGGCTCAGTTGAAACTTGCTAAAGCAGTATTATCTCAAAGTAAAAGTGATTTGGAAATGGCGCAAAATAAGTTATTACAAAGCGATAGTGCCATTAACTCTTTAAAAGAAAATTTAGCCCAGGCTAAAATTAAATTGTCGTATACTAGAATTTTAAGTCCTATAAATGGTGTAGTTAGCCATAAAATGGTTAATTGCGGCGACTTGGTTAGTGTTGGCAAATCTATAATAGTTTTAGAAAATGATAACTATAAATTTGTGGCCAATATTCCAGCTCAAAATATTAATTTGATTAAGCTTAAAATGCCAGTCAAAGTTGCTCTGGAAAACAGCGACAAAAAATTTGATAATTTAACCGTCGACGAAATACTTCCCAATGTTGACCCTAATAGTAGAACGTTTAAGATTAAAATAAAATTGCCCCACCTAAATACTGGTATTAAAAGTGGTATTTATGGAACGGTTAGCTTTTTGACTTCGTCTTGTGAAAAAAAGATTATGTTACCTATAGTGTCGGTTATCAATCGTGGCCAGCTTTCTTACGTTTATGTTACTCATAGTGACGGCAGTATTGAATTTAGGCTTGTATCGTTAGGCGAAAAAATTAATGATAAAGTAGAAATCATATCTGGCCTAAATAGCGGTGAAAAAGTCGTAATTGGTGGTTTTGACCTAATAAAAAATAACGTTCGGGTGAATAATTAATTATGGAAAATAAAGAGTCTAATCAATTAGAAATGGGTTTAGCTGGTAAAATAACGGCTTTTTTCATCGATTCTAAGCTTACCCCTTTGGTTATAATTCTATCGGTAGTCTTAGGTGTTTTTGCCGTAGTTAATATCGCCCGTGAAGAAGAACCACAGATTATTGTACCTATGATCGACGTATTTGCAAGACTCGACGGTGCTAGTTCGCGGGAAACAGAAGAGCGTATCACAAAACCACTGGAAAAATTGCTTTGGGAAATACCTGGAGTCGAGTACGTTTATTCGCAGTCAAGTCCAGGTCAGTCTATGGTTACAGTCAGGTTTTTGGTTGGTGAAAACGAAGAGCGGGCATTAGTCAGGCTAAATCAGAAACTGTCGTCTAATTTGAATATTGCTCCGATAGGAACTATAGGGCCTATTGTTAAAATGCGTTCTATCGACGATGTACCCGTTTTAACGTTAACTTTGAATGGTCCAAAGTATAATCATTTTCAATTACGCCAGATAGCCGCCCAGGTATCAGACTATATAAAACAGATTACCGACGTATCTAAAATTACCATAATCGGTGGTGAAAGGCGACAATTTAGGGTAATGCTCGATATTGAAAAACTAAATGCCTATCATATAAATCCAACTACGATAAAAAACGTCTTGTCTCTAGCTAACCGTCAAGAATTGCTTGGTACAGATACTCTGAACAAAACCGACTTTGAGGTTGAAGCTGGTGATTTTATTAAAAATACTAGTGACTTGGAAAATATTGTCGTAAGTGTTTCTAATAATAGCCCGGTTTATCTAAAAAACCTGGCCAAAGTCATGGATACGGGTGAAGAGCCAAGTAATTACGTTTTTATAGGTTTCAATAATCGCCAAATAAATAAGCAAGCCAAGTATCCAGCTGTAACCATAAGCATAGCTAAGCGTAAGGCGACTAACGCGGCTATCGTGTGCGAAGACGTCTTAAAAAAAATTGAAAGCCTTAAAGGTTACGTTATTCCCCACGATTTAAACGTTACCGTAACCAGAGATTATGGTGAAACGGCGACGCATAAATCTAACGAATTATTGTTTCACATGTTGATAGCCGTTGTTTCGGTGGCAGCTCTAATTTGGCTGGCTTTAGGTTTTCGCGAATCGTTGATTGTCTTGATTTCAATCCCGGTAACGTTGGCTCTAACTTTGTTTATTTTTTACATGTACGGTTATACCATTAACCGCATCACCCTTTTTGCCCTTATTTTTTCGATTGGTATCTTGGTCGATGATACTATTGTTGTTCTTGAAAATATAGCCCGTCATATTGGTTTACCCGGTAACGAGGATAAAAGTCTTAAGCAAATTACCATAGAAGCTACCGACGAAGTTGGAAACCCGACTATTTTAGCTACGATAGCGGTGATTGCGGCTATATTTCCGATGGCCTTTGTGCGCGGGCTTATGGGGCCGTATATGCGACCAATTCCTGTAGGAGCCTCGGCAGCCATGGTCTTTTCATTGCTTATCGCTTTTGTGGTGTCACCTTGGGCGGCTAGCCGTATCATGAAAAAAGATACAAAACATGAGCATAAAGAAGATTGGACGGTAATATTATACCGAAAAGTTATGACGCCAATTATTTATAAGCCGTTTTATCGCTATAGTTTCTTAGTCGGTGTTTCAGCCCTATTTCTAGCCGCTTTATCGCTTATTTATTTTCAGCTGGTAATCGTAAAAATGCTGCCTTTTGACAATAAAAACGAATTCCAGCTTATCGTTGATATGAAAGATGGTACTACGATTGAAGATACAGCTAGAGCCGCTATGGCCATAGGTGATTACATCTCTGGTATCAAAGAAGTTACTAATTATGAGGTTTATATAGGAACCGCCAGCCCGTACAATTTTAATGGTTTGGTAAGGCATTATTTTTTGCGAGCTGGCGATAATGTAGCCGACATTCAGGTAAATTTAGTCGATAAAGATAAACGTAAACTTCAAAGTCATGATATCGCCAAGTTGATAAGGCCAGAAATTGAAAAATTAGGCAAGCAATATAACGCCAATATTAAAATTGTTGAAATCCCACCTGGCCCCCCTGTTCTCGATACACTAGTGCTAGAAATTTATGGCCCTAAATATTCGGGACAGGTAAAAATGGCCAACGATGTAAAGCAAATACTCGAATCTACTCCCAATGTTGTCGACGTCGACTGGTACTACGAAGATAATTACCCACGTTATCATTTTATCGCCGATAAACAAAAGGCTGCGCTTAACTATATTTCTACCAACGATATCGTCGATAATTTGAAACTGACCAGTATAAACGGTATCAATTGTGGACTAGCCCATATCGATAAAGCCAAAGAAGATATACCGATATTGCTGCAATTACCTAAAAGCGAAAGGTCGCAGATTTTAAAACTTTTAGAACTAAAAATAACTAATAATATGGGCAGTAGCGTTCCACTATCGGCCATTACGAAAATTGTCCAGGAGTACAATGATAAGTCGATATACCATAAAAACTTAATGCGCGTTGTTTATGTTATAGCTGACGTATCTGGCCGTCAGGAAAGCCCTGTCTACGCTATTTTGAACCTGAGCAAAAAAATTGATCAAATGGCCAAAAATAAAAATATGCCTTTCGTTCAATATACAACCAGTCTGCCTTTTGCTGATAACGATTACGCCATGAAATGGGACGGCGAGTGGCATATAACCTATGAAGTATTTCGTGATTTGGGTTTGGCTTTTGCGGCGGTCTTAATCTTGATTTACATATTGATAGTTGGCTGGTTTCAATCCTTTACCCTGCCATTTATTATTATGGCGGCTATCCCATTTTCTTTGGTCGGAATTTTACCAGCCCACGCCTTATTAAAAGCCTTTTTTACGGCTCCTTCAATGATTGGTTTTATCGCTGGAGCCGGTATCGTTGTTCGCAATTCAATTATTCTAATCGACTTTATTCAATTGCGCTTATCTGAAGGCTATCCGCTCGGACAAGCCGTAATCGACGCTGGAGCCATAAGATTTAGGCCGATGCTACTAACAGCTGCAGCTGTTTTAGTGGGCGCTAGCGTAATATTATCTGACCCAATATTTCAAGGCCTGGCTCTGGCTCTTATGGCTGGTGAAGTGGCTTCTTTAAGTTTGTCGCGCTTGGTTATTCCGGTTTTATACTATATGCTTAAAGCCAGTATGCACGAGAAAAAATAGTTTGCGATTTTAGTCTTCTAATTTGGTGTGGGATTAATCGTGAATAAAAACCGGTAATTTTTAGCTGGCTTTTATATTGTCCATTTTTAAATTATTCCGTAAAAATCGGGACGACAGGATTCGAACCTGCGACCTACTGCTCCCAAAGCAGCCGCGCTACCAAGCTGCGCTACGTCCCGTTAACAAAGATTTACAATAACTTTAGCCTTGACTTTATTATTGATCTTATAATTCAATATTCTACCCTATTTAGGTCTAAATTAAAAATCATTTGTTAAGCCAGTCTAAAACATTAGTTATTCTAAAGATAAAAACTTAAATTGTCAAGACAAAGCATTTAAACAAATTGTTTTCGTCAGTCAATCTTAATAATATTTTCAATTAGGGTACGAATTGTGGAGGAGCCTCTGAATTATTAGACTTTGTGTCAGTTGACTTGGTATTTTGGCTTGAATTATTAGGGGTGGACTTGGCTGATGAGTTCGAACTGGTATTTTGTAGAGTTGCCGCTTTATCGATTAAACCTGTTTTACCGTTGGGTAGCATAATTTTTAATTTGCCGTCGGGTGTTTGTGATAAGACAATAACCCTTTCGCCGTCGGTTAGTTTGCCGACAGTTTTATTGTTAGCGTCTAAAATTCTACTCGACCCGTAAATTCTGGCGTTGGTATAAGCTTCTTTAAAGTTCCCTTTGAGTAAACCGCCGTAAATATAGCCACATTCACCTGATTTTAGCTTTACTTTGTACCAGCCGTTGTCTTGGCCTAAAACTTTAATTGTTCCATTGGCAGGCAGGCAGCTTAAAACTTTAGAATTTACCATGGGTAATTTGCGAATATTTATTTTACTAAAGCAGCTGGCTGTATTTTCGCTTTCGGTATTATTTTTGGCCGAACCGTCGTTAACTTTGTTTTGTTTATCTTGCTTGTCAGTGCCTTTATTATTGTCATTATCTAACGACAAATTTGGGCTGGATAGGCTAGTTTTACTAGCCTGCGTCGATTCATTAGGGTTTTGGTTAGGTTGTGGGTTAGACTTGGCCGGTTCATTGATACTAGCATTTGGCGTCAAGGTTGGACTTGGACCTGAACTTGTGGAATCGCTTGCTTTCGTAGATGGACTATCAGCTGTTTTAAATGGATTCTTTTCGACACTAAAGCCATTAATGAAATATTTAATCTGTTTGTTTTTGGTATTTATGCAGTAAACAATGGCTTTGTAGAAATTGTCGTTGGTAGTGATACCATAGGTTAATATATTTTTATTGCCATCCACCCTTTTGTTGATGAAGTCTAAGTTGAATGAAAACGGCTGGTTGCTAAGTTTGTTATTGGCTGTTTTAAAATTTAACAATAGCGTATCGATTTTTTTTGTGTTAAATACAGTCTTGTAATTATCGATGAGACTTGGGTTGTTTATTAGTTTGACTATTACGTAGATGGGACCAAGTTTGTAATCCGACCAGGCGCTTATTAAGTCGAAAGACCCATTCGGAGTTGGTTCAAATACACAGTCTATGGTTTCATTGTCAAATTTTACACAATTGGCCGCGTCAAGACCTTGGTTTTGTAGCAGCGATAAAATTGACGTTTTGGCGTTTAAGAAATTTGAATTGCTTTTAAAGTAAAACTTTATGTTATCTGGTAAATGAGGCAAATACAAGGTCGTTAAATCTTCAGCCGTGTCTAGATTAATAATTGCTGGTTTAAGAGCTCGGTCTGGCTCTGAGGCGTTATGCCCCAAAATAAGTAATAACTTTTGCTTATTAGCTTCGATACATTTGGCTTCGTCAAAAATATTTATTTCGGTTAGCTTTAATATTTTAGGCTGGTTTGGTATTACGATGAATAAACTGGAAAATAAATTTTTGCTGATTTCAACAATTTTGTAGGTTTTGTTTATTTCAAAGACGTGTATTTCACAATTTATGTCTTTTAAAAACTCTTTTAACTGGTTGTCAAGCTCGCTTTTGCTCATTTGCGTGCGCGAGTTCAAAAAAGACTGTATTTTAATGCCAAGATTAGTCCAGTCGGCCTCGCTTTGCTCGGTTTTCACAATTTGGTTGGACTCAGACTTTAAGCTCAAGTTGGACAGGGCAAATTTAACCAAAAAGCTTATTATTACAATCCCCACTACAAAAACTAAAACTGCTATTTTTAGAGCCTTAGGCATCGGTTTTACCGGTAATGGACTAGCGCAGTTATAACATTTGCGGCTGGCTACGGAATTTCGCTGTTGACAATTAGGACATCTCATATATATAGATTATAAGATTAAACTTAAAATTAAGGTATTTTGTTAAAATATACTGCTAAAATTATACGCTTTTAAAGTGATGCGCTTTAAATATGATACGTTTTAAATAGTAGTAAGCAGCAGTAAGTATTTATCTATGCAAGTTAAAGATAGGGTTCGTGAATTAATTACAGCAGCTAGGCTGTGCTATAAACGTGGGCTTATTTGTGGTACGGAAGGTAATTTTAGCGTTAGGGTTAAGCCAGACTATATTATTACAACAGGGCGCGGGATTTGTAAAGGGTTTTTAACAAAAAAAGACCTCGTCGTCGTAGATAGATCGGGTCAAAAAATTAAATCGGTTTTGAATAATAACCGCAATTTGCCTTCCAGTGAGCTTGATATGCACTTATGCGTATACGAAGCCAGAAGCGATGTTAAAGCCGTTCTGCACGCTCATCCAACTACATTAGTAGCTTTTACCGTTTGTGGCCAGGATTTGAACTATGAAATTTTACCGGAAATTATTAGCCAGTTTAAAAGCATTCCTGTCGCTAAATACGCTACACCAGGAACAAAAGAGGTTAGACAGAGTATAATCGATATTATTAAAGACAACGATGTTGTTGTTTTGGACCACCATGGCATAATAATGCTGGGTGAAAATATATTAGACCTATATTTTAAACTGGAAATGTTGGAGCATTACGCTAAAACCCTATTTATAGCCAAAATCCTCGGCGAGCCGATTAATTTACCCAGTTGGGCCGTTCAAAAACTGATAAAGACCAATTTTTAAAACTTAAAGTTGGTGTCACTTTGATTTTTGTTGTCATTATGTCTTTTGAAAAAAAATGCTACAATTTTATATTAAAGGCTGACAAGTAAGCCTATTTGAAGTTTAATTTAGAATGTTGTGTTATTAAAGCATTTAGTCGAAATAGGATAAGTGTTTTTCTTAAAAATTTTTTCTAGGTTTAAGCATAATAATTTCATTTTTCAAGGAGAATTTAAAATGTTGTTAAATAAAAAACTATCGTTTGTTTTAGCCAGTTCATTAGTCGCTGCCAGTTTGGGTTTGAGCGCTCTGGCCCAGGATTCGGCAAGTACGCCAGCTAATTCTGCCCCGGCTACCGATGCTGCTAAGGCTAAAAAACCAGGTCTTATGAAAGACATGGAAAACGGCGTAAAGAAAATTGGCCATGGCGCTAAAGCTGGTGTTGAAGATTTAGGCAAAGGTGTCAAATATGTCGGCAAAGAAACCGTCAAAGGCGTTAAAGACGTAGGTAAAGGCGCTGAATACGTCGGCAAAGAAACCGTCAAAGGCGTTAAAGATGTAGGCAAGGGTGGTGAAAAGTTAGTTAAAGGTGCCGGTAACGATATTAAGAAAATTGGCCATAAAAAAGCCCCTAAAGCTAGCACCCCAGCTGCTACCAGTGCTGACGCACCAGCAGCCTCTGGAGCTGCCAGTGGGTCAACGAGCAAATAATTTAAGTTAAAATATTTTAATTTAGTTTTAAGGTAAGAGCTATTTCACTAAAGTAGCTCTTATTTTTTGTATAATATAAATGATAAGAAAAATTTAAACCTATTATTCCACGGGAAATATTACTGTGAAAGAAAAAACTAGTCACGATAAAGAAGCGCAGGATAAATTTAACCAACTACTCAATTCGCTTAAGGAAAATCGAGAAAAAATTAAACAACTGCAATATAAAACTATTCAGACTAATGTTCAGATATCTGACACCGATTTATACGAACTAGAAACCTTGGCCAGTCGCGACCCATCGACTAATTTACTTAATTATAAGTCATTTGTTAAAAGGTTAGATTATGAAATTAAGCGCGCCAAGCGATATAGAAGGCCTGTTGCTCTTATCGTTTTAAGTATCGATAACGTTGAAGCTATAGCCAAAGCCCTAGGCGTCGATATAGTTGAAGACTTATACAGGCAGTTAGCGATAATTCTGGAAAAACAAATTCGTGATATTGACGTGGCTGCTAGAATCCGTTATGACAGACTGGCGGTATTTCTGCCCGAAACCTATGGATCAAGAGCCAAGGTTGTAGCCCAAAGGATAGTCAATAAAATTAATAATAAGTCTATTTTGGTAAATCATCCCGATAAAACCTTTACGGCAAGTTGTGGTGTTACAGCTTTTCCATCGCATTCGCGCGAAGTCGATGGTTTAATTGCCCAAGGAATCGTTTTTTTGAATATCGCTCAAAAGAATGGTGGCGGAAATGTTGAATACCAGTAAATAACGGTTTAGCAGATGTTTCTCTAAACTTATAGTGTTGGTAGTCAATTATTTAACCGAGTTATTATTTTGCCGTTTTTTATTACATATCCAGGTCTTTTAGGGTTTTTTCTTCGTTCGACTCTGGTTCATTACTATCTTGTTTACTGTCTTTAATTTCTTCGCCTGACTTTGTTGGACTGTCAGAGGCATTTTTTATCACTGTTGGTTTTGTGGTACTATTATCACTTTCTTTATTGTCGTTTGATACGGTTTTAATTGTTGGTTCGCTGCCTTTGGTTGTTTCCGTATTGCTGTTATTGGTCAGGGCATTATCAACGTGGTTTTCGTTTAACCCATAGCTTTGATATAGGTTGTTGTTTAAATAGACATTTATGCTTAAATCACTTGGATTTGCAGACGTTGTGTTTTTGCACACAAATTCAAAGTTTCTAGATTCATCGGGTTTCAAAGCTTCGTTAAACTGGTCGATTAGTATTTTTTCCTCTTTAAAAACTGTTTCATGACTAGATTTTTGTGTTAGTTCGGCTCTTATAGTCAAGTCATTTATGGGGGTCTGGCTATTGTTAAATATAACGCCATTTATAACAACGGTATTATGCTTTA
>JAJYFO010000083.1 GCA_021785395.1 bacterium | reverse complement strand
ATAGAATCCTTGGCTTTAAAATTTTCCTCGGCCATATTAACTTCTATATTTGGTTCGATAGAATCCTTGGCTTTAAAATTTTCCTCGGCCATATTAACTTCTATATTTGGTTCGACGGTATCCTTGGCTTCGATATTTTCATTGCCTATATTAACTGCTGCTAGTTGCTGTGAGTTTATTGTTTCGCCCAAATCATTATTTTTAAGGGCTTGTTCAATTTTGGTTAAGTCTATTTTGGCCTCAGCTTGGTTAATTTCAAGGGATTCGGATTGGTTTAATTTGGCTTTTGGTTCAGTTGACCGGTTATCGATAGATTGATCAATAACTGGTCGATTAAATGAGGCTGTTGCCTTAAGTTTACTCATCTGACGTCTAGCTTCTAAGAAATCATTGTAATTATCGTCTTTGATAGGTTTATTATCGACAATATTAGACTTCTTGCTTTTAGTATTAACTACAAAATCATCGGTAATTAACTGTTTTACCATGTTTTCAATATCGTTAGGATTAATAATATCGTCAATATTATTAAACACTTTTTTGCTAGTCTGTACATTTGAATTGGTCTGAATACTCACGTTTAAACTATTTTCTACCATTTCCCCGTCTACAATAACGACATCAGGGCTGATAGTGTCTGATTGAGATAATGGCAAGTCCTTTTCAATCGTAATATCAGCACCCACACTATCGTTAATTACATTTTCGGCCTGAGATAATGGTAAGTCCTTTTCAATCGTAATATCAGCACCCACACTATCGTTAATTACATTTTCGGCCTGAGATAATGGTAAGTCCTTTTCAATCGTAATATCAGCACCCACACTATCGTTAATTACATTTTCGGTCTGATCCATTGAGCTAAAGTCATTTAAATTATCTACACTTTTTGCATGTACTGGTGCTTCTTCCAATGGTTCTGGCTGATTATTTTTACTTTGATTAACCGCAGTTATGCTTATTAAGTCTATGGAAGTTAATAAACTGTCTAAATCATTAACGTCAGAAAGCGATTTAAGGGAATTTTGCGTTGTATTAACTGGCTTTGAAGATTTTTGGTTAACAACTCTTGTTTCAGCTATTTCTGATTGTTCTAATTGAGTCATTTTAGCCCTTATCGATTCTTTGGGGCTAGCTTCTAGCGGTTTGCCTGATTTACTAGGTAGTTTTATTTTATTAGTTTTCTTGAGAGCTGGTTTTGTAGAAGAGAAATTAGACGTGCTTGTTTCAATCTTGTTGATTTTATTAGGGTCTAAATTTTTTGTCACATCTGTTTTGTTAATTTTACTAGTTTCTAAGGTCTTTGTTGTAGCGTCAATATTGTTTAAGACGTCTTTGATCTTAACTTGTTTATAGTTACCTGAAATTCTAGCTTTTTTGTCAGTTTTGTCGAGTCTATCAATAATTGAAAGCAGATTTTCTTCACGAAAAATACTTTTATCTTCGTGGTCTGATTTTTCACCAGTTGATTTACTTGATTTTAAGTGTTTTTTTATAGGGTTAGTATTTTCATTGTTTATTTCAGCTGTTTTTGGGTCAGATTTAGGTTCTTTATTTGAAATATCTTCTTGGACGGACTGTGTTTCACTGGTTGTTTTTTCATCTAAAGCATTCATTTTTTGTCTAGATATTTTACTTTGACTATGGTGGGTTCTTAATACTTCATCAGCTTTGTCCATCTCGAGGGATAACTCTTTTGACGCTATTTGAAATTTTAGGCTTAGCTTCAAACATAGGCTAAGCCCGGTGAATATCGCAGCAGCTTGAGCTATATTAAATTGAATGAGATTAGCCGCAGACAGGATTAATTTATGCAACCCATAGAACAATAAAAGGTTTATCAGGCTAATTGTGCCTAAACAAAAGACAGTTGAAAATAAAATGTTAATTTTGGCGGTTTTAAAAAAATAGGCACAAGAAACTAACAGGCTCAAAAATGCGTATACCCCAACCAGAATAAAAATATTGGTTCGGTATGTTAAATTTGGGAAAAAATTAGGCAGGTAGTATATAGATAAAAGCCAGATCAAAAAAGCCAGAATCTGTGGCCATTTAATATTTATTGTTACAGTTTGCATTGTTACAGGACTTCCATTTACTATCTATAACGATATATACCCAAAATTCTGGATATTAAATGGTAAATTCACAATAAACGGGTAAAAAATTATTTTTTTTCTTCTTCTATTTCATCTAGTATTGAAAACACGTCTTTAGCTTTAAATCGATTACTTTGCTCTTCTTGTATTTGTGATTCTTTACCTTTGGCCATGGTTTTAATTTTAAATTGGGTATCACGAAGCTTAGATTGTTTTGGATTAGCTTGAGTAATTTCTTGGTCTTTAAAATTTTGCTCGTCTAGAGCCTTTAAGTTTGTTTGAGTCTTTCGCTTAACAACCACATTTTCAAGGTCAAGCAGGCTTGTTAAATGATAACCTCTAAAAATTATTATAAAACTAACCAGAACTATGGCTAATACTTGGAATACATTAAACAGGACAAATTGACCGTTGATTATTTGATTAGAATTGGTGGTTATATTGGCAATCGTTAAGAAGGCAAAAATACATGATATCAAGTTCAAGGTAATCTTGATTATATTAAAATTACCTGCCTTGATAAACAAAACATTGCCCATGAAATAGCTAAAGGCAAAAGTCATTACTATAAAGTGCAACAATTTGAGCTTAAATATGTAATAGCTTAAGGTTGTGGGTACAACTAAAATTATTGAGATGAGCAAAACCGTGATAAAAGCCATTTCCGAATAGCTTAAATTAAAATTCAAAATATAATCGTTACTTCTGCTAGTTTGCTTCATGATATTTCATTTTAACATTTGTTTACAGTTCTGCCTTTATAATTTAATATTAATTTTTACAATCCTCTGAAAGAAACATTAAATTTTTCGATTAAATTTAACCTGATTTTTTCAATTATTTCATCAATTTCCTGGGCTAGTAAAGTCTTAGATGTGTCTTGGAAGCTCAATCGGTAGGTAAGACTTTTGATATTATCACTTGGTCGGTATAATCCGACTAGTTCCAAATTAGTTAATTTATCATAATTCTGGCTTATAATAGCCCATTTTATAGACTGATGGCTGATTATAGTATCACAGTCAATGGTAATATCTCGATTTACAAATGGCGTATTGGCAATAGACTTAAAGCTGTCTTTAAATATTAAGCCTTGAACAGCGTCTAAGTCAATTTCAAAAAGGCTAAGCCTTTGTTTTGTATTATAATCTATCGCTAGTTTAGGATGTATTTCGCCTATGTGACCAAGCTTTATTTTTCTACTAGGGTCATTGTAAATAATACTGGCTTGTCTGGTCGGGTGAAGATATTCATTGTCACAACTATCCCATGAGATCAAGTTCAGGTTTATATTTAAATTAACTAAAATATTCTCCAAAATACCCTTTAAACGGAAAAAACTTAATTCGGTGGTTTCTTGGCTAAGGTTTAACCAATTTTGTCGTTCATTGCTGCCAAAGCACAAAGCTGCCAGACTTAATATTTGGGAAACCCCAGTCGACTTTAAATCAAGTGTGGTACTGGTGATTGAAGAGTCATGTTTATAAACATAGGCATTTTCAAACAAAAAGATATCTTTGTGCTGACGGGCTAAATTGTACTCAAAAGCTTGAATCAAACCAGGTATAAGACTAGACCTTAGATATTCGTGGTCTTGAGAAACGGGATTCAAAACCTGGATATCGGTATTTCGGCTTCTTTTTTTAGGGATTAATGAACTTGTCCAAATTTCGTTGAAGCCGAAGCCAACCATATTTTCTTTGACTTTGTCAGAAATATTTTGATTATGGGGAATGTGGTCAATAGTTTCTAGTGGCTCAAGAGGAATATTATTATAGCCGTAGAGTCTAGCTATTTCTTCGACTAAATCAATTGACTCGCCTATGTCTTTTAACCTGTGTAAAGGTATTTGAACCGATATTTCGAATTGATTTTTGTCTATTACTGAAAATCCCAGTTTATTTAAAATTGACTCTACAGTAGCAGTATCTATACTAACTCCCAGGGTATTGTCTAAATCTTTAAAACTTAAGGATACCCTATTAGTTTGTTCATTTAAATCACCGGTTTGAAAAACTTTTGAATATTTTATGTTTGGGTTGCTGGCAATGCTATAATTTAAAATTAGATATAAAGCTCTATTTAAACTGTTTAACGTCATGTGCTTAATGACACCACGCTCGAACCTAAGCGAACTGTCGCTGCTTAACCCCAACGACCGGCTAGATTGTCTTACCGATCTAGCATCAAAACAGGCTGATTCTAGTATTACATTTTGAGTAGAATTACTAATTTCAGATTCGATTCCACCCATAATTCCAGCCACACCTATAGCTTTTTGATTGTTAGCAATTACCAGGTTAGTGGAATTAAGTTTTCTTAGCCGATTATCAATCGTAGTAATAGTTTCTTCGTTGCAGGCACGGCGCACTAGAAATGCTCTGCTATTATCTAATTTATCATAGTCATAGGCGTGCATTGGCTGGCCCATTTCGTGTAAAACGTAGTTTGTTATATCGACAATGAAATTTATTGACCTTACACCTATAGCTTCTAACCTATGTCTAATTAAACTTGGAGTATTTATGTCGGTTAGATTTTTAATACCGCATAAAGAAAAGAACGGGCAATCCTCTTTATTTTCAATATTAATATCCAAGTCAATAAAAGCTTCTTGAAATTGGCTGAACTCATTAATATTTGTTTTAGGCTCTTTTAATGGCAAATTAAAAATTGCCGCAATTTCACGGGCCATGCCATAGTGCGATAATACGTCGGGACGGTTAGACCTTGGTTCTATGTGAAGAATATAATCCTGCTTTAAATTGAGCAAGTCAATTAAATCGGTACCCAATTTAATATTACTATCTTTTAAAATATAAATGCCACCATTATTTGAATTATCTGTGGAAATACCTAATTCACTAGCTGAGCAAAGCATGCCATTAGAATCGGCACCACGGATCTTGGATTTTTTAATAGGTAGTGGTGAATTATCATGTCGGTTAATAACGATCGATCCAGGCAAGGCAACTGGAACGATTTGGTCTACTTCAATATTACTGGCACCACAAACTATATCGTAAGTATCGGTATCATTTATCAAAACCCTCGTAAGTCTTATTTTATCAGCGTTGGGATGTGGTTCTATACTTATTATTTTACCAGCAGTTATTGGACCAACTATTTTGGCGCCATATGTACTTACTTCTTCAACTTCAAAAGCGTGATAAGTCAGTTTTTCGGCCAATTCAACCGGAGTGATACCGCTTAAGTCAACAAAATCAGCTAGCCAGTCGTAGGAGAACTTCATGATTAATACCTTAGTCGTCTAAAATTGTCCGATAAAACGTAAGTCATTATTATAAAAATATCGTATGTCGTATATTCCATATTTAATCATAGCAAGCCTTTCAACCCCCATGCCAAAGGCAAAACCAGAATAGCCTTGATAATTTTCACCGACGTTTTTTAAAACATTAGGGTGTACCATGCCACAGCCTAAAATTTCCAGCCAACCTTTATGACCACAGGTTTTACAACCTTTAGTATCACAAAAAGGGCATTCGCAGTCAACTTCAGCACTAGGCTCGGTAAAAGGAAAAAAATCTGGCCTTAAGCGAATTTTTAGGTCGCGTTCGAAAAATGCGTTGATAAATTTCTGCAAAGTCCATTTTAACTGGCCAAAACTTACCTTAGAATTGACGTATAACCCTTCAACTTGATGGAAAATAGGGTATTTGCGAGCGTTTATTTCTTCGTTGCGGTACACACGACCAATCGATATGATTTTAAGGGGCGGGCGTGTTTTTTCCATGCTTCTAATCTGTACTGTTGATGTTTGACTGCGCAATAAAACGTGTGGAGCTATACTGGTATAAAAAGTGTCCTGTTCATCACGGGCTGGATGGTCAGCGTCAATATTTAAAGCGTCAAAATTATAGTAATTGGTTTCTACTTCTGGGCCAAAAACCTGTTCAAATCCAAGACTAGAAAATATTTGGGCGATATTTTGGCAGATTTGGCTGAGCGGATGATAATGACCTGGTTTATAAGAAATACCTGGCAAGCTGACGTCTATAGCCTCTTTTTGAATTTGTTCGTTCAAAAATTTAGCGTTTAATGTAGTACAGGCCTCATCAAAGGTCTTTAATAGTTCGTCTTTTATAGTATTGGCCAATTCGCCGATAGTTTTTTTGGTATCGACGTCACCAATTTTGCCCAAATTTTTTAAAATGTCATTAAATTTGCTTTTACGGCTTAAGTAAGCTTGCTTCCAATTTTCTAGCAAGTCAAGTGTGTCACAATGACTTAAGGCCGTTAGCGCTTCTTTTTTTATAGATTGTAATTGGGTAGAGATTTCTTGGTCGGTCATGATTAACTATTTTAATTTTAGTAGACAGATTTTATTTCTTGACAATACACATATTGATACTTATTTATAATAACTAGACTAACTTGAAAAAATTCAATATTATTAATAGTTATTTATGAATTATTAATTAGCTTAAAAGAAAAGTTTCCGAAAAGTATTAAAAATTACTAATTTTTAATTAATAATTCAATTATCTTGACTCAGGATGTGACAATTGTACAAAAATAAAAATTATTCTAATTATAAAATCAAAAACCGTATCCCTACAATTCGCGTTTCCGTTATAATCATAAATGAAAAAGAAGAAATTCTTTTGGTCTTGCACAAAAAACCCAACTGCTCTTACTGGGTCTTGCCGGGAGGTCGCCTTGAATACGGCGAAACACTCACACAGTGCGCTATACGTGAAATCAAAGAAGAAACTAATCTAGAGATTATAGTCGAGCGGTTTATATTTTTATCAGAAGCCATTGCGCCAAACAAATCACGTCATATCGTCAATTTTTATGTTCAGGCCAGAGTTATCGGCGGTACTATGGAATTGGGCAATGACCCAGTTCTAGAAGCAGTAGATTATATTCCCATAGCTAACCTTGGTACTATAACGCTTTTCCCACCGGTACACCACGCTATAAAGAGAGCTAGTTCAAATAAGCTAATCGACGGCATAGAATATTTAGGAAATTTATGGGTTTAATTTTTAGGAGGACAACTAATGACACAACAACCTGGGGCTAAAAGAGCCATCAAAGTAGCCAAACGCAAAGCTAAAACAAATAAAGTAGCCAAATTGAACAATATCAAAAAAGCCAACAACCCCAAAACCAAAACAGAAAGTAATTAACTACTTGATTTTATTTACTTTTGGGTTTAACCAAGTATAAAAATGTTTTGAGTTCGCTTGACTTGTCGCCATTTTTGCTTTTTATCAAAACTGGTAACATGCCCGGTTTATTGTCCGGGTTGACCGTAAAGGTAAAGCTGGCTTTACCGCTGTCGTCCGTATCCACAGCGTTAGCCGATGAAAATGTCAAAGCTGGCGATTTATCTATGCTGATGCGCGACTTGGCCGTTGATTTAACCGATATCGAACCACTAGAACCGATATTTACAGGTGCTGTTATGTCTAATAATTCTATAGGCAACTGACTGCCGTCTTTGCTTATCGTATTTTTTTCAAAAGCCGGCAGTTTAAGTTCTTCTACCGGTATCTTGGCCTTTTCTTTGGCCGGGTCGGCCAGAACGTTACCTGTAAAGCCTAAAATACAGGTTATTAAAATTAATTTTGTTAAGTTTTTCATTAATAAATATCCTTTAAATTAAATTATAGTAATTTTTGTCAATGACTTGATAATTTACTTTAGCTTCCAAGATGTCTTATCTTTGCTGGAATCCATAACTTCGATACCTAATTCTAAAAGCTTAGCACGAATATAATCAGATTGTTTAAAATCTTTGCTAGTTCTGCTAAAATTCCTTAATTCAATAACCAAATTGACCAGGTCGTGAGCGACATTTGCCTGAATTTTTGGCGTTTGGTCGGTTAGTTTAAAACCCAATATAAAAGCATAAGTTTTCAACAATATAGCTAAACTTTGTTTGTTTTTCAGGTCACTTTCAGCCTGAATTTTATCGCTTAAACTAAATAGTTTAGAAATAGCAATAGCCGTGTTAAAATCGTTGTTCATGGCTTCTTCAAACTCATTGACAAATGATTCGTGGTCATTATTATTAAAACTAAAACCATTGATAAAATTTATAATTTTAGCCTTATCGGGCAGTAAACTTGGATAAACAGGCTGTTGCGCATGGCTGGTTAAAAAATCAGGCCAATCTATATTATTTTCAAGCGAGCTAAGGCTTTGGATTAATCTACCAACGCCTAACCTAGCGCTTTTAAGACCTTCGGGTGAAAAATCAACAGGGTGGCGGTAATTATTTTGTAATACGAATAAGCGTATCGTATCGCTTGAATAATTGGCCAGCAAATCACCTATAGTTGTAAAATTACCCAGCGATTTTGACATCTTTTGCGACTTGACGTTAACAAAGTTGTTGTGAACCCAGAAATTGGCTAATGGTTTATCATGTAGACACTGGGACTGGGCGATTTCGTTTTCATGGTGGGGGAAAATAAGGTCTTCGCCGCCGCCATGGATGTCAATCGTTTCGCCTAATACGTGTTTTATCATCGTTGAACATTCGATATTCCAGCCTGGTCTACCCATACCCCAAGGGCTTGGCCAAACAGTTTCATGGATGTCACAGACTTTCCAGAGGGCAAAGTCTATCGGACTCAATTTATACTTACTCAATTCATCCTGGCTGCGAACCTGGTCGCTGCGGGCTCCGCTTAATAATTCGTTTAAGTTCTTTTTAGCTAGTTTTCCGTATTCTTTAAACTGTTTGCAATTAAAGTACACGTCACCGGTCGAACTTACATAAGCATAACCCTTGTCGATGAGGGATTGAATGAAGTCAATCATTTGGGGCAAATAATCGGTCGCCTTAGGTTCAAAGGTTGGGCTCACGGTATTCAAGGCTAGCATTTCTTTGGCAAAAGCGTTGGCGTAAAACCTGGCTACCTGTTCACTGGTAAGGTTTAAATCCATGGCTTTGTGAACTATTTTACCGTCAATATCGGTTATATTGCGCGTGTAGTTAACTTTATAACCCAAATAAGATAAATAGCGAACGATCACGTCAAAGACTAAACCCATACGGGCATGACCTAAATGGCTTAAGTCATAAACGGTTGGTCCGCAAACGTACATCAAGACGTTGCGGCCGTTGATCGGCACAAAAACTTCTTTAGAATTGGAAAAAGTATTATAAATAAGCATTATTAGATTATAATAATTTCGCTTTATACTTTAAAGGAAATATTAACTTTTTATTTGCAAGGTTAAATTAAGAGCGTTTTCCAATCTTTCTTGGACCAATCCGGAACCACTTAAAATAGTTATTATTTTAGATAAATCTGGGCCGTGTAATCTGCCTGTCAAAGCAACACGAATCGGCATATATAGTTCTTTGTTCTTCTTAAAACCATTGCTTAAGCCGATTTCATCGATTAGCGCTTTGGCCGCTGGACTATCTAAATTTTTGAATTTATCGACGTTTTCAAGCATTAAACGTAAGATTTTCCTTGCCGAATCAGTATCTAAAATTGGCCTTATTTCTGACTGGTTTAGGTCTATGGGTTTGGGCTCAAAATAGGTCAATTGTTCTTTTATTTCGCTTAAATTATTGAGACCGTCTTTGATCAAATTAAGCATTTGGTTTATTTTGGGTCCTTCGTATTTATCCAGGCTAAGGTCTTTGAGGTAAGGCTTGGCTAAATTTTCGAAATCGTTAGCTGGTAGAGCTCTTAAATAGTGGTTATTAAACCAGTTCAGCTTGGTTAAGTCAAAAATAGCTGGGCTTTTGCTCACTTTAGCCAAATCAAACGCTTCTATGGCCTCTTCTTGGGTAAAAATCTCTTGGCCATTGGACATCGTAAAACTCATTTGGGTTAAATAATTAAACAAGGCTTGGGGCAAGTAACCGTCTTTTTCGTATTTGCTTATATGGACAAATTCGCCGTGTTTGCGCTTGGACAGCTTTTGTTTTTCGGCGTCAAATATTAAAGCTGCGTGGGCGAACCTTGGGCATTCTTTACCTAAAGCCTCGTAGATTAAAATCTGTTTAGCCGTATTATGAATATGGTCCTCGCCACGAATGACGTCGGTTATTTCCATGTCTAAATCGTCTACCACAACGGCAAAATTATATACCGCCATGCCGCTTGATTTAACTAAAACAGGGTCACCGCCTAAGTCTTGTGTATTTATTGAAATTGGGCCCTTGATAAGATCGTTCCAACTTACTACTCTGGGCTCCTCAACTATAAGCCTAATACAAGGGATTCGTCCTTCGGCTTCGTACTCTTGAGCCTGTTTTTCGGATACAAATCGGCCACGATTATCGTAGCGACTGGGCAAACCTGAGTTTTGCTGGTCTTCTTTAAGCTTTGCTAACTCATCTTGGGTGGCGTAACAAAAATATGCTTTTTTAGACGCAACCAGCTCATTGGCCAATTTACGGTAGTGTTCTTCTTTTTGCGTCTGCCTATAAGGGCCATAAGAGCCACCAATATCAGGGCCTTCGTCCCAGTTTATACCCAGCCATTTTAGATATTTAATTATATCCTGAGTATAAGCGTCGTTTGAACGCTCCTCGTCGGTATCTTCTAGGCGAAAAACGAATCGGCCATGGTTGTGCTTGGCGTATAAATAATTGTATACGGCGGTTCTGGCTGTGCCAAGGTGTAAATAACCAGTGGGGCTTGGCGCAATCCTTACTCTGACCTTTTGGTGTTGGGTGGACATAATTTACCAGCTTTTAAATAAAATATACACTACAATTTTATTTAAGCAAAGATATAGGCGAAATTTTAATTTATTAATTAAATACTAAGAGTTTAACTTAATGTTTAAAGTTAAACTCGTTAAAAACGCCATAGGACAATAAATTCTTTAAGGTAAGCCTAACATTAGAGAATTGACCAATATTTAAGACCAATTAGTCCTTATCAAGAACCATGCAGTCGACCATAGCCACACCGTTTGACAACATATTCAATTGCTTAGCCGCGGCCTTAGATAGATCGA
>JAJYFO010000082.1 GCA_021785395.1 bacterium | reverse complement strand
ATCTATCGAAACGACCAATAACGCGACAACAAGCGTGATTCAATATTTGTGGTCGGGTGATAACTTAATCGAAGAGCGTGATGCTTCGGGCAGCGTATTGCGCCGGTTCTTTAGTTTAGGCGAGCAGATTAACGGTAGTAATTACTACTACGTCAAAGGCCACTTAGGCAGTATTCGTCAGATGACCGATTCAAGCGGTAATCTTGTCTACCAGGCTGATTATACTGCCTACGGGCAAGCGACAGTATCAATTAACACGGTGACGCCAGCTTTTGGCTACGCTGGCTATTTCGTGCATGGTCGATCTAGCCTAAACTTAACGGTGCATAGAGCCTATAGCGCAAATCTCGCCCGCTTCCTTAACCGCGACCCCATCGGTGAATCTGGCGGCATTGATTTGTACGGGTACGTTGGTAGGGGGCCTGTGGATTTAAGCGATACAAGTGGACTTGGCCCTAGTTCAAGTAATAGTTGCAAAAAAAAGCCAAAAAATAACAGACCAATAGTTATTCCATTTATGTGGGATAGTTTCCCAAGATATCCAACTATTAATGACATTCCAGGTGGGGTGCCTGGCGCTGAAACACTCGATGGTTATCCTTTAGCGCCGCCTGGTGTTAGCTTAGAAGAAAACGGTAGGATGGCACGATCTAATTTTCTCGATTTCCTTTGGCTTATAAGTCAGGTATACACTGGGCAACCTTGGGACTATAAAAACACAATAGCCCCACAATATGCAAATTTCGGTAATTTTAATTTTGGTTATACAGCTGCTGTAATAGGGCTTCCTTTAGACATAGCATTAAGGGGTGCTGGGGCTTACCAAGAATTCTTTCAGACTCAGAATTATTTACCAGAGTTTGGTCATTTTTATTTGACCCCGCCTTATGGTGATGATCCAATGGATGAGGATTATATAGTCAGAGGTTGGCACTATTTTTACGTACACGGTCTTAAATAAATTTTATTTTATGGCTAAAATTTTTAAAATGTTACTATATAAATTCAAACTAATATTTAGTCTTGAAGATATTCCATTTTACATTTCGATTTTGTTTTTCTTTAATATAGCAATGCAATTATCGCTATTTATAATAAATTTAAATTGTTTTTCTAAAACTGTTTATGAAATCAAACGTTCTAGCGCACCAAATGGAAAATATGATGTGGTAGTGATAGATAATAATTCAGGTCTTCTTGGGTGTGATTTTTTTGAAGTCTATATTGTATCTAAAGATAGTGATGTAGTGGAAGATAAACATTTCAAAGCTGGCAAATGTTTTAAAAATCAAGGAGAAATTGCTTTTTTGTTAGAACCCAATTACAATCGCCCTAAAAATTTCTACGGGTTAGAGCCATATTGGGCTGGTAGTAATCAAATAGTTTTGGAACACAATGGTTGTAAGTATATTGAATTTAAGCCAGAGATTATTTTTGATTCTCAAATATTTAAAATTAAAGTTAAAAGTATTTCCGAGAAAAAAAATTATAGTAACACTACACAAAAATCTATTTCTGGAATTAATTCAGATAATCACTTGAAGAAAAAAATACCATTTTGGAAATTTTAGTTGGATGTTATTGGAATGAAAAAGTATATTTTGAAACTTAATAAAGTAATACCGGTTTTTACAATACTTTTAATAATTATTTGTGTTCAATATTATGTATCAAAAATGAGTTTTCACGAAACAGCAAGATTAACTTCACCGGATAGAAATTTTGATTTGGTTGAAATTTCTAGAGATTGGAATGAAACACAAGACAATATTTTTTACGTTTATATTGTAAAAACTGGGGATGGTGTGAATCTTGAAAAAAATTCAAACAGCAATCAAGTAAAAATAGCCGGATTTTATGGTTTAAAAAATGGTTTTTATAAAGACTTGAAAGTTAAGGGTGTAGATTTGTTTTGGCTCAGTGATAATGAGATTCAGTTAAAATATTTAGCAACAAGATTTAAGCATATCATACCAAAGATTAAATTTAAAAATAGAGAATTTATTATTAATGATGATCAGCAACAATAATCTTATCTAGTACTCTTTTAGCTAATAGACACGGTGCGTCAATAGGTAATGAACCTCAAAATTTAGACAATTCAAGTAAGATATTTCTAAAACCGATTATAATCTAAATAAATGGAGGGCAATTCAAAGCCGGCGGCGTTAATTTGTCAAGACGATTTTTCAACTACCAGCAGGGTTTTAAGTGAGTTGCCATGATGTCTAATCACAAGTCGATTGATCAAGAACATGAAGATGCAATCCAGGCAATAGTTTCGCTTGCAAAAGACATACTTGCTGGACGATATCAAATTCTAAAAAGAGCCTGTGAGTTGTATTATCTTTGCCAGTATGGTAGAATAACTTTGGATGAACCATTTGATACCAATCTGCGATTTATTGAATCTTATTGCCAAGGCCTCCCCTTGTTTGATGATTTTCGAGCAAAATGCAGTTCTGAGTATTTGGAAAGACAAGAATCTAATATAAGACAATTTGAAGAAGCTGTAAAAAACGAGGTTATTGAGATTTGCAATGTTATTCTTAGAATGTTTAGTACATCTGACAATACTTAGTTCAAACTGAAAATTAAACATTAAAATCTGCCTATTTAATTATTGATACATTGGGTTGGCGTAGGTGGATATCTACCGTTACACACAGATTTTTCAGGCCTTAAAATTATGGACACAATTATTCAGAAAATATTTAATTCAAACTATCGATTTGAGCTTTTAGATGAGTGGCCTGGCGTTGCTGATAGCGAAAAGCGGTTTTATTTTCCTTTTGCAACGTTGATGGGAGGTAAAGACGGATTAATGATTCGTTTTTACCCTCATGAATCCAACAACTGGCTTGGTGTATTTGAATTTGGGGGTGGTGTTACTACCGGTGTCTACACCTGTCCTAACCCTGATCAGGTCTGTGTAGTATCCCAAGGTAATAGTTACATAGTTAACGTGAATAATCCTCGAGATTACATATTCAGAAATCTTGGAACATCTGGGGTCTATCAGGTTCACAAGAGACAATTGTTGATTCTAACTGAGTGCAATGGGATTTGTGCCTTAGGCAAAACAGGTATTATATGGCATAACACAGATATAACTGACCCGGCAGCCTTTTCTGTAACAGACGACTTCATGAAGGGTACCTGCGAAGATTGTGGGAAAAGCGTACCGTTTACTATTGACATGGCAACAGGCAAACTGATATATATTGGAAAAGTAAACTGAGAGATCCTCTGATTCCTTAACAATTTTAGTGTAATCATCAAAAACCCGTTTAGAGAAATTTTTCAATTATGTCCTCGAAATAAATTTGAAATTGATTTAAAATTGTATTCCAATCACGGGATAATGAACCTCAAAATTTGGACAACAAAGGTAAGATATTTCTAAAACCGGCTGTAATCTAAATAAATGGAGGGCAATTCAAATAATTAAATCTGGTACGCTGTATATTCAAAATCTTTCAGTTGACCCTTATCTTCAGTCCTTGCTAGATTTTTCACGTGGTGTTGCTAGCACTATGGACTTGGGGTTAGCGAATTTTGCGTTTAATATGGCTGAACAGCAAGGTGTCGACGTTCACTCAGTGAGCATACTGTAGGAAGTTTATTACCAATTGCTGTTGGTATGTTGAAAGGATACGATAAAGGATTCGAAATTCGTATTGGCAAAAATATTAGAATCGCACCTTTTGGTAACAGGACTGGTCATGAGTATGGGGAACTTCATCACTATCATAGAAGTGGTTTACCGAGCCCAAACGGAGGGTCACTTACAGGTCAAGGGTTTAAGAGGCATAGGCCATGGCAATCAAGCGAAGAGTTTGATCAGTCTTTTGAGGATCGTTTTTGATGAGATTGCCAATTATTGTTTTTAATACACGTAATTCCAAAGTATTGTTTTTTAAATCATTAACTGAAGCTCAAACTTTAATTACACCATCTGACGTAGAGTTATACTTATACTATGTTTTTGACGCAGATGGCTATGTGTATGATCCAATAGTAGTACTACAAGATTTTGGTAAATTTGGCCCTCATTACGTGGTGTTAGAAGCTTCAGGTGACCAGAATATCAAGGGCTTGCGCAAACTTCTTTTAAGAAGTTTAAAAGACGAAAATACATTTGGTGAACACGATGATTTTAGAACTTTAATTCAAATGCTATTTCAAAAATATGGTTATAACGATATTTATTCGAATTCACCAATAATAGTCTTTTGTAAGGACGATTCCGATTTGATGTTTTTTAAAACTTTAGAAGCAGCACAAGGTTATATAGAGCCACCAGACGTAGATTTTTATCAAGTCTATAATGTAGAAGGTTATGTATTTCAACCAAAAATAGTTCGTGCGGGTAGATTTAATAATCTAGTAGTGAGGCTGGAAGCTATAGGCATGCAAGATCTTGTTGGTTTGCGCCAAGTTCTTCTAAGAAATAGGCCAGACGTAAATACACTAGTTGACTACGAAGATCTTAAAACTCTAATTCAAAAATTACTGGAAACACGCGGATATAGTCTTTAACGATATGTAAATGTCTAACAGCGCGCCAGTTGATATTTTGGCACGACCTTTTGTTGGCTAAGTGCATCATACTAAATTTTTATTTTGTAGCTGGTTTTGTGTTATTTAGGTTAAATTTATGGATATGTGGGTCCGAATTAATTAGGATAAACTGCTCCAGATAAATTTGGATAAATCGATCCAAATAAATTAATTATAATGATGCTATTAATATGTTTTTGTTGATCGGCATAGGTCTGGCAGAACCATTGTTAAGCATTGTTTTAACTATGTAATGTGAGAAGCTGTTTTAGCAATTTATTAGTTAATTTTACTACACATTATTAGTACTATAAATAGACATGTCGATTAATTTGAGTTAAGCTAACGCTTGAAAATAGCTAAAACAGTTTAATGATTTTGACTCTCAATTAAACAGCTTAAAAATTAAAATTTTTAGCAAGGAAGGTCTTTAAAGAATATGAAATTGCTGTTAACGTCGGTGTTTGGTCCTTATGGTGTTGATGATGAATACGGTCGCAGACTTAACGTAATGGAGTTGTTTCATAATCAAGTTACGCGTGAACAGGGCTTGTTTTCATTAAGGATAAATCACCCGAGTTTTGGCCTTTATTTAATCGCCGAAAATGTTAAAGTTCCTACAGCTATTCTTGATTTTCCTTCACTGGAGCGGTTTAAGCAAGAGCTTAAAAAAAATTATGACTACATTGGTATCTCTTTTATTGTAGCTAATTTTAAAAAAGCTAAAAAAATGTGTGAACTAATTCGTGAACTGTCACCAAAATCAAAAATAGTCCTCGGTGGCCATGGTACTAGTATCGTCGGTCTAGAGAAGATGATTGAGCATGATTATATCTGTAAAGGTGAAGGTGTAGGCTGGTTTCGTCAGTTGTTTAACGAAGACGTTAATGAGCCTGTGCTTCAGCCAGCTATGCTGTCAACGACCCAAAGGCGGATCATGGGTATTCCTTTGCCAAATACGGCGGCAGTATTAATTCCTGGGCTGGGCTGCGTAAACGCTTGTTCTTTTTGTGCGACTTCGCACCATTTTAAAAAAGAATATTTTGGTTATATGAATACCGGTAAAGAGGTTATGAAGGCGCTAGAGTTTATCGAACAAGAAACTGGTAGCAATGAGTTTTTTGTCATGGATGAAAATTTCTTGAAACAGCGAATTCGTGCTCAAGAACTGCTGAAGGAAATGGAGGCTAAAAACAAATATTTTAGTTTGGGGGTATTCTCATCAGCTGAAACTATTGAAGCTGTTGGTATTGAATTTATGGCCAAACTTGGTATCGACTTTGTTTGGATGGGTGTTGAGTCTAAACGGTCAGTTTTTACAAAGACCAAGGGTGTTGATTTGGCAGCCATGGTTGGCAAGCTTCGCGATTACGGTATACAGGTTCTGGCCTCGGCGATTTTATTTTTAGAGCATCATGATAAAGAAACTATGCAGGAGGATATCGATTTTGTTATTGGTTTAAATTCAGACTTTGTTCAGTTTATGAATTTAGGCCCGCTGCCCGGAACTGCTTTATATGAAGAGTATGAAAAAGCGGGGCGTTTGAGGCATGATATTCCTTTTGAAGAATGGCATGGGCAAGATAAAATATGGTTTGACCATCCTAATTTTAGACTCGATGAAACGGGACATTACCTTAAGGATGCTTTTGTCCAAGATTATGAACGCCAGGGGCCGTCGCTGTTGCGTCTGGCTGAGACGTCTTTGCGGGGTTATCGAACCGTAAAAAATCACAGTGATGAGCGTATTCGTAACCTTACAGGCAGATTAAAAGAACGTTGTTTGACTTTTCGCCAAGTGTTCTTAGCCGCACGCAAATTCGCCGAAAACCAAAAAACTATAGAAATGCTCGATAATCTTGAAAAAAATTTTTTGATCGAATTTGGTAATTTGGGTTTAGTTAATTATATCACGTCTAACATTGTTAAAGTTTTATCAGGAATTGAAGTTTGGAGGATTAAAACTGGTCGTAGTATGACACAGCCACCATTTTGCTATAAGCAATATCGTTTTGCACCATAGGAAAATATAAATTATAAGCTAATTACATTCTTCCTGTTAAGGTGTGTCGTAAGTGTATAAAATAACTTTTGCCTTGACTATTTAACTCGTTGATATATTATGTTTAATCTGGTGAATTGGTTTTAAAATTTTACAGCAAAGAAGTACAGGCTATCTTACATTGTAGAGGAATAAATTATGACATGGAATTTTGACGCTAAACCCATATTGGTTTTTTGGGAAACTACTAAGGCTTGTGATTTAGCCTGTCATCATTGTCGAGCCGAAGCGATTCCAGAATCATTACCCGGTGAGCTTACCACTCAAGGTGGCAAGTCATTAATCGATCAAATTGAGGCTTTTGGTCGCCCCTATCCGATTTTAATTTTAACCGGCGGAGATCCGTTAAAGCGTAGTGATTTGTTTGAACTAATTTCATATGCGCGCACCAAAGGTATTCAGGTTTCGGTTGCACCAAGCGCTACACCACTGCTTACACCTGATGTGTTGCTGAAAATGGCTGATCATGGTGTAGATGGAATTTCGCTTAGTCTTGATGGAGCTACCGTTCAATCTCATGATGATTTGCGTGGCGTGCCTGGAACTTTTACGCGAACTTTGGCGATGGCTCAGTTTGCTGTTAATGCTGGCTTAAAAGTCCAAATTAATACAACCGTGATGGAACATAATGTTGAAGAATTACCGGCTATTTTTCAGGTTGTTAAATCTATTCCGGCTCATGTATGGGAAGTTTTTTTTCTAATACAAACCGGCCGTGGGTCACAATTAAATGAATTGACACCCAGTGTTAGTGAATCTGTATGTCATTTCCTTTATCAATCT
Organism: bacterium; assembly: GCA_021785395.1. Taxonomy (GTDB): domain Bacteria; phylum Cyanobacteriota; class Vampirovibrionia; order Obscuribacterales; family JAKAZS01; genus JAKAZS01. Next base: position 3,727 of record JAJYFO010000082.1, on the reverse strand, counting down.
GCTCACTATGGTGTCACGGTAAGAACTGTTGAGGGACCATATTTTCGTCGGATTGTTCGCCAGTATGAAGAGCAATTACCGGTTGAACTAGACCCATTAGCGCAACGCTTAAACAAAGACTTGTTAACGCGCTTGGGCGAGCCAACGCACAGCCCTTTGGCTCGTTCAGCTGGCACACGTGACGGAAAGGGCATCGTATTTATTTCATACCGTGGTGACGTTTCGCCAAGTGGTTTTTTACCTGTGGTAGCTGATAATTTGGGTAATCAGAGCCTTCCTGACATTTATGCCAAGAATCCTCTATTCGTTGAATTGCGTGATACAACTTCTTTTAAAGGGCGTTGTGGTATTTGTGAATACGCTCAGATATGTGGCGGGTCAAGGGCTCGCGCCTATGCTCGTACCAACGATGTAATGGAAGAAGACCCTAATTGTGTTTTTGAACTGGGGTCGGTTCGTATTTAAACTTATAGTTTAGATCTAGAGTTGAGTCAGTATATAACGAATTTAATCCTGATACCATATTTTGCCATTTTTTAGCTGCTTGACATTTTTGTTTTTTTAATGGGCCTACTTAAATCGGTTATGTTATCCTTTGAACTAATTACTGAAAAGTCCTGTTTAATATAAAAATTTGATTTTTTAATTTACGGTATTACTGATTTGATTAAAAGCTTTAAAAGCAAGGTCTGATAACTTAAATGTAATTGGGTTAGCCTATCAGTTAAAGTTACGTGTATATTTTGCTAAAAATGATGAAACCTTTTGTTGAGTTACATGGTATAATTTCATTGAAATTTATGAGGTTTAATAAATTAAAATGAGATTTGTTTTTGTAAGGTTAACTACATTATTTATTTCGCTATTTTTAATAAGTTGTTTAAGCGATGTGGCCTTAGCTGACAGTAAAAGGCGTATTGCTGTATTTCCTTTTGACTATGGGTCAACTTCAACTAATGTTGGAACGTACGATGTTGGTAATGGTATTACATCTTTGTTGATTACTAAATTAGTTAATGAAGGTACTTATAGTGTGATTGAACGCAAAATGATTAGTTCTCTTTTGAAAGAACAAAATTTTTCGGCCTCGGACAGAGCAAATCCGGAAACAGCGATCAAATTTGGTAAGCTTTTAAGCGTTGACGCTATAATTACTGGAACGGTAACACAATTTGGTTTTGAGGATAAGAATATCAACGTTGGTGGAGTCGTTGACGCGGTTGCCAGTAACATTCCTTTTGCTGGATACGTACCGTTTGGTGGATTTGGTCTAGGCGTCCATAAAAGTAAAGCTAGAGTAGTTATTGACGCGCGCCTAATAGATTGCACAACAGGCGAGATTTTAGGCGCTGTTCAAGGCGCCGGTGAATCTAGCCGTAAAGGTACATCATTGTTTGGCGCTGGTGTAATAAATTTTGAATCGCCAGGTTTTGAAAATTCTTTGGCCGGTGAAGCAACCATGCAGGCTGTTAATCAGCTAGCTATCAATCTTAACTCTATGGCTAATAAAATTCCTGACAACAAGGCCATAGCCGATAAAAACGTAACAGGTAAAATAGCTGATGTCGATGAAAACAACGTTGTAGTCAATGTCGGCTCTGACAATGGTTTATCAGCTGGTGATATGTTAAAAGTTGAAAGCCCTTATAAAAGTGTTAAAGACCCTGATTCTGGTAAAATTATCGAGGAATTGTATAAAACAGTTGGCGTTATAAAATTAAGCTCGGTTCATAAAAGTGCTTCTGATGGAATTATTGTTAAAGGAGATAAAATTCAAGTTGGTGATAAGGTATCCAAAATTAATGGTGGTGACGTCGCTTCTATTCAGATTGATTCTGAAGAAGCTAGCGGTTCTAAGGCAGAAGATGTAACCCTTACAACCAAAGTTGAAAAGTTGAACTCAAATACGTCTAGTAAATAATTATGAGTAAATACTGCCAATTTAAGAGAATTTTTTTATTTCATTTTGTAATTTGTGTAATATTTTATTCCTATATAGCACAAGCCAAAAACACGAATGATTTTACTAAAGTTTTAGCTCCAGGTTATAATCTTCTAACAACAGGCTATGCACAAGAAGCGGTTGTAATCTTTTTAAAAAAAACAAAAAAATATCCTAATTCGGCCGAATGTCATATAGCTTTGGGCAAAGCTTATAAAGCTATAGGTAAAATTTCCGAGGCTAAGAACGAATTTAAAACGGCCACGTTAGTTCAGCCAGATTGTGGTGAAAGTTATCTAGAATTGGGTGAATTACAAGAATCTGATCAAGAATGGGATTCGGCCATTCAATCTTTTAAAGCATATGTCAATATATGTCCTGACGAAGCTAAACGAGAAGGCGTTGTTGATCGTATAAAATTTTGTCAGGAGAAGCTCTCAGCCCTATAAATTATCTTTAATAAAAAAATTATTTAATACTTCAAGTTTTTCAAACGACCCAAGAAATTGCTAAACCTCTTAATTAAGAAATGAATTATCTAAATTTTGAAAGTGAAGCTATTTTGAACTACTTGGTTAAGCCAATTGATAGTGCCAGTATTGCTTTATTTCGAATATTATTTGGTTTGGTTATGGGCTGGCATTATATTATATTTATTGCTAAAAATGCGGTTTATATTCAATTTATTTTTACCAAGTACTTTTTTTCTTATATTGACTTTGTCAAGCCTTTGCCTGGCAATGGAATGTATTATATCTTTTATGCGCTTATACTAATAGCTATCCTGTTTTCGTTAGGTTGTGCTTATCATATTGTCGCCATACTTTTTTTTGGCTTGAATTTATATGTCTTTTTGATTGATAAAACCGAATATTTAAATCATTCTTATCTAATTGTTTTGTTAAATTTTTTATTCATTTTTATTCCGGCTAATCGGCTATGGTCGATTGATAAATTTTTCTTTGGTGCTAAGTGGCCTGATACAGTCCCAAATTGGACGATATTATTATTGCGATTTCAGTTTTTTATTGTGTATTTTTTCGGTGGTATAGCTAAATTAAATTATGATTGGCTTCACGCTCATCCGATTAAAGAATGGCTATCTGAAATTAGCAAAACTGCTAATTTACCATTTTTAGAAAAGAGTAAATGGGCACCATGGCTAATAGCTTATGGTGGGATATTTATTGATTTAATTTGCCCGATTTTAATCTGTTTTAAGAGAACATTTTTTGTTGGTGCCTTTATTTTATGCGTTTTTCACTGCTTGAATTCCAGGCTATTTTCTATCGATGTATTTCCTTATTTAATGATGGTAAGTTTGGCCTTATTCCCTAGACCAGACTGGCCTAAATTAACGTTTTATAAAATAAAAAATAGACTTTTCAAATCTTACAGTACAAATATTATAAATAATGATTTGATTTCAATTAATAATAATGAAAAATCATTTTTTACAAGCGATTTGCTAATAGTATTCATTGGATTTTACGTTTTGATTCAATTGTTTTTACCATTAAGGCGATTTCTGTACCCGGGAAATGTTTCTTGGACAGAGTATGGACATAGGTATTCGTGGTCGATGATGTTAAGGCAAAAGTACGGTAATATAACTATGTATGAAATCAATCCTATTACTAAAGAAATTAGACCAATTGATTTGTATAAATACTTGACCTATAGACAGGCTGTAAGAATGTCTACAAGACCCGATATGATTATTCAGTTTGCCAAAGACTATGCTCGGTCTAGGCAATTGATAACTGGTATAAGACCAATTATTAA
>JAJYFO010000283.1 GCA_021785395.1 bacterium | reverse complement strand
GCTTTCCGACGTTAGCAGCCAGGTTTCTAATCTAAAGGTTTACTTACAGGAATTAATACAACTTACAACAAATTAATTAAAAGATAAATTTTTTTTAACTTTTAATTAAAAAGACCAGACAATATATATTGTTATACGATAGTATTGTTTATTGAATAACGTTACTAAAGGCCAAATTATAAAATACTTACATTCGGGGTACATTATTTTCTGCCAAAAGGCTAATTTTGCTGATGACGGCAAACTTAACGCCTTTGGTTTGTTTGATTTATTTTTAAGCAAGGCTTTGCCGATTAAAATGAATTGTCAATGGCTTATTGGTTTTGGTACACCGTTTGAGCGCAGGCAATATAAGGGTATCGCGACTATAGAAGACCCACACGGGGCAGAAATATACAGACAGGAATTTAACGCTAATGACCCTAGTGACTTGTACCGCGGTAATTACATTTTACCGGTTAATCTTGACCTTGAATCAGAAGGTTTATACACGGCTAAAATTGCTTTGTTGAACTGGGAAGAAAAAATTATCTGGGACATTGAACGTAAATTCTGGGCAATGCTAGAACAAGAGTATCCCAGCGATCCATAAAAAATAAGAATAAAGCAATGGAATACGAAAATTCTAATATAAGTTTTAATAATGACCTTGTCTGCCCAACGTGTAGCCGAACCTACCCTTTTGGCATGGAAAACTGCCCTTTTGACAACACCAGTTTAAGTGATACCAATAAAGACTCATTTATCGGACAAGTATTTGCTGACCGCTACGAAATAATAGACCTTATTGGTAGTGGTGGCATGAGCAAGGTTTATAAAGCCAGGCAAAAGTATATTGAAAAAGAAGTAGCCATTAAAATTTTAAATATGGCCGCTGCCAGTGACGCCAACAGCTTTGACCGCTTTGTACGCGAAGCAAAAACAGCTAGCCTTCTTAAACACCCAAATATTGTGGAAATATATGATTTCGGGGTGAGCCAGAATGCTATTGCCTTTTTAATTATGGAATATCTCGTCGGTGACAGCTTACTTGAACTAATAAACCGCAACGGGTTTTTACCTATCGGCCTATTTTTAAGTATTTTTAGCCAAATTTGTGCCGGCATGGAACATGCACACAATAAATCGATTATCCATCGCGACCTAAAACCAAGTAATGTACTAATTTTAAACAATACCGAAAGTCCCAACGTTAAAATCTTTGACTTTGGCATCGCTAAATTTATTGATTACGATAAATCTAATTCTCCCGAGTTAACCCAAAAAGGCGACGTATTCGGTTCGCCTCTATACATGAGTCCTGAACAGTGTAAGGGTGAAAAACTGACACCGAGTTCAGATATTTATTCGCTTGGCTGCGTAATGTTTGAATCGCTAACCGGCGTGCCACCATTTCAAGGTACCAGCAGTTACGATATTATGAGTAAACACGTTGGCGACCTATGCCCAACTGTTTCCACTGTATCACCGTATCTAATTATTCCTTCTGACCTTGAATTATTAATAGCTAGTATGCTAGCTAAAAATATTAACGATAGACCTAAGTCTATGGCTGACATCAAAGACGTTTTACTGGCTATCGAAAAAAATTATTCTCCTAACGATAAGACAATAACGAATAAACCCAATACAGCGACTAAAATAGCTATAAACCATAATTCAAATCAACCCGTGCAAAATAATATAGTTCAACCAGTACCTGTTGATTCTAACAAAATTAAGAATAAAGTCTTGAATGAATCTTTGCTGAAACTAGAAAAGCAAAATAAAATACTTATTGGCTCAGTAATCAGTATTTTCATAGTCTTATTTTTAATTTTAAACTGGTCAGGGTCGGTAAATAACGAGGTTCCTCTTTACAAAAAACTTTGGTGGGACGCAGTTATGAGTTTAGGGGATGTAGCTGAAAGCTCTAAAAACTATGACTTAGCTAAATTCTTGTATTTAAATGCCGGTAATTTGGCCAATTCATTTGCCGACAGCTCTAATCGTAAAATAAACTCGCTAGTTGCCTTGCGGCAGCTTTACCGCAAAACCAGTCCAGATTCTAAAGCCGTTGATGAATTGCGCCAGTTGATATTGCAGGCAAACCTAGAAAGGGTAGAAGCCCTATACGGCAATTTAGGCGAAGACGTTTCAACGGTAATTAACCTAAATAATAATTTGATGCCCAAACACCCATCTGCAGCCATGGCCAGAGCCTATAGCGACCATTTGATAATCGACGCCAAAAATTCATTAAAAAAAGGAATGACGCTCACAGCGGTCAGTTTTTTAGGTGAGGCTATGCAAATGGAAAAATTCATACCCGAATCGAGCAAAGCTGCTATTTTAAATTTAAGCTACGAAATAGCCAAACACTGCCAGGCTAAAAATCAAATTCATGAGTCCATTCCGATTTTTGAAAGAGCTTTGGCTATATGCAATTTTAAAAATAAAGATGAAGTTGAGCCGGGTATTAATTTACTCAATTATCTAGCTAAGTATTTTTTAGACAATAACGAACTAAGCTTGGCTAAAGCTAAGAGCAAGCAAGCCATTGAACTTTGTCAAAATTTAGACGAGAGAAACCAACTCGTACTAGCCAGCCACAAGCTATATACCAAAGTATTAGAAAAAATTGACAGTAAAAACTAATATTAATCAGTCATTTTTATAAATAACTTTAGCCAGCGTCCTTATCAATTCGTTAGCTCTCAAATCATTACTTGGCCTTTCAACCTGAATAGCAATAATTGTATGACTGCCATCTTTATTTTCAACGATACCAGCATCACCAACCATAGCCTTTATGTCACCTGTTTTATGGTAAATTTTATGGCTAGGATCAATAACGTTAGGCAAAAGGGTACGCACCCTGGTCTGTTTTAACCAGGTGAGCATTAGTTTCTTAGACCG
>JAJYFO010000003.1:33390-39582 GCA_021785395.1 bacterium | reverse complement strand
AATAATTCCAGACTATCGTTGATAGCTATAATTTTTACGCTCGAAGTTCCGATATCAATACCGATAAATACTTTCATTAGTTATATTTACTTAGTTAGTTTTTACGCTTCTTTAAATCAGCTTCTAGAAGGTTGTGAAAAAAAATATTAGAATCTTCGAGCAAGTAAATTTTGTGTTTTTGCTCGGTCATTTCTTGTTCCAGGATATTTATCTTGTTTAATAACTCTTCAATTTGCTTTTCTTTCATATCATTGGGTCTTGGTTCTAAACGCTTGACTAAAACTGTTACAATGGGCTTTACAATATTGTACGAAACAACCATAAACAGGCTAGGAACACCTATTATGAATAAAGCAACAATCAACATCCAGAGTATTGTTTCCATTTCACTACGATTATAAAAATCAAAATTTCAATTTATATTACTATTATAAGTTATTTTGGGTGAAAAATAACCACCAAAAGTTAATTTGATTTTTCCTGATTAATTATTAATTTTGACTTTTAACGTATTTTCCGACTTGGACAATTTTTAACTTCTTTGTAGACTAGATTAAAAATAGTTTTAAAAGACTTCTCATCGAGTATGAATTCATGAAAAATGGCGAATTGGAAAAAAGTTCTGATATTAAACCAAGTCAGAATCTAGCCAATAAATTTAAAAATTCTTCCAAACAGGCTTTGAAAACTGAAAATACAAACCCGAATATTAATTCAATCTGTGCTGTTTCAAACATAATGTCAACTATCCAAAGTTATAGGAAAAATGTCAAGGACAATGCCTTGGCTGATAAAATTGAAAAGGCAACGTTTGAATATTTTGAAAAAAACAGTAATCCCATAACCGGCTTAACCAAAGACAGATCTACGGCCAATTCGGTAGCAAGTATTGCTGCGACCGGTTTTAGCCTCACGGCCTACGCCATAGCCTCATCGCATGATTGGATATCGAGAACCCAGGCCGAAAATTATACTTTAAAAGTTTTAGAAACATTGTCTAAAACGCCTCAAGGCAACCAATCCGAGAACGTTTCGGGCTTTCATGGCTTCTTTTATCATTTCCTAAACCCAGCTACCGGCTTAAGAGCTGACAACTGTGAGGTTTCTACCATCGATACGGCCATATTAATGGCTGGCGTTTTGATGACCAAAGATTATTATAACGAAAAGAATAATCCCGTCGAAGAAAAAATTCGACATCTAGCCGATAAATTATATAAACGCGTCGACTGGACCTGGGCGCTAAATAAAAAAGACGAATTAAGTATGGGGTATACGCCTGAACATGGCTTTATAAAAACGAACTGGCATGGCTACAATGAAGGTTCTCTAGCTATTCTTCTAGGCCTTGGGTCGCCAACCCATCCGTTACCCAAAAAAGCGTGGGCTGTCTATAATGCCAGTGACAAAGTAGTTAGCCTGGACAAAACTAAAGTGATTGAATTTGGACCTATGTTTGGTCACGAATATCCACAAATTTGGTTCGACTTTCGCCATATTAAAGATAAATTAAACGATAAATTAGGCTTTACGTACTACGCTAATTCTTGCCGCGAAGCCTTTATTCAAAACGAATACGCAATTTTAGACCCAAAACAATGGCTTGGCTATAATAAATACAATTGGGGGTTGACAGCTAGCGATGGGCCTGGTTATACAGTGCAAAATTTCAATGGTAAACCCACCGTGTTTCAGGCCTACAGTGCTCGTGGCTACCCAGACTCGTTAGATGATGGAACTATCGCCCCAACAGCCAGTGTATCAGCTCTACCGTTTGCGCCAACCATTGCCTGGCCAACTATAAAATATTTTATGCAGGAGAGTCCTTCTATTTACGGTCGTTATGGCTTTAAAGACGCCTTTAACCCCAGCTTTAAAATTAACAATACTTACGGCTGGGTCGATAAAGATTACCTAGGCATCGATGAAGGCCCAATTTTGGCTATGCTCGAAAATTACCAAACTGGTCTTATCTGGGATACGATGAAAAAAGATAACTATTTTAACAAAGCCTTAAAAAAGGCGGGTTTCAAGAAGGACTAGACAAGTTATAAGGAAAATTTTAATATGACTGGTCAGCAAAAACCTTTAACGGTAATTTTGACGAGCCTCCAATATTAATTGGGTTTTTAGGTTATAGAGATTTTCTTCTAGCCCAACTGGATACTGATGCGGATTTAAGAGTCGTTTAGACGTCGGATGCAGACTATTTAACTGGTTGGCGACATTTTCTTTAATGGCTTTGATAGATGGCTTTGAATATACAAACTGCCCGTTTTGAAAAATTGGTACTAGTAATTCTACCGGTTTTTCGTTTGGGCGATTAACCGGTCGTCGTCTAGTAAAATCCTCAGGGTCTATTATATAGCTAGCTTTTTGGTCTAAAATATTTTCATCAAAAATCATATCGGCGAGAAAATTATTGGTGGTTGAATTTATAAATCTTTTGATATTTAAAATCCCCGGGTGCGAAATTTTAAAAGTTTGTTCGGATAATTTAAGTTTGTATTCCCAATGATTGCTATTTTTAAGTATAGCCGATAATTTATATACACAGCCTAAAGCCGGTTGGTCATAAGCTGTTACTAATTTAGTGCCAACTCCCCAGGCGTCTATCCTAGCATTTTGTTGTTTTAGCGAATAAATTATATTTTCATCTAAATCGTTGCTGGCGATTATTTTTGTATCGGACAAGCCGTTTTCGTCCAAAATTTTACGAGCTTGAATGCTTAAATACGCCAAGTCTCCACTATCTAAACGAATACCGCTAATTTTATAGTTATTTTCATTAAACCATGGCTTTAAATTAACGAGTTTTTTTACGGCATTTAAACTATTATATGTATCTACCAGAAATATCGTATTTTGTGGAAAAGTTCTAGCATAAGCTTTAAAAGCTTCTTCTTCGCTATCAAACGACATAATAAAACTATGCGCTATAGTCCCTTCTAATGGGATACCGTATTTAATACTAGCTAAAGTATTAGAAGTAGCATCACAACCACCAATATAAGCAGCATAGCTGGCCGACAGAGCTCCGTCAAAGCCGTGCGCGCGTCTTAAACCAAATTCCATTACTTTATCGTTACCGCTAACGTATTTTATACGGCTTGCTTTAGTAGCAATAAGCGTTTCGTAGCCAAAAATATTCAAAGCTATACTTTCTAACATTTGCCCTAGTATTATAGGCGCTTGTATTTGAATAATGGGTTCATTAGCAAAGACAACTGTTCCATCCGGAATCGCTTTTAAATTTATTTTAGCCTTAAGATTTTTAAGGTAATTCAAAAATTCCCGGTCTCTAATCGGCTCTAAAAATTCGTGTTTGGCTCGACCCAAAGCCTCCCAAGTGCTCATGTTAAAATCCCAGGCGTTAATTACTTCGACAAACTGATTAAGACCACAAGCTATAGCATAACCACCACCAAATGGATTTTTACGAAAAAACAAATGATAAGTTGCCATTACGTCCTTTAGACCATTTTTCCACCAAGCATAAGCCATTGACAACTGGTAGAAATCGGTCAATAGAGATAATGAGTCATTATAAATTGTCTTAGAAGTCGTTGTCATTATAAACTTTTGGCTCAAAATTACGTCTATATATATAGGTATGTATTTTTGCATTAAAACTGATAAATTATGGCAAAACATGTATTTTTACAACAAAATCGTAATAATAAGCCAGTTTCGACTTGGTTAAAAATTAGCACGATAATCTATATATTTACGTGGTTAATTTTAGCCGATACTAGAACAGCCTTGGCTGATTTTAGAGACGAAACAAACACTAATAAATCGAATTATCAGAGGTTAAAGTACAAATATTTGGGGAATAAAGAATCGTTAAAGTTTCACCGCTTTTCTTGCCCATACGCCATATGCATGTCAAGATGCAGGCGTAAGTATTTTTTCTACCGACTAGATGCCATAAAAGCCGATTACAGCCCTTGCCGATACTGTTTGCCCAAACGCTGGACGTCAACCCAGGTGGTATTATTGAAACAGGGAAAATAAATTACGGTGACAATACTAATTTTATAAATTATAATTATCAGCACAGTGGGTAACAAGCTAATTAACGATTTAACCGCCGATTGCCAAGCTGGTTCGATAAGCGCCTGCGTTAAGCTAGCCTATGAATATACTGTCGGTAAAAACGTTCCGAAGGATCTCATTAAAGCTTTTCAATTATATGAAATAGCCAGTCAAGCCGATAATTTAACGGCTCTATTTAATTTGGCCCAATTTTATCTAAATGGTATCAAGGACTCCGAAAGCAACGTTGTTGTCGCCAAAAATTCAAAGTTGGCTATTGACCTACTAGCTAAAAGTGCCAGCCTTGGGTGTTTGGAATCACATTATTTTCTTGGTCTAGAATATCAAAAAAATGAAAACCTTAATTTACAACTAGCTAAAAGTCACCTGGAATATTGCGCTAGCCATAATATGGGCAAGGCTCAATATGAGTTAGGTTTATATTATTTAAATATTGAAAACAATAGAGACTTAGCCAACAAATGGTTTGCCAAGGCAAAAGGCAATGGCATAATTAACGCTTAATTGTCCTAACTCAGCATTATATAATCTAATCAAAAAATTTCTGATGGAGCTTTTTTACACATTCGATAACGTCAGTTTCATTGACGACAAAACTTAAATTAATGTCGCTAGCCCCACCAGAAATCATTAATATATTGATATCTTTTAACGTCTCAAATACCTGCCCACAAGTGCCAGACTGGTTGCGAAAATATTGGCCGACGACGGTCACAATAGCTAAATTATCTTTATGGGTTATCTTGGCCAACTGACTCAAATCGTTAAATATATCATTTAAAAGTGTCTTGTTGTCGATAGTTAAAGCCACCGAGACTTCAGAAGTCGAGATAAGGTCGATAGAAGTTTTATATTTCTCAAACACAGCAAAAACCTTGGCTAAAAAGCCATAAGCCATAAGCATTTTAGGCGATGAGACAAAAATAGCGGTTATACCCTTTTTAAATGCTATGGCTCGAATATTGGATTTATCGCTAACCTGGGGTATTTTATTGCTAATCGTGGTTCCTTTGTGGTTAGGGTTTTTGGAATTCAAAATTTTAACGGGTATATTATTGTCAACAGCCGGACGAATCGTGAGCGGGTGCAAGACTTTTGCCCCAAAATAAGCTAATTCTGATGCTTCTTCAAACGAGACCTCATCAATTACCTTTGCTTCAGGCACAATTCTAGGATCGCAACTCATCATTCCATCAACGTCTGTCCATATTTCAATAGCTTGAGCCGCAAGTGCCAGACCCATTATGGCCGCAGAATAATCAGACCCACCTCGACCAAGTGTTGTTGTAGCCTTATTTAAAGTTGAAGCGATAAACCCTTGGGTAACAATAATAGGGGTCAGTTTGAACCTAGGAATTAAACTGTCTTTAACTCGATTATTTATTTCTTCCATAATTGGATTAGCTTTACTAAAGTCACTATCGGTTATCAAAACGTCTCTAATGTCGAGGTAACCTGCCTTAAGCCCATGTTTTAAAAGCAATTCAAAAAAAATATTAGAAGATAAAAGTTCACCAAATTTGGCGATATTATCCAAGGATTTGGCACTTAATTCACCTAAATAGCTAATACCTTGGTATAGTATCGATAATTCATTAAGATAACCATCAAGGATAAGGTTAAGCCTGCTTTTGGCTTCGCTATCAGCAAACAATTCAGTTATAGCCGTTTCATGCTTATGCCGTATTTGGTCAATTGTAGCATTACTGCCGTTTAGATCATTGTTTAAAGCTTGATTAGCGCCTGTTAACAATAAATTCGTTACACCAGACATAGCCGAAAGGACTACCAAAACTCCATCAGGTGAGCGGGAATAGGCAAGCTCAACTATTTTAACAACATTAAGGAACGAACTAGAATCACCGACTGACGTGCCGCCAAATTTTGTAACTAACAATTTATTTAGACCAAAGCCTTTCTATAAATAAATTAAACACGCCGGATATTAGCGCCCAGACCCAGAAACTTCTCTTCAAAATTATCATAACCCCTATCAATATGGCTAAGGCCAGTCACTTCAGAAATCCCTTCGGCAGCTAGTCCAGCTAAAACAAGAGCCGCCCCAGCTCGTAAATCAGAGGATTTAACTTCAGCACCAGTTAATTTAGGTATCCCCTTAATCACAGCTGCATT
>JAJYFO010000003.1:0-33380 GCA_021785395.1 bacterium | reverse complement strand
TAACAGTTATATCGGCTCCCATTCGGCGCAACTCACCGACTTGCATAAAACGGTTTTCATAGATAGTTTCAGTCATAATAGAAGTTCCATCGGCTGTAGCCAAAATAGCCATTACCGGAGCCTGTAAATCAGTCGGGAAGCCAGGATATGGGTGCGTTGTTATGTCGATCGGTTTAACCTTGTCGTACATGCTAACTTTAATGGTATCAGGAGCATAAATTGATACTTCGGCCCCCATTTCGCTAATTTTACTTATCAGCGAATACAAGTGGTGGGGATTACAGTTGGTTACTTCGACCTGTCCAGTCGTAGCCAAAGGTGCTAGTAAAAAAGTACCAGCTTCTAGCCTATCCGGTATAGTATCAATAGAAGCGCCATGAAGAGAACTCAACGGCACACCGTCAATGACAATCTGATAGGTTCCTGCTCCACTTACCTTAGCCCCCATTGCATTTAAGAAATCGGCGATATTAACGATCTCAGGGTCTTGAGCGGCATTTTCGATGATGGTCTGACCCTGCGCCACGACACTGGCCAACATAATATTTTCGGTAGCACCGTTGGACGGTCTATCTAAGTAAATCTTTGTGCCCACCAGTTTTTCGCAACTAGCGTAAACGTAACCGTGTTCGCAAACAACTTCAGCTCCAAGCATTTTAAGACCACGTTCGTGCAAGTCAATGCGACGTTCACCAATAGCACAACCACCAGGCAAAGATACTTTGGCTTGGTTGAAACGAGCCAAGAGTGGACCCAAAACGACAAAAGAGGCCCTTAACTTACTAACGTATTCGTAAGAGGCTTCGAAATCATTAACGTTAGTTGTATCAATCGTCAGCTCATGATTTTTAAATTCGATTTTAGCACCCAAATTACGCATAAGCTGTGACATCATATGAACGTCGGATAAGTCAGGGACATTTTTTATGACGCAGACGTCATTAGCCAAGATTGCCGCCGCCATCATTTTGAGAACGGCATTTTTGGCCCCTTCAATTTTCACCGTACCATTTAACGGGCGTCCTCCAACGACGATAATCTTAGGTTCGTTGGTGACTTTATCAGTTGTAGGCGTAACTGGATTGGCTGAGTTTGGCATGGGTGTTTTATCCTTTTTAACAAAAAATTAAGTTCCTCTTATTATTATTTTACCTAAAATTTTTCATATTCAAGTTAACATTATGTAAAAGCTTTAATATAATTACAAAAAAATGAATGTCTTTAGCAAAACCATCATTATAACACATGAAATTTAAACCATTCAGCCTTATTTTTATTTATCTCCTTTTAGCCTGCGATTGGGGTTGCGTTATGACTGAGGAGGTTAAGCGAATTCGAGCGGCAAAAAATTGTGATAACAGATACAATGACCTTAAAAATGGCTATTTGACTGGCCAACAAATATTTATTCGCAGCTGCAACACTTGTCATCCCGGTGGCAAGCAAAGCCCTCTTGGACCAAGTATCCTCGATTACAAAAATAAATTTAAAACTACTAACGAATTAAAACATTTTATTGTTCAAGGCAGCAAATCTGGGATGCCTGGACAAACGAATCTAACAAGCGAGGAATTAGAGAATCTAGTTCAATATCTAAGCAAAGAATTTTAAACACGGAATCCATTACTGCATAAGTAATTCTATCAGCCAAAGAGCCACTATACAAAAAGCCAGAAGAACAAAAATTCTGGATAACAAAGCCGGATTAGCCATTATCGTTGGTTCAATCGGACAATATTTGCCAACCGACTTAGCGATGGAGTCCCTGTCGGCTAGATATAACGTCGCTATAAGCATTGGCCATAGTCTTTTGCTATTTAGATTAGGTCGGTATAAAACAATTATAAGTTCAGGGCTTAAATAAAGTTGTTCAATTTGCTGCCAAAGCACCGATTTTCGGTTTGGCCAATATGGTCCTTTGTACTTAATGCCGTGTTCGCTTAACTGTAGACTGGAAGGATTTAGCATAGGTCTTATACCTACGATAAAAGCCAATAGAGCAATAACTATAAAAAAGCCTTCAACATTTAAAAGCAATTTCAGGTTATGCATATTTACCAGCGGAGTCCAGCAATATTTTGCCAGACCTAAATAGGCTGCCGTTAACACAATACACATAAAAAATTCACTAGGGTCCCTAACTTCGATGTAGTTATCCTGTGAGTCAAGTTTAAAATCATTCATAGTCTTTAAACATCTTATTTAAGTCATTTATCGCATTTTTCCATCTTTATTACAATTTATTGTAGCATAAGAACAGCAGCATGATAATTATCGTTGGTTTTTTGGAACTTTTAGGCTTGGTTGAGTTGCCTTGCTAAAATTGTCGCACCTAAGTAGCCCGCAAGTCAAATATCCTATTTATTGTTGTCGAACTAGCCTAAAACTGCATTTATCATTAAATTCAGATAATTGCCGAAAAACTTGCCTATACCTTCTTTGACGCCGTAATAAAAATAGCTAGCCTTGTAAGTTTTTGGTGAAAAATGAGTTATTAATACCGCTAACGTCTTTGGTCGACAAAAAATTACAACGAAGTAATTGTCACAGTCTCAACTAATAGTACCAAATATAGTTTGACTGTAGAAAGATAATAGCAGAAAGAAAAAAACGCTTATTAAACGATAATAAGTATATGTGGAGTTAATTTTTTTTTCAAATTCAGTGATAATTATGGGGCTATCCTTATTATGGATAGGGTGCATTAGCTACCTTGATAAGGACAAAGGATCATTATATCAGCCCCATTCTTAAATAGCTTGCCTACTAGCTTTAAGACCAGTTTAAAAATTTTCCTATACAATTCTCGGGCAGATTTTCTTAAAATAACAGGTTCTTAAAATCGAGAAATAAAACCCTAACTACCAGGCATTAAAAGGAGATACTCTAGCACCTGCAGTACTACCAGAATCTTACCAGTCGTCTTTAGTCATTTTAGTAAAGCTTGTAACTGTCTGTCAATTTTATAAACACAGCGCATAAGCCGGCAAAATACCATGGACACGCATTAACGTTTTTGCTTTGTCATTGGCGCTAAAACGAAAAAGCTGGATAGCCTAGACCACAGTCGCGATTTTAAGGGTATAAATTTAAGCTTAAATTCATTTAGTAGCAATAAACGGCTTATTTGGTAAAACAACAATAAACCAAACTAGCCATCCAAGTAATATAGAATTTTTATCTTCAGGATACATCTATTTGGGTTAAGGTTGTTCTAAAGTAAAGCCGATAGCCTTGGCAAAATCATTAACCGCCTGGTCTTTTTGTGATTCTGCATAAGACTCGGTTTTGGTTATTTTTTTTTCGTTATTACCTTCAAAACTAGTTAAAATATAGGTAATCGGGGAGGATATACTTTTTTCCAGACGCATTAGATTATTATGCAAATCATAAGCCCCCACAACCCCCCAAATATTATCCAGAGCTTTGTAGATATCGCTGATTGTATGTGGCCAGGTTGCTCGTTCTATCATCATGAATCGTTAAACAAATTATGTCCGAGGAGGGACTCGAACCCTCACGGTTGCCCACACGCCCCTCAAACGTGCGCGTCTACCATTCCGCCACTCGGACACAAATTCCATTATATACAATAAAATAATATCATGTACCCTGAAAATTTTAAGAGAATTTAAAAAAATTAAAGATAATAAAACAACAAATGTTGTCATTAGACTAAAAAAGTAGAATAATTATTTCGATCAAAAAATTTATTTATGTCAAAGCTTAAAACCACAAATATTTGGGAATAATATATTACAAGTATTAGTTCTAGGTCAGAGTTAGTCCCATGATTGAAATGTATGTAGCCCAATTAGTCGCTGATGCCTATAACGGTATGCCAATTGTGCTTCTTAGTGATAGCACCAAGCGCAGGGTTTTGCCAATCTGGATAGGCGACCCGGAAGCGATTGCCATAAGCAGAATATTAAAAAACATTAAATCAGAGCGACCGATGACGCATGATTTGCTGTTAAACGCCATCAATCTTTTAGGCTACAAAGTAAAACAAATCGAAATTAACGAATTATCGTCCAGTACTTATTTTGCTACTATCAGGTTAATTGTAAACGACCCTACCGGAAACCTGGAAGAAACAAAATCGCTTGATTCACGCCCATCTGACGCTATTGCCCTAGCTTTAAGGGCCAATGCACCAATTTTCGTATCAGCCCAGGTGGTTGCTGAAGGAACGATTCCAGCCGATACCCAAAAAGATAAAGAAGAATCACAGGAATTCAAAAGATTTATCGATGGGCTAAAAGCGTCCGACTTTAAAATAGACAAACCCAATAAAAATTCTGATACTAAGAAAAAAGATAAGAAGAAAAACGACGACAAATCGAAAGGCGATAATGACTCTTGATTAATTTTTTTTCTTTACTTTTTGACCATGCTTAATTAATTTAACCGATTTACTTATTTTGCTATGGTTGAAGTAATAAAAAATAATAGCCAAACAAATAAGCAAGAGTACCGACAAATACAGAAAGGCCTCAACCTGGCCGGCCACAGTTTTACCTTTGGCTAACTGTTTAGACTTCTTAATGGCGTTAGCGACAGCTTCTGACCCTAAATGCAAGGAGATATTTGTGCGCGTACAGTCAAGACATTTGTTGGTATAACGGTACATCATTTTTCCGCAGTCATTGCATAAATAAACTCGGTCTGTCATTGCGCTATTCCTTCGATTAAAGTATAAAAAACTCAAAGTGATCACACTGTAAATAAAATTTTAAAGTAATATTACGGTTACTTCTCCAAAGTTATTTAATTTTAATTTTAATTTTTGTGAACTACTTTTACAATTTGGTAATCGATAAATGATATTTTAGCTAATATTTCCTTTTTACTGATTATTTTTGGGTCAAAGTAAAGTTTTACCATTATTAATTTGTAACCAGGTAATATACCGTCTCCAGAAGACGTAAGCGGACCAGTTACGGTAGTGTTTTTTATTCCATCGGTTAAATTAAAATAATCTACCAAGCTCTTTAAGCATTCTTTGCAAGCTGGTCCAGCTATCTCAATTGAAAAACTGATTAAATTTTGCCGACTTTGCCCTTGATAAGGTTTTCCATCGCGACCTGAAACCGATTGAAAACTTGCCACAACGCAACTTAACATAACAACTATTTGCCTAAGATAACCAGTAAAATGTTTTATCATAAATATATATTTTCTTCGCTAACCTAACGCTCTCAAGATACTTTCATTATATTTCAAATTTTCTTCTTCGCCAAAAATGCTCAACCAGATTAATAGTCCCATTGACTTAAAAAAGCTCGATATTAACGAACTTAATGATTTGAGCAACGAATTTCGTCAAGTCATAATCAAAAACCTAGCCGTGACGGGTGGTCATTTAGCGTCCAATTTAGGCGCTATAGAAATTACCCTGGCCTTGCACTATGTATTTAATTCACCCTACGATAAAATTATTTTTGACGTTGGTCATCAAGCCTATGCCCACAAATTACTGACCGGGCGCAAGAATTTATTTCACACTTTAAGGCAGTACAAAGGCTTGAGCGGGTTTGTAAACCCCAACGAAAGTGAACACGACGCCTTTTTAGCCGGTCATAGCTCAACGTCTATATCGCTTGGTGTGGGTATGGCTATAGCCCGTGATAATTTCAAGCAAGACAACCACATAATTGTAGTAATAGGCGATGGTGGCTTGACAGGTGGAATGGCTTTAGAAGCTTTGAATCATTTAGGCCATATCCAAAAAAATATTCTTATTATTTTAAACGACAACGAAATGTCGATTAGCAATAATGTTGGAGGAATTTACCACTACATGAAAAGGCTTAAAGAGACGTTTTTCTACAAAGATTTAAAGGACAAAATTAACATAATTGAAAATAATTTGACCATAAATCATCTAAATCCTAAAGTTTTAAATTTAATCAATGATGTTAAAGAAGAAGCCAGTTTGCGTTTTGAAACGCCTGGCATAGTATTTGAAAAACTTGGTATTAATTATTTTGGGCCAACCGACGGCCATGATTTAAAGGCAATTATTAAAGGTCTAGAAGCCGTTAAAAACATAAACGGACCAAAGTTACTACATTTAATAACCCAAAAAGGCAAAGGTTTTGCTCCGGCCGAAGCTGATAGTATTAAGTACCACGGTGTATCTTCGGCTTTTCTTAAAAACCTTGAACCGGTTACCAGTGAAAAAATCGACCCAACGGCTAGTGTTAAAACACCGACTTATTCGGATATTTTTGTGCAAACTTTAATTGAGTTAAACACAATCGAACCTAATATGGTAGCCTTAACACCTGCTACAGCGGAGGGTAGTGGGCTAGTCAAATTTGGTAATTTATTCCCGAACCGTTTTTTTGACGTGGCCATCTGTGAGCAGCATGCTGTAACCTGTGCTGCCGGCATGGCTAAAAGTGGTCTTAAACCAGTGGTGTCAATTTACTCGACATTTTTACAAAGAGCTATTGACCAAATAATTCATGATATCGCTATTTTAAACCTTAACGTTTTATTTTGTATCGATAGAGCCGGCATCGTTGAAGACGGTGAGACACACCAGGGGGTTTTTGACATAAGCATACTAAGGTCTATACCTAACTTAAAAATTATTGCCCCCAAAGATTGTGTTGACCTTAAAAACATGATCTATTCTGCTTTAAAATTCAAATACACAAATGGACCTATCGCCATAAGATACCCAAGAGACAAGGCTTATAATTATAATATCGACTTATTCAGCAAACCCTTTGAACTAATCGACTACACTAAATGGGAATTTATAAATAAGGCCAATAAGGCCAAAATAGCTATATTAGCTAATGGTTCTATGGTCGAACAGCTAGAGACCGGCCTAAAATCTCAACCCAATTTAACTAGCTTAGTCAGCGTAGTGGACGCACGCTGCATTAAACCCTTGGACGAAAAATTTCTCATCGAGCTTACCAGTGACGACTACATAGAAACAGTTATAACCGTTGAAGAAGGGTCTGTAGCTGGTGGTTTTGGTAGCAGCATACTAGAGTGGTACCATCAGTATTTGAACAGTGAAACGGATAATTTTATCAATCTAAAATCAATCAATAAACGTCTTAAAATTATCAATTTAGGGATCAAAGATAATTTTATCGAGCACGGTGCCAGAATGGTATTGCTAAACGCCAATGGCTTGAGCAGCGATAAGTTAACCGAATACTTAAGTAAATTAGCCAACGCTAACATGCCGCAATCTCAAAGCAATTTTGCCAGAATCATATAGATTATAGTATTTTTATACACCATGCTTTAAAAAATAACTAGCCACCCCAAAGGCCACCGATACGTTCAAAGATTCCTTGATACCAGACATAGAAATACTTAGGTTAATATCACACATTTCAAGTACCTTGGGCGAAACGCCGGTAACTTCATTGCCGAGGATAAGGCACAGTGGTGTTTTGATCAAATTTTGGGATATGGCATCGTTGATTAAAATACTGGTAGGATTCCTTTCTAGACCTATTAGAAAAATTCCGGCGTTTTTCAGTTCTTTAACCATATCTAACGAATCGTGTCGATAAGTCCAAGTAACCGAAGTTTCAGCGCCCAAACTGGTTTTAGTGATTTCTTTACGCGGCGGATAACCGGTAAAACCACATAGATAAAGATGGCCGAAACCAGCTCCATCGGCTGTGCGAAACACAGACCCGACATTATACAAACTTCTTATATTTTCCAAAAGAGCCGAAAATTTTTCCACCTTGAATCTAGCCTTATAGTATATGCAAATCTAAAGTAACTTTATTCATTCCTAAAGATTAAATCAAATTTTAACGCATATCCTTAAATATGTAATAGAATATACCTTAAATGTTGTAAAATAAACCTGAATATTGCAAAATTAACATAGTTGTTGTGAGGTGTATATGAAAGTTAAAGCTGGCGTACTCGAAAAACCAATGGTATTTGGTATTAAAGAAATGGAAATTCCTGAACCAGGCCCAAACGAGATTTTGGTCAAAACGAAAGCCGTTGGCATTTGCGGGTCCGACGTCCATTACTACGTAGAAGGCAAAATAGGCCCGTACATTGTCAACGAGCCTCTAATTTTAGGCCATGAAACGGCTGGAGAAGTTGCTAAAGTAGGAAGTAGCGTCACTCATTTAAAACCGGGCGACAGAGTTGCTCTAGAGCCAGGCGTTCCAAGCCTGTGTAGCGATTTTGTAAAACGAGGTCTATATAATTTGTGCCCGTCTATCAAATTTTTTGCCACACCACCGGTACACGGAACTTTTGCTGAATATTTCGTCCACGACGCCAATTTTGCCTATAAGCTACCAGACAACGTAAGCTACGAAGAAGGAGCTATGTGCGAACCACTTTCCGTCGGTATCCATGCCGTTAGACAGGCTAGCGTTAGCCTGGGCTCAAGCGTTCTTATAACTGGAGCTGGCCCTATTGGTCTGGTTAATTTACTCGTGGCCAAAGCCGCTGGGGCTTCTAACATTTTTGTCGTCGAAGCCTACGAAAACAGGGCAAAAATGGCCGCCGAATTAGGTGCTAGCAAAGTAATTAAATCTTTTGACCGCGACCAGATTATAGCCAGTGTCATGGAAGCAACCAATAACCGTGGTGTTGACGTGGTCATAGAATGTTCAGGAGCCAGTTCAGCTGCCCAAACAGCTGCCAGTTGCCTAGCTAACGGGGGAACAATGGTCTTTGTAGGCTTGTTTAGCCAAGACCAAGTGCCAATGGATTTAAATCTTATAGCCCAAAAAGAACTAACATTCAAAGGAATTTTCCGCTATCGCAACACCTATGAAACGGCAATTAACCTAATTGCTTCTGGCCATATCAACGTAAAACCTTTAATAACCAAACGGTTTTCCTGGCAACAGGTAGGCGATGCCATGAATTGTGCCCACAAAGAAGCTGCCAGTCAGATAAAAGTTATGACACAATGGAACAACTAGTAACTGCCTGACCGTTTTTACAAGGACAAGAATAAGTTTTAAAATTCTATTATTTCAGCTGGTTTTAAATTAATTGAAGCCAGCCGTTCTAATACGACTTGCTTTTTATCCTTGTCAAGCACTTCTATGCTCAGACTACATAGGCTATGCGAGAATTTCGCCGGCGTAGAAGTCGGCCTAACATCGCTTTTAAATGCATCCTTCAAAGCCTTAAGGGCCTGTAATGTTGCGGTTAGATTTGTAAAACTTAAGATCAATCGTTGCATACAGCCAAGCCAGGTTAAAAATAATTTAGATCTAGATTATTAGAAGATTTCAAAAGATATTATCCAAAATTTATCAATGACGCATGTTGACATCATTGGTAAATCCAAATAAGTAGTTTAAAAACATGTTAAATATTGCTTTTATTAGACAAAAAAAAGACTTTAATTATTGCCTTAACTATTTTACATGATATACTGCAATTAGGGAGTGTTGTATATATGCAGTATATTTTATGTCCAAGGTGTCAGTTTAAGGCAAACGTTAAAACCAACGTTTGTACTACTTGTGGCTTCCACATCAAAGAATACCTCAATAAAATTGCCAAAGAAACTCCCATAAATAACGAAACAGAGTCGCCAATTACCAAAATTTTTAATAAGATTTTGCCAAAGTCGCATAATGGAAAACCCGACGAAGAAAATCACGTTTTGAGCTAGCACCTTTAACTGATCGTAAAATCAAACCTTGCTAGTTTGTCGCAACATAAGTTCAGTGCAAACGTTGAACGAAGAAGAGATAATTTATCGTCTTTTTTTGACTCGTCAGCCAGAAATAAATCACTTGTAAATACAGCTATAAGACCAGAAACTACTCAGAACTTTTTTGATGTAGTTACGGCTTTCACTAACAGGAATAGTTTCAATAAAAACGTCAACGTCATCGCTATAGCCTTTGGCAGTAGCCTGCTTAATCCAGCCTTGCATGGCACCAGGACCTCCATTATAACTGCCAATAGTATAAATTAAATTTCCCTTGAATAATTTGAGTAAGTAATTAAGGTAATTACAGCCAAAATTAATATTGACTGAAGGCTCACATAAAGCTTTAGCCATGTTGGCTGAAGTAATTTTAAAATTCAACTTTTTAGCTATCGATCCAGCCGTTGTTGGTAAAAGTTGCATTAGACCGTAGGCATTAGAAGAACTGACAGCGTTAGCGTCAAAACGAGATTCTTCACGAATGATAGAAAAAACAAAATATGGGTTAAGATTATTATTTTTAGCACAGTTTTTAACGACCGACAAATACCACATAGGGTAAGATAATTGCCATTTAGGGTCAGAATCTAATGGCTTATTTTGTAAGTTCACTGCCATATCTATACATTTATGATAATCGGCCGTATTGGCTAATAGCCAGGCTTTAAAAAATGAATTAGCATTAACAGTTTCCGACATTATACTTAAACATTCATTAAACTGGTGCAAAAAACCTAATTCGTTTATTACTTCACCATAAACCCCTATAATTTCTTCACTATTTGACAAATCCCTCAAACGAGGAATATTCCAGTCAAATGTTTTTAGAGGTTTGAAATAGGGATAGGGTAAGTCAAATTGTTTTTGCTTATTAATTTTGGCAAGTTCAAACGCAGATTTACAAACGTAATAGTCTGGTATTACTATTTTAGAAGCAATAGTAAAGTATTTTTTAGCATTACTTTTATCGCCAGTAGCCAGACATATTTTACCCAACCAAAACAAAAAAGCCGTTTTTTTAGGACAATTTTGATATAGGTTATAGTCATCTATAAATTTGACCTTTAATTTATTTAAAGCAACCTTGTTATGCCTTGCTTTAAGATATTCATTAAAATCAATGATAAAAGCCGCATAATTTGCGTATTCTGACTTTGGCGCAAGACTAAGAATTTTATGATAATAGTTTAAACTTGATTTATCACGCTTGGCCAAATTATATAGAATTACAGGCAGGTTGTCTTTTAAGTTCAATTTCTCTAGTTTTTGCCAAAACACAATGGTATCAGCATGGTTTAGATGACTCGAAATTTCGTAAGCTACAGCCTTAAAATTTAAATCAGTAAGCGATTTGCCATTATGTACATTTTTACTTAATCCATTATAAAGAACGTCAATAGCCATGTCTGGCTGATTCAATTTAGCATAAATATATGATTTTTCATAAAAATAATCTTGTTTTTTTATTTTTTTGATATAATTTAAAGCTTTTTTAAAATCACCCTTGTTAATATAAACTTTGACCATACAAGCATTATACTCATCACTATTGGTAAGGTTTAATTTTTTTTCGCAACTTATAAGCTTGTCTAAAATTTCCTGGCTAAACCGCCCTAATGGTTCAAGCATTAAATATTTGAGATAGTAATTAAGCGACTGTGATGTAATACCCTTATTTTCAGCAATCAAGCCAAGATAATACAAACTACCAATACCATAATTAGTATTAGGATAATTTGTTACTATACTTAGAAAAATATTTAATGCTTTATCCGGCTCGCAAGATCTGATGAATGACTGGCCAAGCTCATAATTATATTTAGGGTTGTCTTTATCCTCGAGCAGAATTAGATATAAATTTTCCCGAACCAATTTTTCTTTGCCTAAAATATTGTAAATCTGAGCCTTATGATACAGAGAAAGGTTTTGTAAAGACTTAAAACGAACTGAAGTATTAAACAGGTCAAGGGCAACTTGGCTAAGTTCAATTATTTGACTGTCGGAATGATTGTCAATATCGCTTAACTGTTTATACAGTAATCTAGCCAAGACGTAAGAAGCCTGCTCCTTTTGAGTATCGGTTAGATTATGGCCAGCTAAATAAGTTATTAAATTAGACCCAATGATATTTTCGGGAAATTTTCCTACCTCATCAAGTATTTCGCTTAAGTCTAAAACCTGGCTGTTTTGAGTATAACCTAGCTCGCGATAGACTTTATCTCTAGAGACGCTTTTATTGTTACAGCCAGTAAAAAATAAAAAAAAGGCAGACAAAAATAGAATAAAAGTATTAATCTTTTTATTTTCACTTGACATGCATTTATCCTTTTTATTCTTTTGCTTATTATAATAGTAATGGTATAGAAATTTGTTAAAATATAAATTATTTTATGACCCAAGAAAAAAAAATAATTTACCTAGATAATGCTGCTACAACTTTAATTAAGCCGCCAATTTTTTTCGAATCTATAAGCGACAAATTTACCAAGTTAGCTAACAGTGGTAGAGGTGTTTATAAGGCCAGTTTGGACGCAAGTCATGATATTTTACATACCAGACAATTATTGGCTGATTTTTTACAGCTGCAAAACATAGCTAATATAATTTTTACGCCTGGCTGTACATATTCAATAAATACAAGTTTGCATGGGTTTATCAATCAGTCTAAATTTAAAGATTACAAGCTAAATATTCTTGTTTCACCGATTGAGCATAATGCGGTAATGCGACTTCTTAACTATTATGAAAAGATCGATAAAATTAAAATTCATTATCTAGATTACGATTTACAAAATACGATTGATTATCATGAATTAAAGCAATATATCAATTCAAATAAAATAGACTTAATTATTCTAAACCATGCCAGTAACGTAACAGGCCAGATAATTAACCTCGATAAGTTTTTTTCAACTATAAATAAATCGATTCCGGTTTTAATTGATGCAGCTCAAAGTTTTCCTTATATTAATTTAAACCTAAAAGATAATAATATAAGTTTCATAGCTTTAGCTGGTCATAAATGTCTTATGGGACCAATTGGTACTGGTATTTTATATATCAATGATAATTTTACAGACATTAACCCGCTTGTTTTTGGTGGCACTGGCTCATTTTCAGATAATTATAATATGCCTGAATTTTTGCCCGATAAATTCGAGGCTGGCAGTATAAATGCAGCTCTTATTAGTGCTCTTGGAGCCAGTTTTGAATATCTAATTAATTCAGATATCAAAACATCTTTGCATAACCAACTTGAACTAACCTATTATTTTATCGATTGGTGTCAGTCTAAAAACAACATCATAGAAATTTTTGGCGTTGCCAAAAGTATAAATTTTGACAGCTACCTAAAAAATTATTTACCCGTTGTTTCGTTTCGCGTGAAAGCAATAGACAATAGCTTGGTAGTTAACTTCTTAAACGAAAAATACAATATCTGTCTAAGAAGTGGCATACACTGTGCTGCTTTAACACATAAAAATTTAAACAGTATAGAAACTGGTCTTATCCGTTTAAGCCTAGGTCATTTTAATACTAAAAACGATATTGACGCTTTAATTCATGCCTTAAATGAATTTATTAAAACCTATACTTAGACTATTCGGACACAAATGAATTCATCGTAAAAATAAACGCCTCGGGGGTGATTTTTACGTCTCCACTAAATGGATAAGCAAACATTTCGACCATTATTAAATTGAAAACTATTAAAAGCGTTACTAAAACAGTCATAGCAATTTGTAATTTCAAGTCCTTTATGTAAAAAAAATAAGTAAATGTCATCGTAATCAATCCGCCAAGCCATAAAAAACAATGTATCAAAGGACTATACCCACGATTCGACGCCAAAAGACGGTTGTGCCTAGCGTTAGATACTTCGGTAATCAAGTTTAATAGCTGTGACTGCATATTTTCCTGAGCATTACTAACAGGATTAAACGTAGCTATTATCTTCCAAATAGATATGAATTTCTGTCTAGCCATAGGACTAAAACATCCATTGCCCATGGCTTTCCATTCATCATTAACAACCAGGTCAGAATATTTAATTATGGTATCTTTCAACTGCGTTTGCGTAATATCTGGCAAACCAGAAGACATATGATAAATATTTCTCAAGGCCGTGGCCTCAGCTTGTACGTTCTGCCTGGCTTGTTGAAAATCGTTTAAAGAATTAGCCACGATAAGACCTAAAACAATGGCATAAAGAGATCCGGCTACCGACAAAAAAGCACTGGCCTGATTCTCGAACTGACCATGGTGGTTTTTAATAATTTTTTTGCGTGTAAATAATAAACCTGATACAATAACGACAAGACAGACAATAGTAAAAAACAAAAATGACAAATACGACCCAAGCATAGTAAATTAAACCTATTTAACCCGTTTAAAACATTAGAATAATTTTTTATACCATTTATTAGCTGCAGCCAATGCCAGACTATGATTAATAGCACCATTAGGTTTATGCGGAGAATTACCGTCAAAAATTTCACTAATAGCTGAAATAGCGCAATCATCAAGTAAGTGATCGTACAGTGGCTGAAAAAGGTTTTTTAAATAGTTTTTACTAGC
The DNA here is from genome assembly GCA_021785395.1 of bacterium. GTDB lineage: Bacteria > Cyanobacteriota > Vampirovibrionia > Obscuribacterales > JAKAZS01 > JAKAZS01. Next base: position 19,114 of record JAJYFO010000003.1, on the reverse strand, counting down.
CGAATTCAAACCATAAACATTTACATAGGCATCAGCATAAAAGCCAAGCAGATACGGCCAAACACAGCCTTGATGATAAGACAAATCACGATGATACTGGTCAGCCTGTACAAAGCCACATCCGTAAAAGCCCTGGTAGCAAGGGTCATTTTTCGACAAACTGCGCAGACCATATGGAGTCAATAATTCTTCCTGGGCAATTCTTAATATACTTTTTTCCTGGTCAGTTGTGAAAAATCTATGCGGTAAAGATATGGCGATTATCTGATTAGCTCTTAGGCTTTCATCATAACTTTGATTTAGTACTCCATTAAGCTCAATAACGTCGTAGGCATATTTTTTATCTTTGTTCCAAAAATTACCCATTGAGTTTTTGATAAGAACTGAAAGTTCTTGTAATTCTAGCGAAAAGTTTTTATTAAAATTGGCCAATTTGGTAAAGTTATGAAAAATAATAATGTAATTATACCAAAGTGCACACAATTCAATTGCTTTACCGCACCTGGCTGTAATCGGAATATTGGCAACTTTGGCGTCCATCCAGGAAAATTCGTTGTTCGAGTCAATAGTTCTTATAAGTCCGTCATTAGGGTCCATTTTAACACCTGGATTAGTGCCATTTATTATATGGTTAACTACTTCCTGCATAAAGGGTAACTGAAATTTTACGAAATTCAGATCACCAGTTACATTAAAATACTGATTTAAAGCCTGTCCACACCAAAGAACAACGTCAAGTGAGTTGTATTCACTTATAGAAGTCGTTATTTTGCTCGATGTATCAAGGAAACGGTTAGGTATTAAACCACTGACCATTTTTTCGCTATATAAATTCAAAACATTCTTAGCTTCGGTCAACTTATTGGGGGTCAGAAATAGTCCTTCAAACCCTATCATACTTGCCCGACCAGAATCATTAAACCAGTGGTAGCCCTCAATTACCGAATTAACTTCTTTAGCCTCGCGCACTACTAAAAATTGGTCGCAAGCTAGAGTTAAAGCGGTAGAAATTGAATTATTTGGTAGACTAGCTTTTTTAATAAGCTGCGACTGTCTTTGTACAGTTGCTAAAACAGCTTCTTTAAAATCAGGGATACCACAAACTTCATCAAGGCTGATACTTAAATTAAATGGCTTATCACTTTCTAATTTAGCCGAAATAATACCCAAATGCATCAAGTCTTCAGTATCGGGAAGAACCTGAGCAGTTTCATGCATATAGTGGTAGTCCCACCACCAGTTATTCTGAACCTGATAATTACCATAATTAAAACTCATACACATGCGTTTTTCGGTTTTACCCAAAATAACTACGGTATGTTTTGGTGATACAAACTGGGCATAATTTTCATTACTATTTCCACGAACCACCGATTTAACATTACGAAAAGCGGTTAGCACGTTTAAATTAAGATTTATCGACTTTAAGGCTTTGTCTTTTTCGGGCAGCCAGAAATAAGCCAACTGCAATTCATTGGTTCCATAGATAAGACACAGCTGTTTAATGACATAATTACCGTCAAATTCGTATACCCAAGTTGGGACGGGATAAAGCGAAAACGATTCAATTTTTTTATACCCCGTTGGCGAAATAACACCACTAGACCAATAATTTGTAGATAAGTCGTAAGTATGGTTATTTATTTTTACATTTTCTTCGAGCCTAGTCAAAATCATATGACGGTCAACCGGTGGCGTCAAAGCTGAAATTAATAAGCCATGATAACGCCTGGTATTAGCTTGCGATATAGTTGAGCTTGAATAGCCTCCTAAACCATTTGTAACCATCCATTCGCGATTATCTGGCGAACGATTGTCCGGATAGTAGATATTAAAGTCGTATTTAATATCGCCGTATTGTGATTTTAAAAAACTCTTAAGACCAAAAGTCATAATATACCTTGATTTAAATAAGCATTATTTGGGATGAAACATATTGAATAATTTTCCATATGTAAGACTTATAGCTATAGGACGACCGTGAGGACAAGTATCATTACGCGGTGTATGGTACCATTTTGTTAGCAGGTCAATTATTTGAACATTGTTTAATGTCATTCCATTTTTAATAGCCGACTGACAGGCAATGGATTTTAAAATATTTAAATTTTTATCAGCCTGACCGCAGTCATTAATCTGAGACAAAATCTGGACCAAATTTTCATTTATTTCGTTAATGGTAAAGGTTATGGGTATTGCAGTTAAAAAATAACCGTTGTCTTTAAGATCAAAATCAAAACCATACTTTGTCAACAAACTCGTATTTTGCTCTAAAATTTCTAGCTGGCTTGAATTTAAATTCAATTCTAGGGGAATTGCCAATTTCTGTTGATTGATTGACTGGTTACCTAACGAATTAGCCAAAAGATTCTCATAATTAATTCTTTCATGAGCAATATGCTGCTCAACTATTAAGAGTCCATCTTGCGTTTCGATTAAAAAATAAGTATTATTTATATAGCCAATTAGCTTAAAATCCCATGGCAAAGATCTAGTCTCATCATACCCAAAAGCATTTTCCTTAATGGCACTGGCCAAATTAGACTCAGCCTTAAAATATTTATTAATTCTCAGATCATAATTATCATTATTGAGATTAGCATATTTACTAGCCGTAAATTTTTCACTATCAAAGATGGTATCGTTTGTGTGATTGTTTAAAACATCGTTATCTTTTGAAGTTATGCCAGTAACTATATTGCTAAGATTTTTAGTTTCATCATATGAAATAACTGGATTTAAAAAATTATCTTTTTTAAATTCTGTTACATCAATACTAGTATAATTTTCCGAAGGTTGAAAATTTAAGAAGTGCTTATTACTACTATCCACAGCCCTTTTAAGCCTATTAAACAGAAATTGAAAAATATTAACGCCGTCAGAATACCTGATTTCTTTTTTTGTAGGATGAATGTTTACGTCAACACTGTTAGCGCTCAAATTTAATAATAAAATACTAATGGGATACCTTTGCCTTGGTATTAGGTCAGCGTAGCATTTATCCAGTACTTTAAGCATTACCGGGCAACGAACGACACGATTATTAACAATAGTAAGTATACCCTTGCGGTCCTGTTTAAAAATTTTAGGACTTGATAAAAGTGCTTCGATTCTAAAGTCATCAGCTGATTCGTTAAGGTAAGTAAAATCTGACTGGTATTCTTTTTGAATAAAATTTGTTTCCAGTCCAGCCTGTAAAATATTACCTGAGCCAGTTGTAGCCAAAACCACACGATTATCATAGGTCAGCTCAAATTTAACCTGGCTATTGGCTATAGCCATAGCTTGAACAATTTCAAAAACGTAAGCAAACTCGGTCTTAGGTTTTTTTAAGAATTTTTTACGCGCCGGAACGTTAAAAAACAGGTCGTTTACATCAATTTTTGTACCCTTAGGGCAGTTAATGGAAGATATTTCGATATTATCGTTAAATACTTTAACGCAATTGCCAGTTGCTTGACTACCGACCCTGGTTGTCAAGCAAATTTTAGCTACGCTGGCAATACTGTTTAAAGCCTCGCCGCGAAAGCCAAAAGAAGCGATATTAGATAAATCATCAAAATTTTTAATTTTTGACGTGGCGTGCCGGTAAAAAGCCAACTTACAATCTTCGGAGTCCATACCATAACCGTCGTCAGTAATACAAAAATCAAGACAGTCTTTACTAAGGCTAATTTCAATACTGGTCGATTCAGCGTCGAGTGAATTTTCAACCAGTTCTTTTATGGCGCTGGCGGGTCTTTCAACCACTTCACCGGCAGCTATTTGGCTTGCTATTAAATCAGACAGGATCGTTATATTTGGCATATTCGCTATTTTAATATATATAACAAAAAAAATGTTACTTAATTTAGACAGAAAATAAACTTTTCAGGTTAAAATTTAATTATAACGACAATATTGACCATTCTTGCTTAGAGATTTTTCGCATATGGATAATCATCAATTATTAAGTAATTTAAAACAGATTCATCAGCAAATTTTACTGCTTTTAAGTAATGATTTTGTCTTTGAGCCAAACGCCTTCGAAATTGAAAATAATTTTACAAATGAGACATCAACTAACACAATCGACAATAGTGAACAGTTAAATAATCTAACTAATAATTTTCTGGACGTAAGCGACCCTTTAAGCGAATTGTTGGACTATTCGCTATTACAAAACGTAGAAAACTTTAAATCAGAACCTATGCCCAATCCAGTAAATTTTAGCCTATCCGACGCCATACTTGACGATTTGTTCGAAAATGACAATTAAGCCGTCCTTAAAAATTATTTCCTACACACTTTGGATAGAATTTTTAGACAAAGTCAATATTCTCAAAATTTTTGCCTAATATCAAGGAACTATCGACATTCAACCATTTATCTAATATTGAAGCGTAAACGCAGCGAAAATCTACTTCGTGCTTCAGATTGCCATTGTCTAGGTCGGTCAGGCTAGGGTATTGACCGTATAGCCCACCTTTTACCTTGGACCCAATAACCATAACCGGCTGACTGGTACCATGGTCAGTTCCTTGTCCGTCATTTTGGGATGGCCTGCGACCAAATTCAGAAAAGATCACGGTAATTACTTTGTCGCTGACACTATGGGCTTCAAGGTCTTTATGAAAGGCAAATAAACTATCGCTTAATTCATTTAACAAATGAGCCTGCTGATTAATCTGATTAACATGCGTGTCGAAACCACCTAGAGATAAATTATAGACTTTACCTGAAGCGCTATTAGCAATTAAACAAGCCATAAATTTTAATTTATTGGCAAATTCTCCTTTAGGATATTTGGCCAAAACATTGTATTTGCTAGCCATTTGAGGAATTTTAAAACTAGCCGACAAAGCGTCTAGACCAGTTTTCTTTATAATAGATAAATCATTATTTTTACTTTCAAAATTTTGATACATGTTTTTAAAAGCGTCAATATGAGCTTTATTATCATCTGGATAATGGGCATCGTTATCTAAATGAAAGTCTTTAAAATTAGATATCGACGGAATTATAGTCGAATTAGCTATTAAACTTTTAGGCAAAGTAAAGTCTAGATTAATTCCCGGAAAAGGATTGCCTGACTGGTTAACCTCATCGATATAGCGGCCCAACCAACCAGTTGGTAAAAGTTTATCTGGATTAGCCGTCTGCCATATTTCCAGTGACCTAAAATGCGACAAATTAGGATTTTCGTAACCACAACCTTGAATAATAGCTAGTTTCTTTTCATCGTATAATTTTGCCAAAGCCGAAAGATTTGGGTGAAAACCAACGTTAGAGTCAAGCTTTAATACTTCATTGGCTTTAATACCAATTCTGGGGCGCAAATCATAGTACTTTCCATTAGCATAAGGTATAACTGTATTTAGTCCGTCGTTTCCACCTAACAACTGAATTACTACTAGACTATTATTACCTGATTTTACCGGCGAGGCTAAAGAATTTACCAGTCGATAAGGGTCAAGATAAACAGCACTAAAGCCAAGACCTAGTTTTAATAAATTTCTTCGGGTTATTTTCATTTTATTTCCTTTTAGTTTGTATCATCTTTACTTTATTCTTCATTAAACCTGTTAATCTATACCGATTTTTTAGGCAACATTATACATTGGTGAAGTCAAAATCAACTGAGTTAAACCTCTAATTTTAGCGTCCAATTCAAGATTTGACAATTGGTCCAATTTAAAATCTCCATTCTTGTCATCAGTACCACTTAGATAATTATAAAAGCTATTTTGCATAGTTTCATTTACGTCATTGTCAATAAATAGCAGGCATAAATATTTAACTAAGTCAAAACTTGTACTCAAATTAAATTTGTCAACGAGTGTTTTTGAGGCTATAAAATTTTTAGCCATATTATCCATCTTTGACTGGACAATATGACTGGCAAAATTATACCTAGCTATAAATGTATCGGTAGCGATCCAAGTTTTACCGCCGTCCCAGCCTTTAACCGATGGGGGATAAAATAAATCTTGACCCATAGAAGCTAGATATTTAGGATAATTAGAATCTAATTCTTTTTTTTCTAGGGATTTTATCGAACTTACTGTATAATCGACAGGACTTTTAATTAATTGACGATAACTGACACCACTTTTAAAAACAGGGTGATTAAACAAAGTATATAACATCATTTTAATGTTGCCGTTATTATTTTTATATGCCTTAGTTACATCTTTAACGATTGTCATATTGGGACTTGGGCTAACGAAAAAACGGCATAGTTTTAAAGAGATATATTCAGCACAATTTGTTTCATTGGCTAAAATTTCGACAATATCGTTGCCGTTAAAATCACCTTTATGTCCAAGGTAATTTTTTTCGCCAAAATCATGGGCTTTAGCGTCAAAATAAAAAGCCAAATTTCGGGTATGATAACCTGTAAAAGCCCTTGCTCCCTCTTTTACATCGGTTTCAGTATAATTACCTATGCCAAGCGTAAATAATTCCATAAGTTCACGGCTAAAATTTTCATTGGGTTTGCCTTTGTAGTTATACTGATTATCGAGGTATTCAATCATGGCTGGGTCGTATACAACAGCCTGAAGGAGATCTTTAAAATGCAATAATGAATATTGTCTTAGCGTTCTATTCTGTAAATACATTAAATAGGCGTTATTCACCTTTGCATTAGAAGTAGCAAAATGCCCGTGCCAGAATAAAGTCATTTTTTCTTCCAGTGGATTTTTGGAAAAAGCCATACGCATAAGCCACCACAATTTTAGATGGTCTATATTGGTAAAGTCGAAATTCTGAGCTTTAATAACTTCATCTAAAGATTCATTATGTTTAGATTCAGGATTTAATAGATAATCAACACTAGGTTCATAACCTAAGTTTTGAAAAAATTCCAATTCATCTTGCGTATAACCAAAGCCAGCTCGTCTAAGCAAATGTTGAATCAAATTAGTATCACTCAAAGTGGCTTTCATTTTTTAACCTTATTTGTTTGGTTTATTGCTAAGGTCAAACGGAACTACTGGTGGCACATATGTACCTTCATGCATTTTTAATATTGACTGATTTTGTTCGTTAGATAATATACTATAAACCTTTAAATCAGCTTCTTGATTATTAGCTTTCATTTTTTCATGCAATGAATTAATTTGCTTGCGAATTTGATCGACAGGGTTAATTAAAGCATCGTTGTCTTGATTTTTCAATTCATCTTCTGTTTTACGCAGTTTATTAATTTCATCGTTAATTGGCTGGTTTAGTTTTCGCAAAGATTCATTATAAATTTTTTGAATTTCTTTTCGCTGGTCGTCACTCAAATTATTTAACGAAAACACTAAGTTGGAAAATCTACTCGCTCCATAAACGGTTCGATTATTAAAATTTGCCAAATTTAAACCACTAGGGTTTGTGTAATAGGGTGCCAGATTATTGGTGAATATATTCTGATTAGTCCCAGCCTGACATACAGTAACGTTTAGGCCAAGAGAAACTAGTGTTAAGGCTATCTTGTTCATACTTATTTTTTTGCTTACTAGTCGTGTATATAGTTCAATTATTCCCAGCTTAACCAAAAAAACTCTAAATTTTACAAATAATTAATTTTTCTCTCAGCTCAGCCTAAAGTATATCTAGTTGTGGTTTCTCACTGTCAAACGGTTTAAAAATTAGTTTACTTAACCTGCTATGGGACGTTTTAAGTGATAAAATGGGTATATTAATTCTGATTACCGGGTTTATTATCATGAGTCAAACTGAAACTGCTTCATCAACTTCAACCAGACGGCGATTTCCGCGTTTAAAGTCAAACGCCTTTGAACACCCCGAAGACACAAAAGCCCTTGAGGCTGTCAGACAAGTTCCGTATATCGATAAAATTTTCAAAAAATTCATGGAATTAGGTCTTGAACGTATAGTACGAATTCAATTATTTGGCCAGGCCATCCACGTAAGTCCAAAACAATGCCCCAAGATCTATGCCTTGTTCAAAGAAGCCTGCGATATTCTTGACATGCATGAACCGGACCTATTTTTGGCCAATAACCCTTACGTAAACGCTTTCACCTTTGGTGTAGACCGACCATTTATTGTCTTGCATTCGTCTCTTGTTGACTTACTCGAAGAAGACGAGCTTATGGCTGTTATAGGACACGAGCTCGGTCATGTCAAATCAGGTCACGTCTTATATCGAAGCATAGTCTTTGTTTTAGTTCACTTGGCGACCAGATTTTTTGGCTTGGGTGGAGCCGCTGGCCTTGGAGCCATGGCCGCTCTTTTAGACTGGTCGCGCAAGTCTGAATTAACGGCTGATAGGGCTGAATTACTGGTTGTGCAGGATATCGACGCCTGTATCAGACTGCATATGAAATTAGCTGGCGGTAGCAAATCTGTATATAACCAGATAAACGCCCAAGAATTTTTACGCCAGGCCGATAGCTACGAAGAAATTGACTACAGCATGCTGAATAAAGTCTACAAGCTATTATACGAACTAAAACTGTCTCACCCAGTACCGGTTTATCGGGCCAAGGAATTGAAAACCTGGTCAACTAGCAAGCAATACACCGATCTGATAAACGGCAAGTATTCGACGCAGGAGACGATTATCCCCAATCGCAGTTGTCCACATTGTGGTACTATAATTAGCCCTGAGTTTTTCTTCTGTCCCGATTGTGGCAAAAATGTGAGGGTTTAAGCAATTGACGAAAACATCATCAATGGTTACACAAAGCCAAAAATTAATTAGAATACTAAGGCTTAAAGTTACTGATAAACCAGGCTACTTAGGAAAAGTCACCTCAGTAATAGGAGACGCTGACGTTAATATTGGTGAAATAACTATTGTGGGCCAGGGTCCAGATTTTATTTTAAGAGAAATAAGTCTTCAGTTAACCGACATTGACCATTTAAATTCTGTAATAAGAGCTATTGAAAAAATTGATGGTATCAGTGTTGAATCAATAATTGACCCGGTAGAACAAATTCACGAAGGTGGTAAAATTGCTATGCGCAGCAAAGTTAAAGTTGATAGCCTAACTGAAATGCGAAAAATATACACACCCGGTGTAGCTCAAATTTGTAAACTAATCGAACATGATATTACGCTTAGCCGTAAATATACAGGCATTGGAAATACTGTAGCAATTGTAACCAATGGTTCGGCCGTATTAGGCTTGGGGAATATTGGTGCAGTTGCTGGAATGCCCGTTATGGAAGGCAAATCAGTCTTATTCGATTGTTTAGTCGGCATAAGTGCCATACCTATTTTGATAGATTCTCAAAACCCAAAAGTTATTATTGACACAGTGAAAGCAATAGCGTGTACTTTTGGTGCCATTCAACTCGAAGATATTAAGGCCCCTGAATGTTTTGAAATAGAAAACACTTTAATTGATGAATTAAGTATTCCGGTAATGCATGATGATCAACACGCTACTGCTGTAGTTGCCTTAAGTGCATTAAAAACTATCGCTTTAAATACAGGCATTGAGCTTAATACCTGTAAAATAGGTATCATTGGATTGGGCGCTGCCGGGATTGGTATTACTAGATTACTTAGAGCAGCTTTAATTAAAGAAATTATTGGCTGCGACTTGCGACCTGACGCCATTACCAAATTTAAAGAATTTGGCGGCTTTGATACCGATCTAAGCAATCTAATGAAAGAAGCCGACATTGTAATAGCGACGACAGGTGTCCCACAGCTAATTAAACCTAGTATGGTACGCAGTGGTCAAATCATTTTAGCCTTATCTAATCCAGTACCAGAAATCGATCCAGAATTGGCTATGCAACAAGGAGCTAGATTTGCTGCCGATGGACGGACGATTAATAATGCTCTGGCTTATCCAGGAATTTTCCACGGAGCTTTGAGGGCAAAAGCGACCAAAATTACTGACAACATGAAATTGGCTGCCTGCGAAGCGATATGCAAACATACAAAAACCAATAACTTGGTTCCAAACATTCTCGACTATAAAGTGCATCAGTCTGTAGCTGACGCAGTTTCATTAGCATGGTACCAAGATTTACATAATTTTAACAAACGACCTTAACATTCTGGGTATAAAGAACTTGTGTGCTTGAAAATGGAGTTTAAATTTTGTGACAGACTCAAAAGATAAAAATAAGTTTTCAGGCTGGGGGCATTCCAGAGACTCTATCTTTGATAGGGCTATGCGCAGTTCACAAAACAATCGCAAATTGCCAGCTAAAAACACTTACGATCCTTGCGAGACCGATGTCAACAAGCTATTAGCTCAATCGCTCCAGCCAAGTATATTCAGTGAAAAAAGTACTCAGTCCACCCTTAGTCCCGAAGAAATCGAAAAGTTATGCTTTTATGATAATGTGACGCAAGCCTATAATTTTAGATACCTTATGCGTAAATTACGGCATGAAGTATACCGAAGTGTTCGATATCAGCGCTGGCTTACTGTCATGGTGGTATCAATTGACAGCTACCTTGACTATTTTGAACAAGTTGGTTTCTTAGGACTTGACTATCTGCTTGTAAAAATAAGCAGTATCCTAATTGGTGCTTTACGAAAAGACCTTGATATTATCGGCCGATATGGCGACAATAGGTTTATCATTATTCTACCAGAGACCCCTCCTGAAGACAGTTTAATCGTAGCCAACCGAATTATAAACAATTTAGATCGAATTGAATTGCAATATCAGTGGTTTAAAACTAAAGCGACAGTCAGTATTGGTATCAGCTACTACCCAGGTCATGCTCATACAGCTCCAGAACTGGTTGCCATAGCTGATTTAGTCTGCGATCAAGTAAACATTAACGGTGGCGATGGGATATTTGTCTGTCCAGAATAAATTTACAAAATCAACATCGCATCACCATAACTATAAAATCTATAATTATTTTCAATCGCTGATTCATAGGCCTGTTTAGTTAACTCATGGCCAGCAAATGTTGATACCATAACTAAAAGACTTGATTTACTCAAATGAAAATTGGTTATAAGACCGTCGATAAATTTAAATTTGTAATCGGGTTTAATATACAATTGGGTGGTAGCATTGCTTGATGCTTCGATACTACCATTGACGCAAGCCGATTCAAGGGCTCTTGTAGTAGTAGTTCCAACAGCAATAATTCGTTTCTTATCAGCTTTGGCCTGATTTAAAGCAGCAGCTGTGCTTTTTGATATTGTATATTCTTCGCTTTCCATAACATGGTTTTCAATCTTAGAAGCAGTAATGGGCTTAAAAGTCCCCACACCTACATGAAGAGTTATTTCTAATATGTCTATATTTTTTTGTCTTAATTGATCGGTTAATCTACCCGTAAAATGCATACCAGCTGTCGGAGCGGCAATAGCTCCGATATTCTTGGCAAATATAGTCTGATAGTTAGTAATATCACTTAAACGCCTAGTATTGATATCCTGGGCAATATATGGTGGTAGAGGAGCGTAACCAAAACTATTTAACCTACTATAAAGCAATTTAGCTTCCCCGATATCTACAATTATTCTTTTATAACCATCAAGGTACTCAAAAGTATCAACCACTTTAATTAGCCATGAGTCATTGTCATTTACCAGGGTAAATTCATGGCCTGGTTTGATTTTTTTTAAAGGCTTAGCTAAAGCCATCCAATGACTTAAATTATTGGAATCCTGCTTAATCAATAAAATTTCAATAAGGCGGCCAGTACTCTTTTTAGCCATAATTCTGACCGGGACAACTTTGGTATTATTAATAACCAGAACGTCGTTAGCGTCTAAAATATCGGGTAAATCGTAAAAGTGACGGTGTTTAATACTTAAGCCGGTACGGTCTAGTACCATTAGCCTTGAATGATCCTTAGGCTGAACTGGTTCTTGAGCAATTAAATGGCTTGGTATATTATAGGTAAAGTAATCTAAGTCCATATAACATCATTTTCCTTGTAGTTTATAAATTTAGCACATAAAGATGGATTTGAAAAATAGAATAATCGAATCAGCTTATAAAATTGGTTTTAACCAATGTCGTATCGGCAGTTTAGAACCTATGGACGAGGCCTTCGACCACTTAAAAAACTGGCTTAAACTAGGCCTGTCAGCTAAAATGGAGTATTTACAAAAAAGCCCCGAATTAAGAACCAATCCCCATTTTTTATTCCCCAAGGCCAAGTCAGTAATATTATTATCGGCCAATTATTACACCAAACCAGATATTAGACCCGATGGATTTTGGGGGAAAATTGCTAACTATGCCACAGGCCTCGATTATCACAAGGTTCTGCCCGTTAAGGTAAATATGTTTATGGCCGAACTAAGTAGTTTCATTCCCCAACTTACAACTTTTAATTGCGTAACCGACGCCACACCACTATACGAAATTCCCCTGAGTCTAAGGCATGGTATGGGATTTAAAGGCAAAAACAGTTTAATCATTGCCCCTAAGCTAAACGGGTCGTTTAATTTCTTGGTAGAGGTCTTTTGCGACCTCGAATTAGAACCGGACCTTAGTTATTCTGGCACTTGCGGCAAGTGTTTTCGCTGTGGCGACATTTGCCCAACGCAGGCTATAGTAGAGAATTTTGGTATTGACGCTAACAAATGCATATCTTACCTAACGATTGAAAACAAGCTCGATATACCTGTACCTTTAAGACAGCAAATAAAAAACTGGGTTTTTGGCTGCGATTTGTGTCAAGATATCTGTCCTTATAACCAAAAAGAACTACCGACAACATTTGCCGAGTTTAAGCCAGAATCTGGTATCGGCCATTATCTTAACTTAGACATGGTTTTAAACCTTAAATCTAACCGCCAGTTTAATAGGTTATTTGGGTCAACGGCTATATCCAGAGCTAGACTAAAAGGAACGATTAGAAATAGCCTAGTCGTTATGGGGAATATATTAAACAATCTAACCGATATAGAATATATAAACCCTGACTGGAATAATTTAGACAATGGTCTTAGACTCTTAAATGACCATTTTTTAACGCAGACCGACCCTATGCTACTAGACCACTGCGCCTGGGCTATAAGCCAAGCCCACCATGGTTACGAGTATTTAGATAAAATTTACAACTTAAACATAACGCCTATCCAAAAAGCGGTTTTAAAAAAATATTTAACCTAATTGCTTATTTTTCCTCAGGTTTGAATTTTAACTCTTTTAAAGATTCAATAATAACTTGGTCAGTTTGATGCTGCCAGTCAAGAGCAGCCAAAATATCCGACTGAGACATCCAGCCTTTTTCTAAAATAAGCTCACCAAGCGGTTTATTGGTCTTATCCTGCTCAGCAATTAACTGCTCAAGCTGTTGGAGCGTTATTTTATTGCGTTTAAGGAGAATCTCCCCGAGCCTTTCCTGACGGGTCAAAAGATCCCATTTTTCACGGTCGCTTATCGGTTGTTTGGGGTCATCTGTCGTCATAATTTGATTTTTCCTTAAGTTATATATTGATAATTATATAGCAAATGAATTGTTAAATTTAGTCAAGGTTTAAATTTTAATTATTTTTTTCTTAAGTTTTTAAGCGGCAACGGCTTTTTTCTTCAACTTAAACTCTCTCCACCAAACTAACAAACAGCTGGCGTTGAATATCGATGAATAAGTACCCGAAATTATACCGATTAGCATCGCCAACACAAAATTGCGCATGGTAATACCGCCTAAGAAATAAAGCACAGTAAGGGTAATCACCACGGTGAGCGAAGTATATATTGACCTGGTTAAAGTTTGATTGACACTGTCATTAGCGACATCGCCAAATGTCTTTTTGAATTCTTTGCCAGTTACTGCGTCAGTAACTTTACGGCCAACCAGCTTCGCGTTCTCACGTATTCTATCAAAAACTACAATGGTATCATGAACCGAAAAACCAATTACCGTTAAAGCCGCGCTTATAAATAAACTATCGACCTCAACGTTAGCTAAAACGCCTAAAATAGCAAAAATACCGCATAAGGCTAATACGTCATGAAACAGAGCAATAATGGCACACACAGCGTAGTCTACCTGGAAACGCCATGAGATATAGGCTATCATCATAGCAAAAGTAATTCCCAAGGCAATAAGCCCGTTTAAAAGTAGTTCTGGACCAATTACACCAGAAACTTTATCTTCGGAGATAACCTGAAAAGCCCCTAGTTTAGCCTTAAACGCGTCATCAAGAATTCTTTTTTGTTCTTCACTGTCGATTGACTTGGTTCTAATAACCATAACTTCATGGTTAGCAACATAGGCCTGCTGAACCTGTGACCCGGTAAAATTACAGTTATCGAGGACAGACAATACGCTATCGGGTGTTACCTTGTTGGCAAATTCATACTGGAGAATTGACCCACCCGTAAAATCAATACCAGGCCGCAAGGGAGCGTGGAATTTTACCAGGCACATAAAAATCCCAATCAAGCCAGGGATTAGCACCAATAGTGATATGCCAATCCAAATATTGCGGTATTTAACGATGTCAATTATATTTTTCTTCATACAGCCTCCTTAACCTTGGTATTGACGCTATCTTTGGCTGGCTCGTGGAAAAACAGCTTGATATTGCGCGGTACCAAATGAAGCAAGGTGCGCGTGGCCGTAATAGCCGTAAACATCGAAACCAAGACACCAAATAATAGCGTTACGGCAAAGCCTTTAACAATAGACGTACCAAATAACATTAATACCAAACAGGCTATAATACTGTTCATATTACTGTCAAAAATAGATGAGAATGCTTTACTGAAACCATTTTCTATCGCCATATACAGATTTTTGCCGTTTTTGAGTTCTTCCTTGGTTCTTTCGAATATAAGAATATTAGCATCAACAGCCATACCAATCGACAAAATAAACCCAGCTATCCCAGCCAAAGTCAAAGTCACAGGTGTGGCTTTAAATATAGCTAGCGTAGTTAATGTATACAAAACCAAAGCCAAATCAGCGATTAAACCAGGTACGCCGTATACCATCATCATAAACAAAGCTACTAAAGCAAGGCCACAAGCTCCAGCTACAAGGCTTTTATGAATAGAGTCCTGACCCAGTGTTGCTCCAACTGAGCGTTCTTCGAGGATTTTAACGGGGGTTGGCAAGGCGCCAGCGTTGAGCTTAACGGCCAAGTCCACCGCCTGGTCTTTAGAGTAATTGCCGGTAATTTCACCTGATCCAGCCAGTATAGGCTCTTTGACCGTCACGCCATGATATTCAATTTCAGATAGCGGTCTGCCATCGGGTCCTCTTTCAGTTGGTTCACCATCAAGAAATATACCGATCTGTCGCCCGACCAGACGCTTAGTTAATTCAGCGAACTTTGTCGCTCCAGCTGGCTTAAATTCAAAAGTTACCCGCCATATCGACGACGAAGCCGTCGGTACGGCTTGAGCATGCTTAAAATCACTACCGGTCAGACCAACGTCAAGCCAAATGGGACGTTTATTTTCATCGTAACTTAATTCTTTAAATTCTAACATAGCCGTTGTGCCAATTCTGTCTTTGGCTGCTTGAGGGTCTTTGATACCAGGTAATTCGACGATTAACCTATCCTTACCAGAGCGCTGGACTACCGTCTCAGAAACGCCAAGACTATTTATGCGATTGTTTATAACCGTTTCAACCGCCTGCATAACTTCTGGAGTTATTTGGGGCACTTCTTTAGAAGGCAAGGCTTGCAGCAAAAGCTGGCTGCCGCCGCGCAAATCCAGACCGAGTTTAAGGTTAGTGTAGAATATATACTGTTTGTAATGCCCCAGTATTTGAATATTATTGGCAATATTGGCCTCGTCGAGCATGTTTTTGACGAAGTCCTCTTTTTGGAAACTCGTCAGCTTATCGTAGTCTTTGCGCTTAATTAGCCTAGCATAAACGTCTTGGCGCAATTCAAATGGCGACATTTTAGCCAATTTAGACCAAGTATCGTATTCATTTTGGGTCGTCACGTTAAAAAGTGTAAACAGCGACCAAATAAACACACCAACAACCAGCAGGAATTTATAGTCTTTGAATAGATTTGTCATTTTAGTTATCAAGATATATCGGTAGTAAACTTACGCTCATTCTAACCTATTTACATTTAGATTTAAAAGTCTCAGGCTACGCAAACCTGATCACCACCCTGGCGAATGGCAGTTTTCAAGGCAAGTATAGCTTCATTTATAATTTCGTCATGTTCACGCCCGTGGTGCGGGAATGAGGCTAGTCCAAAACTCAATGTTATCCTCAAATTATGCCAGTTATGCGAGATGATATGCCCACTGGTACGCTGACGGATCCTTTCAGCTACTATGCTAGCCCCACTAGCGTTAGTTTCTGGCAGCATTACAGCGAATTCTTCCATCGAATACCTACAGGCAATATCTACGTCACGTATAGCGCCTTTGACTATCTGAGCCGTTTTTTGCAATACTGTATCGCTAGTTAATGCCCCGTACTGCATACTAATTTCCCTTATGTTGTCGATAGCTATTAAACAGATAGTCAAAGGGCGTTTATAACGCTTGGCTCTTTTTAACTCATCTTTAATCTCTTTCATGAACGTTCGTGAATTGTACAAGTCAGTCAGAATATCAAACAAAGCGAGTTTTTCAGTTTCAGCGACTTTAGTGGCCGACATAGTGTTTTGGGCGTGGGTAATAATAGCCCTTTGTTCGAGCTCTTTAACCCTGTTAATAACCTGACTATCAAGACTTGACCGACTGTTGGCAATAAGATTTGGCCGTGATGGCTTTTCGACCACGCGACAAAACATACACGACCTTCCGCTACATATGTGATTAGGATAATTTGCCATTTTTGTTAGTCCAATTGTAAGAAGTGAGGGCTTGTAAGTCAATTCTATAACTTTAATACCAACTATTCAAGTAATTGCCAGCAACTTGGTAACATTAAATTTAAATTAATTATTTTTTTGTAAAAAATAATTAAGGAGTTAGATATTGACCTTTCTCCCAGCCACTACTTGGCGTCCAGCTATAAAAACATTGCTCACACTGTATTTTAAGTCTAAGATATCCTTATACAGCCTATTGGCGTCGTCACTCGTTAAAGTACTTTTAGTATCTTCGTTGAGTCGGTCTAAAAGAATAAAATCGGCTCGTTTACCGACTTCTATAGAACCTATACAATCGCCCAAATTTAGATATTTAGCGGCATTTATAGTGATAGCTTTAAGCACTTCTTCTGGCGTAAGATAAGCTTTACTATCTACATTTTTAGAAAAATAGTTAGCTTCTTTGAGCATGTCCAAATCGTGGTTAGAGGCAAGGCTATCCGTACCCAGTCCGTATTGAACCTCAGACAGATAACCTCGTTTAAAATTGCCGACTTTTAAATGCTTATTACTGCGTGGGCAAATGGCCAATTTCAAGTTTTTTTCTTTAATTATCGCTACGTCTTCGTTATTTAAGTGGACACCATGGGCAAATAATATTTGACCGTCGACTAAATTATGTTGGCTTAAATACTGCAATGGACTTAATCCACTTTGCCTGGCCAAATTATTAGAATCAAACCGATAGTCATTAGGCAGATTAAAAGCCCTGGTCAAATGCTCATCAAGCGTCAAGTCGTTATCCATACACCAATCTATTTCATGGCGTGATTCGGATAGGTGACTAACTAATATGGTGTTATTTTCTTTACACCAGTTGCGAGCCAACCGCCATAACTTAAGCCCCACCGTATAAATGGCGTGAGGGGAAATAGTAAGTATTATGTTATCTAAACCAGCTGGGTCTATCGCCTTTATTTTTGCTTGAATTGCCTCAATTTTACCTTTAAAGGCTTCAAAGGTGGCCTTACTTGCACTTGGATCTATGCCGAATATTTCGAGAGCAATTATCGATTTTGTGCCGAAATCAACCATAGGTTTATAGCTGTTGCCCGTATATGAACAGTCGACGATCGTCGTTGTACCGGTTAGGATAGCTTGTTTAAAGCCTTCGTAATTAGCTTGGATAAAGTCTTCCTGGCTATATTTGCGACTCACGACAACCAAGTCTTTAATCCAGTCGAATAATTTTTGACTCTTTAACTTTATTAATGAATAGTCTAAATGGGTATGAAGGTTTATAAGACCAGGCATAAGGATACTATTGGGAAATTTTAAGATTTTTTCAGGCAAAGCCTTCAATTCTTGATAATCAGACAAATTAGGAATAATTTCTTCAATTTGACCATTATTAACAATTAACCCGGAGTTTTGGATAGGTTCACCAACTATTGGTAGAATTATTTTGGTTATGATTAAAAATCGCTCGTTAAAATTCATTGCAAGTTATTAATAAATTTATTTTAATAATTATAGAAAAAAAATGAAAATAAATACGGAAAAATTAAGATTTGAAAACCCTCTAAAAGTTGCGTTCAAAGAGCAAATCGATGGCATAAACTCGATCAAACCAGTTATTGGTACACTTAAGCTTACCCTTTTGCCTACCGGAGTTAAAATTACTGGCAGTATAGGCACGATACTAAAGTTGACCTGTGTAAGGTGTCTAAACGTTTATTTTTGGCCTTTAAAAATTAATATTGCCGAGAATTTAGTCTTTAACGATTCATCCAACGTCTTTTTGAAAGACAAAGAGTTGTTACAAAACGATTTTTACGAATTAATACCCGACGATAACGTAATCGACTTAAGCGATATAATATATCAATCTGTTATACTTAAAAGTCCCACCCAAAACATATGTCAAGAACAATGTTCTGGTTTAAGCCCTAACACAGGTACCAACTATAAGCCAACCCTTACGTCAAATAATAATTTCGACATTGACCCTAGATGGCTAAAGTTAAAAAAAATACTTCCCCATAACAACGACTAGAATGTAAATAAATTAAGGAGACAAATTATGGCCGTTCCTAAGAAAAAGACCTCACATCAAAAACAGCACCAGCGCCGAGCTCATTGGAAAGCCCAATTAGTTGATGTTGTAGCCTGTAGCCAGTGTGGCATGTCCAAGCGCCCACACCAGTTATGCACTAATTGTGGCTACTATCGTGGCCGACCAGCTTCTAATAAATAGGTGTTTTTATTAATCAATTGGCGCTTATACTAGGGAGTTTCGTATGATTTCGATTGCCGTTGACGCTATGGGTGGCGACTTTGCTCCTCGAGAAATTGTCCATGGTGCCTGTTTAGCTGCTCGCGAGTATAATATTGGCATTAAGTTGATTGGTCCGACTGACATTGTCGCTAACGAG
>JAJYFO010000282.1 GCA_021785395.1 bacterium | reverse complement strand
AACCCAATAATGAAATGGCCAGCACCATTGGCCAAATTGTCTTTTATACTTTTATAGTACTTTTAGTTTTAACCTTTATAGGCTATTGGTTAAGCCCAAATTTAGTTAGGCTTATAATTCCTGGCACCAGTTCTAACGCCAATTTTATTGCGAAACTTTGGCAGGAAACAACCTTAGATTTAAGGATTATGTTGCCGCTTATAATCTTGGCCGGTTTAATCGGTATTGTTTATGGGATAATGAATATTTTGGATAAATATTTTTTGCCATCTATATCCCCGGCTGTAAGTTCGCTTGTTTTGATTCTAACGGTCCTAGTCTTTGGTCAAAAGTTAGGGGGCTTAAGTCTGGCTTTGGGCACTTTGCTAGGAGCTTTTGGGCAATTTATCATTCAGGCTTATATTTTGGCTGGGTATAAATTTAACGATTTTTATAAAATTGGTCAAAACACGGTAAGTTTTTTTAAAATGCTTTGGCCTGCAGCTATTGGTACATCAGTCGGGCAGTTAAATATTTATGTGGACAGTTTTTTTACTTCACAATTGCACGAAGGTTCGTGGACAGCTATTGTTAACGCTAATAGGTTAGTTCAGTTGCCTCTTGGTGTATTGTTAACGGCCATGCTAGTGCCAATTTTGCCTAGATTCACGACTTATGTTTACGAAAATAAAACCGATTTATTAAAAAACGAATTTAATAAGGCTTTAAAAATTTTATTCTTTTTAAGTTTGCCTTTGGGGGCTATTTTATTCGCCCTCAAAACACCCATAATTGAAATCTTATTTGAGCGAGGTGCTTTTAATGAAACATCAAAAGCCCTAATTGTAACGGCGCTTACTTATCTTATACCGTCAATTTTTTTCTATGTAGCTCGCGACCTTATAACCAGGGTTTTTTATGCCCACAAAGATACTAAAACGCCTTATTATATCGCTTTATTTGCCATATTTACCAATTTTATTTTTGACTATCTTTTGGTAAAACCCTTAGGTATCGGTGGTATTACTTTGTCTACAACAATAGTGACATTTATAAATTTATGTTTGCTATATTTTTTTATTATTAAAAAAATAGGCAGTTTGAATATAAGAAGTATAATTAAGCCAGTAACGATTATGATTTTTTCTTCTTTAAGCAGTGCGATAATTTGTTATTGGGGTTGGATTTATATAATTGGATTGATTAGCAATAGTTATGGCCTTGTCGGTTTCGTGATATTAAAATTTGTATGTGTCGGAATTTTAGGTATGGCAGGAATTATAATATATTTATTTTTTTGTTATATTTTGAAGCTTGACGAGATCGCTTACGCTTTGAAATACTTACAAAACAAACTAAAAATAAGTTAAAAATTTATGATTAATATTAAAAGAACTATTTTTTTTGATTTTTGGGTATATTAAGGCTATAGTAAGAGATTGTATATTAAATCACGTTTTTCTGTCTGAATTGAAATGATGCGTTTACTACGTCTGCTTTTTTTAACCGTCCAGCTTATTTTATTAACTACAGGCGCTGTTTTTGCGTCTGATTGGGTTAGCGATGACGTCGATAGCTATAGGCTAAACAAAAATACGGACAAAGCCAGTGGCTATAGTAGCGGTAGTAATAACCAGAATAATGTTAACAATAACAGTACTAACAATAATAATAATTGCGGTACTAATAATAATGAAGGCGTTAACCAATATCCAGATGAAAATTATACACCAAGTGGTCATACAATTGATTCCCGAATAAGCCCTGGGCTGCTTACTAAAAATAATAAATTACAGGCAGGCAGTAATTTCTATAGTTTAAAAAGTATTTTTTACCGCAAGTTAAGTAAGCCAAAGACTCAAGATTTGCCGGTTTTGGCTAATGCTATGGCTATTCAGAATTATCAAGATACTTATCCGACTAAATCAAGGGCTGGAAGCCAAACTTTTGAAGATTGGCTTAAAATTGCCCATCCATTATTTTTCAAAATTCACAGTCAAATAAGTGAGCATGAAATTCTAAACATAAAAGGTGCTTGGGACGATTCTGAGCATATATTGCGCTGTCTTAAAATCCCATCAACGACGGTTAAAAAATCCGACCTTTACAATATGGACTTGAGTCGTTACAGTGTGGTTATAATAAATTGTGCTGGGAATTTGTCGCGTGATTTACTGCCAGCGATACAGCGTTATGTTTATAATGGTGGATACTTGTTGACTACCGATTGGTGTCTGCAAAATGTTATAGAGAGGTGTTTCCCTGATTTTGCCCAGTGGAACGGGGATTTGTCTTATAGTGGTTTGGTCAACGCCAGGGTCGTCGATGACTCAATCCAGCTTTTAGCTAATACGGTGCCTAGTGCCTACTGGTATTTAGATGACAAATCGCAGATTATTGGTTACTTAAATTATGATAGAGTTAAAGTTTTAGTGCAAAGTAGTGATTTGGCAAGGTTCGACACTAACCATATGGGTGTTTTGGCCTTTACCTTCAACTGTGGTAAAGGTAAAGTACTTCATTTAGTAGGGCATTTTGACAATAATACCAATTTAACTTTTCGTGACGAATTGCCCGACCCAGCCCCCAAAATCAATATCGGTCTAAGACAGGCTATTGCCATAAACTTTATCGTCGAGGGCTTAAGAGCCCGCCATGATTGGGCTATTCCTAAAAAATAGAAGCTGTATTCATTTTATTCATCTGAATGTAAAGACCTTTATAATAGCTGTTTTGATAAATTATCGACGCTGTTTTAAGAATTTTTGACTTTATACTAGTTGCGTATTTATCTTTGGACTTGCTTGTAAATAGGTCGTGTAAGGGTTTGGCCGACAATATTAAACTGGGGATTGAAAATTCGCTAATAAATATTTTTAGGTTAGGGGCAATATTTCTTTCCTGTATATTGCGATAGCCACAATTGCTT
>JAJYFO010000281.1 GCA_021785395.1 bacterium | reverse complement strand
GGACCGGTTTTGACTGTAGTTAGCGTTAAAAATTTGGACGAAGCCTTAAACCTCGGTAATAAATGCGATTACGGTAATGGGGCGGTTATTTTTACCAATAGCGGTAAAAGTGCCCGAGAATTCAAGCTAAAATTTAACGCTGGTATGATCGGCGTAAATGTTGGTGTTCCGGCTCCTTTGGCGTGGTTCTCTTTTAGCGGATGGAATTCTTCTTTTTACGGCGATTTGCACATTCAAGGTAAAGAGGCTATTTATTTTTACACCCAGCAGAAATTAACGATGACCAGGTGGTTCGACGAAGAAAGTAAGCCCACAACAAAATTCCAAGACCCAATCTGGAAACAGAATAAGCTAGATTCGTAAGAAAAAATAGCAAGAAATAATAGTAAAATTAAACTCGCTTTGAATTAAAATACCCTCTCCCAAGTTAATTCCACAAACAGATTAAGCAAGATTGGTAAAGTACAAGCGGTTGTTTATTTTACGTTTAAAACAGTGCTTATCGTGGCTGTATCTTTGGCGTCAAAAAAGGAGACGATCGGCATAGTTAATTTGGCGCTGTTGAAATCGTAGTCGTTGTCAAAATAAACTCGGCCGCAAGACGTATCGTTGGGCCAGAGAATCCTTTTGCGAAAAGATGATAGCTGTTCTTGTCGCCTTTTTTCATCGGCGCCAAAACGGTCTAAAAATGGGCCTTTATCTTCTTTTATGTCTTTAATAGTTGGGTATAGCCCAACAGTTAGAGCGGCTGGAATAGCTGCTTTAGCTCCGGTTTTAAATTCGTACAGGCGCGATGTGTTAACGTTAAATAGTTTGTCTATAGAAAAACACAGCTGTTTTTTTTTTGTATTGTCTAAATAAGCTTTATCAGCCTCGAAAATAATCGGCCTATCGGTATTGTTTTTAACTTCAATGATAAACCCGCGGTAGTTTTGAATTAAAATATCGTCAGACTTAATTTTAAAGCTTACGTCGTTAGCGGCTATTTTATTGAGGGGAATAAACGGTTTATCTTCTATGGGCTTGGCTAATATATCTTTTAAACCGCTGTCATTAATGGTGTTTAGGCTGTTTGGGGTAGATTTTGGATTTATATAAGAACCTTTAAGTTTTACCTTATTGTGTTTACAATCCCCCGGTAAAATGGCGTTGCCAGCACCTAGGATAAACACAAAACAGGCTAAAACATTAGATAATTTAAAAATTTTAATAATCATTATATGTATTTTTGCAGCAAAGAAAGTTTAAAATTAAATTTAATTACTGATAAATTAGTATAATCTAGCTAAGCTACTTAAGGTACTATATTAACCAGTCTAAATATTTAAATTTACAAATATTCCTCTAAATCTTATATTACTTTGCTTACTATCAAGTAACTAGCTTGTTTTTTATGATCAATACCAATAGATTAGTTGCGTTAATTATAGTTTTTAACTTTGTTTTTTTTTCAGCGTCAAATTTACAGGCTCTTGCTTCGCCTGGTGAAATAAAGCCAAATATAGTAAATAATGCGGCCAGTTTTGATAATTCTTCAAGCCTCGATAATAGGGCTAAATTGACGCAAGTTGAAGAAGAAAATATCGACAAACTGCTAAAGAGTGGGCGCATATTAGATTTGGGAACGACAGCCCCAAGCGTTCATAAGATTAACAGCACTTTTAATTTATCTAATCTACGCCTGCAGTCTATTATTCAAATGTCTTCGATTAGACCAATTAAGGCTGAGTCTGATTTTGACCGACCCATTACGCTAAAAGAAGCCCTTAACTACGCTTTGGACAACAACCTTTCCATTAAAATTTCCAAAGAAAGTTATAATTACCAAAACTACCAGTTATACGGCAGTATTTCTTCGTCGCTGCCCAGTTTGCTAATGTCTTATAACACCAACTACTACAATGTACTCAATAAAAGTGCCACAGCCAACGCCCAAATTTTTCAGACCCGCGTTAATTACCCCGTATTTCAAGGCGGAGCCGTTTTATACTCGGTTTTGGGTCAATACTACCGGCAGCGCGGTTGGAAATTCGCTCTGTATACAACCGTAAATGACGCGCTTCTCGATGTGTATATGAAATACACTAATTTAATGTTAAACCACGCTTTGTTACAGATAAGAGCCAAGTCGGTCGAGGTCTCAGCGGCTCAACTGGCGCTTAACCAGTCGCTCAATAACGCTGGTACCGGAACAAAATTTGCCGTCATGCAATCGATGTCACAATTAGCAGCTGATAGGCAGGCTTATTTGCAGCAACAGGTAACTGTCCGGCAGGCAAGCTTAGCCTTAGCTTTTGCTCTTAATTTTCCTATGGCCGTTAATTTGGTTCCTGCTGAGCAGACGATCCAAGAAGTGCCTATAGTCGATAGCCAATTAGACATTAATAAGTTATTGCTCACGGCCATGGCTACAAGGCCCGAGCTAAAACAGTATCAGTTATTTAAGCTAGCCGCTAATCGCAATATCCAGGTCACCGCGTCGCCATTGTACCCTACCGCTTCGTTTTTTACGATGTATTCTTATAGTGGTACTACTGTCACACCCGGGTCTAGCGGCAGTGCTTTAGGAGGTGTGGCTAGCGGTTCGATTGCTTCAGCTTTAAATTCGTCTTTTGCCGGGCGCGCGACTAATAACGCTTTGGGGCAAAAAGCTAGTTTCAGCCCAACTAGCACAGCTTCTACCGCCAATACTGGAGCCAATACAGGGGCGGCTACACTTCCAGCTGCCTCTGGAGGGCTACCAATAGCCAATATTCAGTCTGGGTCAGCCGTTACCAGTGGGGCTGTGGCTCCGGCTATAGCTATTCCGGGTGCGTCCAGTGGTGTCACCGGAGCCTTGGGAAGTTCAACATCTAATACAAATGGCAGTTTTACGTCTGGGGCTGGTATTTTTCCAGGTATATTCGATACGCATCAT
>JAJYFO010000280.1 GCA_021785395.1 bacterium | reverse complement strand
TTGTGTTGAATCACTAACAAGAACCCCCCCGCCCGTACTTCCACTAGCCTGTGCCACCAGCGTTACATTACCACCGTTACCGTTTGTGCCAGTGCCATTTGTATAAATAACAAAATTTCCATTACCCAAACTATTACCCGTGCTTAAATCTATATTGCCACCAGCATTTCCGTTTGTGGCTCCTAGGGTAACGCTTATGGTTGATGTTTCGCCAGTTAATCCTGGTGTTACAGTCGGTGTTTGATTGCTATATCCAGTTAAATTAGTGCCGACGCCAGCTATCATGACCACATTGCCACCATTACCACCACCACTGCTTGTTACAGTGGTATTTATCGATGTTGTTGAGCCAGACGTAACACCTATATCAAAACCAGCTACTATAGCCAAATTACTACCATTGGTGGCAATGGCTCCGTCTAATGAAATATTGCCTGTGCTATCGTAGGTTGGGTCGCCTTTGATATTGCTATTACCTATTATCATATCGGCACTTTGGGTAAATATATGTTCACTATCGCCTTGGGAATTAATCTGCCCGGTAACATTATTTAATCCAGCGTTGATATAGCCTTGGTTGGCGTCTAGGTTTAATTCCTTGCTTAAATAATTGCCAAAGGCTAAGTTAAGACCATTGCTCAAAGAACTGGACGAAGAATTTAGGTTGATATTGCCTGAATTAGATTCAATAATGCTATTAGCCGTTCCGGTAATGTCAAGGTTATTGGCACTAGCTATATTTACATTGCCTAAACTAGCTTCTACCGTTCCGCTATTATAAATAACGGGTGTATTTAGACTAAGGCTGTTGCCAGCGTAAATACCGCCACCATCGTTTATCAAAGCATTGGTCGTTATGTTTAAATTTCCGCTAGAACTTATTAACCCAGAGTTTTCATTTAAAACTATATTGGCTTGTAAATTGCCATTATTATTGAATACAATGTCGCCATAATTTTGCAAGTCGCCTTTTAAAATTAAATTATTGCCAGCTATTAAAGTTACGTTGCTGGGCAACTCAAAGTTATTTAAAGTGTTATAGGCATTGCTAGGCGTTAGATTGTTGGTACTTAAACTTCCGCCTATAGCGATCCTGTTTTCGCCTAAAATAAGGCTTTGGTGGTTGGTCGATAATACTTGGTTTACGGCTACAGCCTCAGCTGGAGTAACGAATTGGTTGTTAGTCACAATGTCGCTGTGACCGTTTACGTCAATACTAACGCTATGCGGTAAATTGCCGACGTTAAAACTATCGGTTGGTGACGATAAATTTAGGCTTGAGTGTAAAACGCTACCTATAACTTGGGCTACATCAATAGCAGGGTTAATTATGGCTGGATTAACACTGGCTAAAGTGTTGTTTATTTCACTGCGGTTGTAGGGATTTATATTTTCGCTATGGCTGAAGTGACCAGCTGAACTATTGGCAGAAGCGTTGTCTAATTCGCTGGCGTTGGCAAGATTTAGCTGGCTAAATAAAAACAACATAAGATAAACTGCTATCGAGTTTCGTTTGACTTTTCTTGTCACCCATAGACTTCTTATTGAATTAGGGGTGAATATAAAAATTTGACTTTTGGCCATTTATGTTTCTCCAATACGTGCAATTGTTAGTAGGCTGCGTTCCCGAGTTGAGTATAGTATGTTCACACGATACGTTAACTTTAACCTGTCAAGGTGTTGTCAGTATTAAAATGTGATTAAATATTACTAAAAATTTTTTTATAATACTTTGAAAAATGGGCAAAATTGAAGACGCCTAAAATAAAATTAATTCATTTTAGGCGTCTTGACTGTATTGGTAATTTATGCAGGGAACAAATTTAGAAGAAATTAGTAAAGGTAACCGATATCTTTAGTTCTAATTCGTTCAATACTTGTCCAAAAGGCAAGGCATTATTTCTTGCCTTGCATTTTGAATTTTTTTACATTATTTTCAAAGTATTCGTTTAAAAAGCTTATTTTATCGAGTGCATGATTTTTTATTCGTGAATAAACCCGACCAGGCCTTAAAGTCTGAATTATTGAGGCTGTTTTAATAATACCCTTGATTATCGCTTTATCGACTTTAGATTTGTTTAATGATAAGTCTTTTAGTACTTTTACGGCGTCAATATAGATAGTTTAAATAAATACTGTAAGTTGTCAGCGACTGCCAAACTGTCTTAATAATTTAGCTTATGCAACACGATCTCGGCTAAAAAAATAAGGTATTTTGCTTTAGTTGCTTCGAAAAAATTCATTAGTAAGAGCTAGTTATAGCATAATGTGCGTTTCAGGTATCACTGGTCTAAATGAATTAAAATTTGATAGTCACTTACCGTTTTAAGAGCTTTAGCCAATATGCTTCCTTCGATTAATTCATGGGACATTCCGTCAATATCAAACAAAGTGGCACTAAAACCGTCTTTCATGTAGCCATTTTCGAAAATGTCTAAAATATTACCTTGGCGAAAATCTTTATCGCCGGTTATAAATAAAAAGCTGACACTTTTTTTGGCCGTTTCAATTTCGCTGGCAGTTGCGTTTATGAGACCATAATAACTACCTTTGGTATCGTAAATAGTGCAAGCTTTAACTGCGTTAACTTTACGGTAGAAATCAGCGCCGCAGACACAGACGATTTTATCAAATAAGTCTGGTTGATAAAAGCCTAAATCACTACAAGCTCTTGCGTTTCTTGAAAACCCTACCAGAAAAATATTATTTTCGTCGATGGGGTAATTTTTTTTCATTTCTAAACCAGCTAGAATCAAACTATTATAAACTTCATCTGGGCCAGCTGATGGTCCAATATTTTGCGGTGCTATTAAAAACAAGTTTTGCCTGTCTAAAACTTCTTGCCAGCTAGTATCGAGTTTATTAAATACATCTTGATTAGGAGCAAAGACAACCAGCCCGTATTTAGTATTTTTGCTTGGATCGTACCCTTTGGGTTTA
>JAJYFO010000279.1 GCA_021785395.1 bacterium | reverse complement strand
TATTGGTCCCCTCTGCAAAGAGTCGATATCGCTATTTTAAAAGATAAAAATAATAATTGCCAGGCCATCGAACTGGGAGTTAACCGTGGTTTTTATCAATTATATTCTAACGATAGTAATTTAATTCCCAACGGACTTAGTACAATACCTAAATCTAAATTCGAACAAAAGCTCTTGGACCGATTTGTTCAATATAGACTAGCCTATAAATTGATTCCACACCAAAAGCTTGACAATGTGCTTATAGTGGGAGCTGGATTGGGTCAAAATGTGTTAACGGCTTTAGAATGTGGAGCCAAACACATTGATGCCGTGGAAATTGACCCTGTTATTCTTGATTTGGGAAAAAAGTACAACCCATGGTATAAAAATAAGAATGTAAATTTAATTAATGATGACGCCAGGCATTTTATAAACACTACTAAACAAAAGTACGACCTTATATTATATGGTTTCCTCGATTCTCAGGCTGTAGCGGGCCAAGGGTCTTCAGTTCGTCTGGACTGTTATGTATACACGAAAGAAAGCATTGAAGCCGCTAAAAATCTTTTACGTAAAGACGGATTTATGTTTTTGGACTTTGTTAATATAAAGCCATGGATCCAGGAAAGACTCATATCAACGATGTATCAAGCGCTTAAAAATAATTTTTTAATATTGATAGCCGACCCTAAACATAGCAAAATGCAGGACATCTGCTTTATTTACAATTCTGATATTAATGTCAATAAAGTTAATTTACCCGATTGTTATAAATTAATTCAACCTAAAATGGCTAATTTTAGTAATTCTGTTTTAACCGACGATTATCCATTTTTATACGTTCAACCCGGTGTTATTGACTGGTATTATTTAATTATTCTAGGTGAAGTTTTACTGTTTAGTTTTATAGCCACTTTTAATGTTATAAAAGACCGTCCCAAGTCAATATATATGCAATTGTTCTTCTTAGGAGCCGGTTTTTTACTGCTCGAGCTGACTACTATAGCCAGGTTGACACTTGTGTTTGGTACCACGTGGCTTACTTCATCTATGGTAATCAATGGTATACTGGTGATGGTTTATCTCGCCAATATTCTGGTTATTAGATTTAAGGACTTTGTCGAAAAAAATCAAAATTTGATTTATTTATTACTCGGATTTAGTCTTTTTGCGACTAAATTTATTGATATTGAGCCGTTTTTAAAATTATTTGATAATTATTATGTAAGTAGTTTTCTGCTACTAGTCATTCTTATAGCCCCAGTTTTATTCGCCGGTTTAATTTTCCCTATAGCTTTAACTAAGTGCGATTCCAATGCCAAAGCATTTACGTATAATTTGCTTGGAGCTATGTTGGGTGGAATTCTTGAATACTTGTCGTATTTCTGGGGTAATAATGGGTTGGTTACAATAAGCTTGATTCTGTATTTAATTTCTTTTTTGTTTTATTACCAGTACGCTAGACCAAAAAAATAAATTTGTCATTTGCATAAAACTATTGATTTAAATAAAATAGGTTTATTTATTTGAAAGCAAAACTATCGATATATTTTTTGTGTTTAGAAATAGTTTTGGTTTATTTTCTACTTACAAACTTATCGTCGCTCTAGGTTATTGTACATCGATTGGGTATCGCTATAGCCTAAGGCGTTGGCCATAGAGTCAAACGAAATGTAGCCATCGGGGTGAAGAATTTTAATCTGTTCGCTATCCCAGTTTTTTTCCAAATTATATACCATGGAGATTTGTTCGGTGTCGAAAGACTGGGCAATAACTCCGTTAGGGTTTGTTTCTACGTCTTTAATAAATTTCTTAAGATTATCTCGGTGGATTTTTCCGGTTGGCTCTTGGTTGTTTATACCGTCTAAGGTCGCAAACAACTCATTATTGTTGGCCATTAAAGACTGGGCGATATTAACGTCTTCATTTTGATTTCTTATCAAGGCCTGTTCTTTAAAATTGGCCTTGTCTATTTTATCAATTTTATGGATTAATGTGTCGTGGCTTAGATATGCGTGACCAAATAAGCCTAGAACGGGTTTGGAGTGATGAAACTGGTCAAAATTAGCAGTCAGTTCTTGCGCCATTACCTGGTCAAAAGGCGTCATTATTTGACCGTTGGCATTTACATCGGTGAGGTTGCCGTCATTTAAAATGGTTTTAGGAGTGAGGTCGTGTCCATGGCTCGAATATTCGGTTACGGTCCTTTCACTATCACTACCCTGGTTATAGGTCACTTCTTTGGCCTGTAACTGGTTTAAACCCCAGGCTGCCGACAGACCAACCATTTGGTCGTTTAGCCCGTAAGCCACATTTTGGATAAAAGCCTTATCTTCTGACTGGCTGTGATTGGGGTTGGCAATAAAATTTTCGTATTCTTTTCTTAATTCTTTATAGGCTGCTTGCGTCCCGGCTGTTTTACTGGTTTCTTTGACATTGTTGATAGTCTTTTCAACTTGATTATTAAACTGATTGATTGAACTGTCCATAAAAACCCCTCTTAAAGTAATAGAATTATAGAATCTTTGACTGCTATTTTATAACTTTTTAAGGCCTTGTAAAGGGGGATTTCCCCAGATTTAATATTAATTTTAAAACTAAAGACTGAATTTAGCGTAGATTTTCCAAGCGCTCGATATTATTTAGTTCATTAAATCAACCAGAATAAGCCTTTAAAAGCATTTCATAGGCTTGTTTGTACTGATTGAGCCTGGCGTAACATTGGGCCATTTTTTCGTAATCACTGGTTTTTAGAGTGTATAAATCTGTTAATCTAGAATAATAGTTAAGTGCTTTACTATATTCTTTATTATCAAAATAAGCCGTGGCGAGTTTTAAATTATAATCGTAACTGCCGGGGTTTGAATTAGTAGCCAAGGCATAATATTTAATGGCGTTGGTTAAATCTTTTTTCTGGTCGTAAATTTCGCCGATTTGGGCATAGGGTAATGAAAAATCAGGCAT
>JAJYFO010000278.1 GCA_021785395.1 bacterium | reverse complement strand
GGCCTCAGCGTGCCCGAACTGGCTTATTAGGCTACGTGTATAATTTAACGCTTCTTGCGATTTAGTCGTAAAATTTTCTAGATTCATAATATTCCCTCAAGTATCATTAACGTTCTTTCTAAGGTTAAGTTTAACTCATAATTAACACAACCATTACAAAAACAATATTTTCTTTATAAAGGCCGGTCAAAAAATTAAACCAGTTATCACTTACCCGACGATTTTTAAGTATAATTAAGGTATATCTAAAGCATGATAAATTTACCATGTCTAAAATCCTATCATTTTTACTTATTATTAGCCTAATCAATTATCCCAGTAATTGTGCGCTAGCCCAAACCAGTCCAAATAACTTTAATTCGACTGGCCTTGACGGCAATTTGGCGAAAGGAAATTTAAACACTGACAGACCAGTTTTAAATACACCCCTACTAAAAGGGTCGGTCAGCCATTCTAAATACGAAGACCAGGTTTTAATCGACGAAAAGCAGGCTATTCCAAGTAAGACAAAAGTAGACCTGATTTTAAACTGTAATTTAAACTCTGAAATAAGCCATGTTGGCGACGAAGTTATTGCCCGTATAGCCAGTAATGTTGGCACCGGATTGTTTTCCAGCCTGCCTGGCAACTGGTACATCAAGGGCAAAGTGACGCAAGTCATGTCACCCAAGCGCCTGGGTCGCAACGGCTACGTTAGCGTTGAGTTTTCGCAGATCATAAGCCCTGATGGCGCTGTCAATCTGCCTTTTAACTGTAGGTTTTCGACTCGCGATAAAAAATTAGTAGCCGTGACTAAAATTCTTGCCACCGATTCGGTATACGTTACCAAAGGGGCGATAGCTGGCGCTATTTTATCTACACAGATGACCGGAATACCGCTAGCCATAGCCAGTCACGGCTATTCGGTAGCTATTGGGGCTGGTCTAGGCGCCGGGCTTGGCCTATTTGCAGCTTTAAAGCGTAAAGGCGAAGTCACCAATCTTTACCCGACCGATGAAATCAAACTAGTCACCAGCGAACAAATCGCCGCACCGACCTTTTTGCCAAGCCCAAACGCGAGCTTGCCATCTTTGAAAAACTTACCCAAACAACCAATTGAATTAATTATCAAAAAATATTATTTTAACAGCGACCCACTGGGAGATAAAAAAGCTAATTTATTAACTTTAAATCTAACCGTAAATAATTTATCTAAGCGACAATTCAGTTTTTACGACTTTGTCGTTATCTCTGACCACAACCAATTATATTACCCAGCCGTGATGTCACAGTTTAAGGAATTAAATAAAAAAATTCAACCCAATTCTTCTAACCAAGCGACCATTTCATTTTCCGTAGACAGTCGAAAACGCAAGTACTTTTTGGTTCTTTTAGATAAAGTCCACGAAGAGGAACTAAAACGTATATCCATCAACTAGTATGATGGCTTACTAATTCTTCTCACAAATAAGATAAAAACGTTCTTTTAGGTTGTTATTCTTACCGTAATTTTAATCGTCGCTATCTATCCTAGCTATGATATAAAAACCTTTTCTCAAAATTTTAAAACGCCATTTATTGACGTAATTTTATAGTTAAAATGGGTAAACCATCGATAAATTAATCGACGGTTTATTTTCATTAATTAAAATCCGACCCTAGAATTATAGCCATCGAACCCTTAGGAAAAAATTTAATCTTATTAATTGCGGTTTTTACTTATAATAGTCTAGTCAGAATCACTTTATTTAGTTATCATATAAAAGCTTAAGTAATTTTAACTATAATTTTAGTTAATCTTTTCTTAACAAGTGCCTAATTATTTTTCAAGGTCTGTTTATTATGAAAAGCCCATTAGCCCAAATTCTTCAAAACCTGCATACACCAGCCAGGCAAAGACTTCTAGAAAGTCAATTTAAAAAAGTCCAAACCCAAAATGTAAGTCTCGAGAAAACGCTCAAAGATAAGGAAAGAGAGTTAGACCGGCTGAAAAATGAGTTAAATAACCTAGAAGCCAAAATCCAAGAATTAAACGGTACCGATATTTTAACCAAACTCCCCAATCGCTTTGTGTTCAAAGAACATCTGTCAGAATCGCTCAAACGGGCTATCCGAGTTGGTTATTCGTTATCTATATTGTTAATTGATATTGACAACCTAAACGAAATAAATTTAAAATATGGTTTTGAACTTGGTGATACCGTTATTATTGAAGTAGCTAAAATAGTCAAGGCTTCAGTGCGCGAAATAGATTTACCAGCCCGTTGGGGCGGCGAAGAACTCGTCGTAGTCTTACACGAAACCGACGTAGAAGGAGCCAGCCACGTAGCCAAGAGGATATTAAAAAATATCAACAACCTAGATATTACCGACCTCAAAGACAATTCGGCTATTAAGGTTTCAGCTACGATTGCTATCTCTTCCTGCCCTCAACATAGCAGTGATGTCAGCCATTTAATCGAGATAACCAGCCAGGCCTTATTAAGCGCCAAAGAAGCTGGTGGGAATCAAGTAATTACGGCCAAATGCTAATCGAGCTAAATGCCAGCTCCTTTGTATTTTTTTAAAAGACAAAGCAAAACAATTGCTAAATCAGCCTTATTAGCGCTTCTTCTTGGCTTTCTGCTTATCGAGAAAATCGTTAAACTCGCGGTTAAAATCGCGGTATACCACCTTTAGTATAATTTCACAAGAATTTTTGATAAATTTATCTTTGCTAACCGAAGGCACGAAACAATTGGCTAAGCCGGTTTTACCGACAAGCTTGAGCATTTCTTTTTCGTATAGTCGATTCATCGTGGTCATAACAGTTGTATAAGCAATGTTTCGGCGCAACTTGACAACATCGTAAACTTCTCTTACGGTAACGTAAGGTCCTCCACGCTGCCAGACGATTTCCATAATTTCGCACTCCAGGTCACCTAAAAACTTTTTTAGGCCGTCTTGATTGAGTCGAATAGATGCGTTAGGA
>JAJYFO010000277.1 GCA_021785395.1 bacterium | reverse complement strand
GTTCTGACTAAGCTTATCTTTAATAACTTTTATCGGTTGCCAGTTGTCTACCCCAAACCGACTATTAATATTATCTATGGCCGAATCAACTTGCCTTGCGTAATCTTCGTACACGATACCATTATACTCTGGCTTGCCCAAAATCTGGACAAGGTGAATACGTTTATGCCAAGCTTTATTTTTCTCGAGGAAAGAACTAAATCCAGCTAATTTTTCTATAATACCCTTACTCGGGCATAATTTATCGACACCTAAAACTATCTGGTTGGCCAATTTATGCTCTTTTTTTAGGATTGCAGCATGGGGACCGTTTAATTTGGCTACTTTTTGCCATTGGCGAAAATCAATACCAATAGGGTTAGCGATTAGACCAGTTTTATGTCCTTTGTAGACAACCTGGTTATGACTAATTTTTGCCTGTGGTATTAAAGCTTCAACGTATGTTAAAAAATTCTCACAATAAACGCTATTCTGAAAGCCTAAGAGGTTATTAGCCAATAATCCCAACGTGATACTTTTCCAAATTTCATAGTTTTGCTTTAAATTAAATTTTGGCCAGGATGTATCTATAAATTGACAGATTATAGTTCCTTTCTGCTTAGGGATAAAAGCTGGGGCTAAAGCCAATTCAAAATTATTTAGCCAAAAAACATTAGGAATACTATTAGTCGAAGCGTACTGGCTAGATAACGCAATTTTCTCATTCATTACTTTATAGGCCAACCAATGACTAGGCTCGAGCTTAGCTAAAGATTCGAAACCATGCAGGCTTAAATTTAAATAATTACCGATAAAATTTTTACAATTTTGGTATAAATCTTTATCTGTATTTATTCCTGTGTACTGAAAAATACCGTTGTTCTCAAGTTTATTCTGACTAAAAGCAAACCAGTTAAATCGGGTATTTAACTTATAGGCCAATTGATTTAAATTTGAACTGCTAGAATGGTCAGGGTAGTTAAAACTTAAAATTTTAACTTCTGGTAAATAGTACTGCGTAAGATACTGACTTGTGTCATTTAGTTTTTCCAGATTAATTAGTGATTCTAAATTGTTAAGCATAGGCTTTTACCAAAACATATAACACATACGAGCAAAAGGGCAGATTTTTATACTTAAAGGCTATTCTTTACCGATCTACTTGTACTAAATATACTTCTAAATTACTCAGTAATCAAGAAGAAAAAATTAAGGTTAGTAAAATATAATTTTTATATATTTCACTACGTAAATAAATTTTCAGCATTAAAAAAGCAGAAACTACGAAAACCGTAATTTCTGCTTTTTTAAGGAGGTGATATCATAATTACCGACGATCGTCAATAATTAATTCAGTTTTAAAATGTCTTATCCTAGCTTCTGCTAGCAATTACCAGTTTTGCGTGAAGAAGCTATTTGATGATGGTTGATTAGACATAGTGCGAGTTTCAGAGTCACCTGTAGCAGTTGTTGTGGTGAAGAAACTGGATTGTTTTGGTTCTTCTTTAACTTCTGGCTCAGGCATTGTTTCTTCTTGACCCATTGACATAACTTTGACCGATTCCATTTCGGCAGTAACTATACTACTTACTTGGTTGGCTGATTCGCTAGCGACACCCATAGAACCGGTTTCTTCAAGTGTTTCTGCTTCGGTCATAGATTTGAGACTTTCATCTAGCATATTAGCTTTTAACCTAAGCAAATATTCTACATAATCACCACGACTCATTCTGGCTTCGGCAACCTGGGTGTCTAACATTTTATGAGCTATAGGTGTAACGCATACAGCTGTCGTAGTTCCACGATTTTTTCCGAAAAAGTAGGACTTGGCACCACCTTTAGGTCCGGTTTGTTTAGCCTGAGTTGCAATTTTAATTGGTGGCAAACCATCTCTTTCACGAATGAGCATTTCTACATAATCACCGTTCGAGACTTTGGCTTCACTGGCCTGGTCCTTTAGTAATTGTCTGCCAATAGCTGTCAAATTAAATGATACCGACCCGGATTCTTTACCAGGAAATTTAGATCTACGTGGTAGAACTGTTTTGGGACTTATAGTATTTTGAACTGTTGTATTCATTTATTCTTTAGGTTTAGCGTATAAACGTTTAACCTTTCCTCCTTTTTGAAAAATTCTCCTAAAACTGGTATTAAGATTTTAATTATCTGAATTAGTTGATAATTAGAAAAGATTTTTAAAATGATTAATTTCAGATTATCCTTTTTGATTAATTGGGTTTAATTTTTAAAGTCCTCTGATAACCCTTTCCAAGAAGAAAATTATATATCATATTTTTATTAAATTGTAGGTAGTCAATGATTACAGTCTTTTCATAATTGACCCTAAAATCTTTAGAACCTAGTTATCAAGCTATTTTCAAGCAAAGATTAAGAACATCTCATAATCGCCCAATTTGCTAAATATGCAATTGCTGTTCCAAGACAAGCTCCAACAATGACTTCTTTAGGCGTATGACCTAAAAATTCTTTAATCCTGGCCGATGAAAGTCTGGCATGGTTTGAAAAGATTTCCATTACTATTTGATTTAAAACCTTGGCCTGAAGTCCTACAGTACGGCGTACACCAGCCGCATCATACATTACGATAAAGGCTAAGCACAAAGCGATGGCAAATGATACCGAACTAAATCCACAGATTAGTCCGACTGAAATTGCCATCCCCATGGTACAACAGCTGTGGCTTGAAGGCATGCCACCGCTTTTAGTCATTACCCTTAAATCAACTGTTCCCGTTCTGATAAGTTTTGTAAACACCTTGATAACCTGGGCAAGCAAACTACAAAAAATAGTCACAAATATAACCTGAGATCCTCTCATATTAGGGTTTTCATAATGATTAAAAGCCCAAACGGCCTGGGGATAATTGATAAGAAAAAGGACTAGTATAAGGATTCGAGTTTTCATTGATTAAGATTTTCTATTGACAACCATGTCTAACACGGTTTTAAGT
>JAJYFO010000081.1 GCA_021785395.1 bacterium | reverse complement strand
ATTACTTTCCAACTTTAACTGGGTTAATGGTTCAGGTTCAATACCAGTTATTAAAGCGTATAAACTTGCCCCAAAAGAATATATATCACTTTGTGGACAAGGGTTACCAGCGAATTGTTCAGGAGCCATAAAGGCGATTTTGCCAGGTACTGAATTAGAATATTTTGATTCAAGGTGGCAGGCGACATTAAAGTCAATAAGGGTAATTTGGTTTTGACTGTTAATGATTAAATTATCCAAGGTAAAGTCGCGATGAATAATTGGCGGGCTAAGACTATGAATATAGTCAAGGATTTCAAGCATTTGCTTCATTACAGCTATAATTAAATTATCGTTTATTTTATCTTTAGGAATTTTATTCAATGCTATTCCTTCTACATAATCGGTGATTAAAAAGGCTCGATTGTCCTCAACAAATAAATCAATAAATTTAGTTACCCTAGAATTGCGAAGATGCTTTATTAATCCAGCTTCAGTAACTATATTTTTCAATATCCTTTTTTGCTGATTTTTATCCAAATTACCCGAAATAATAAATTCTTTAATTACAACTTTATTATTATCCAAGTCGCTTCCTAAATAAACTTTACTTTGGCCTCCAATAGCTAGATAATCAATAATTTTATAGGTATTAGACTTTATAGTATCATTAATTTTCAATTCTTCTTTATTGCTTTCTTGAGTTTTTAATACGATTGAGTTAAGCCATATGTCAGTATACGTATCAATATGCGTGTTAAGGTCTAACAAATCAACGAGCTTTTGGTCAAGCAAAAAAGGCGGTATAAACTTTGACACAGATAGCTCAAATTTTCTTAAGTCTTCACTTGAATCAAGGTGATTTAAATTAAGGTTGACATTCAAAGTATCCTTAAATTCAATAAAATTCAAGGGTAAAAGAAAAAACAGCCATATTTTATCCGATTTTTTTAAATTTTTATAAAAAATATTAAAATAAAATTTCGCATAATTAGCTTCTCGTCCAAAGAAATCGGTATGTTTCTCATATTGAACCTTAATTAAATTATCAAAACTAAATAACGGTGACTTATAAAATTTATAAAGAAAAATTAGACCGTCGCTGGTTATTTCAATGCCTTTGATACTAAAATTTATCACCAAATTATTGAGGAAGTACATTAACTGAATATACAAAAAAACAATAAAAAATATTATAGTTGGAACAGTTAAATGCTGCTTGAAATACGTGAACAACCAGGTTTTATCGTAGCTAAAGGCCAAACTATACATAACTATAATAAAAACCAAAATTAGAACAACTGCCAAAATCTGATAACTTAGTTTGAATAATTTTTTAAAATAATTTTTATATATAATTTGACCATAGCCCAAAAAATAACTTGTATATTCACTATCCAAATTTGAACTGTCGTAAATATATAGCCTTTTAGCTAAGTTGTCGTTCATGTAAAAACCTTTAAAGTCAGTTTAATTCAATCCTTAAAAATACCG
This sequence comes from bacterium, assembly GCA_021785395.1. Taxonomy (GTDB): domain Bacteria; phylum Cyanobacteriota; class Vampirovibrionia; order Obscuribacterales; family JAKAZS01; genus JAKAZS01. The sequence goes on along the minus strand of JAJYFO010000081.1, from coordinate 9,895 downwards.
GTCCGGAATTATTTACTAAAACACCTGGCGTCAAAGCGACCTTTTGGCCGTGGACAATTTTATCGATAACTTCATCACTAAAGCCGAGCTGACTGAAAATAGCCTGGCTTAATTTGGGCGTAAAAGGATAAATCATTAAAGCAACTTCTTTAAGCATAAACAAACAATTGAATAGTACAGTTGTAGTTTTGTCTACCTCATTGTTTTTAAATAAGGCCCAGGGTTTTGAATCGTTTAAATATTTATTAGTAGCGTCAACTATTTTGAATATAAAACCAATAGCCTCATTAAACTGCAATTTTTCCATGGCTTGGTTAAACTTAAGGACATTTTCCTGGTAAATACTTAACAAAGCAGGTTCTAAAGAATTTTCGTCTAAGTTCGGTATCTTGCTCTCACTATACCTGTCAACCATGGTTAAAGTCCGGTTTAATAAATTACCTAAATTATTAGCCAGGTATGAATTGACACAATTAACGAAATTAACGGCAGAAAAATCACCGTCACCATCAAAATTTAGCTGGGAAAACAAATAGAATCTAAGTGCCGACGACCCATACTCATCGACCAAGGCATTAGGGTCAATTATATTACCCAAAGACTTGGAAATTTTTTGACCTTCAACGGTTAAAAAACCGTGGGCAAAAATCATTTTTGGCAATTCAAGTTTTAAAGCCATTAGCATAGCTATCCAATAAATACTGTGAAACTTTATAATGTCTTTGCCGATAAGATGAATATCAGCTGGCCACCACTTATCAACTTCGTTTAAATCATTATCATAACCAATACCAGTTATGTAATTACTTAAAGCGTCGATCCACACGTAGATTATCTGATTGGGTTCGTCAGGTACAGGTATTCCCCAGTTTAGCGAACTTCTTGACCTGGTTATGCTAAAATCGCTCAATTCGTCGCTAGCCAACTGATTTAATATTTCGTTCTTACGCGTCACCGGTAAAACGACCGTATCGCTGCTATTAAGCCAATCTTTAATGGCGTCTTTGTATTTACTTAGAGCAAAAAAATAATTTTCTTCACTAATTACTTTGGGGGCTTGCAAATGGTTTGGGCATAATTTATCGTCGTTTAAATCGCGTTCTTTTATAAAATCTTCACAACCCTCACAATACAAGCCGTTATAAACAGATTTATAAAGAGCCCCTATCGATTTTAACTTTAAGAAAATCGACTGTACGCTATCCTTGTGCTCTTTACTAGTAGTGCGAATAAATTTATTATATTTGACGTCTAACTTATCCCAGGTATGCATAAATTCCAGAGCCAGTTTGTCACAAAATTCCTGGGGCTTAAGGTTATTAGCCATAGCCGATTTTTCAACTTTTATGCCGTGTTCATCAACACCGGTCAAGAAAAAAACGTTTTTAGCCAAGGTTTTATGGTACCTAGCTAAAATATCGGCGGCAATTTTTTCATACGCGTGACCTATATGAGGTTTAGCGTTCACATAATCAATTGCTGTTGTTACATAAAATTTCTTCATTTAACCTCGACCTAAAAATTAAGTAAAAAATTTGTAAATCTGCTTCATTAAGACATATTTTAACTCAAAACTGTTTAGTAATCTTAATAGTTAAAGTTTCTGTTAATTTTGCCAAATTAGCTATATAATATAAAGTGTGTAAACGGTTAAAATACCCTTCTTTTTGTTGTCAAGCGAGTCATCATGAAAAAAGTCAAAAAAATGTCCTCTCCTGAATCTAATTTTCAGGGTCTGGTAAACAAAACAATTGTCATTGGCATAAGTGGCGGAATTGCTGCGTATAAATGTCTTGACCTAATATCTAACCTACGTAGCCTGGGAGCTAATGTGCATTGCGTTTTGTCGAAAAATGCCAGCCACTTTGTAACACCACTTAGCTTGAGCACGCTATCCCGAAACAAGGTTCACATCGACAATTTTGCCCTAAAAGACAGTTGGCAGCCCGAACATATTGAACTGGCTAAAACAGCCGATTTAGTTTTAATCGCCCCAGCCACGGCTGATATCATAGCCAAATTGGCGCATGGGATTTGTGATGATTTATTAACTACATTTGTCCTGGCCACTAAAGCCAAAGTTCTCATAGCGCCAGCCATGAACCCCAATATGTATGAACATGTCGCCACCCGCGATAATATAGCCGTTCTTGAACACAAACTACGTTACCAGATAATTCCTCCCGAATTTGGTGAAGTCGCCTGCGGTGACTTGGGTTATGGTAAAATGGCTCAAATCACGACAATCGCTCAGGTTGTCGCTTCGAGCTTGGAAATCCATGGCAGTTTATTAGATAAAAAGATTTTAATAACAGCCGGTGGTACTAGAGAACCTATCGACCCGGTTCGTTTTATTGGCAACCGTTCGTCGGGTAAAATGGGAATAGCCATGGCTGACGCGGCTTACGCCCGTGGAGCTGATGTAACGTTGGTTTCTACCGTCAAAGTGGACCGCAATTACCCGGTAATTTTAGTTGAAACGGCTCAAGAAATGCAAGAATCGGTCGAGTCAGAATTCGACACTTGCGATGCCCTTATCATGACAGCGGCCGTGGCTGATTTTAGACCATTATTTGTTTCGGTGCAAAAAATTAAAAAAAGTGACTCAGAAGATTTTAGCCTCGACTTAACGCAAAATCCTGACATTATCGACTTACTTAGCCGAGTAAAGCGAGAGAATCAGATCGTTATTGGCTTTGCCGCCGAATCTGAAGAATTGCTGTCCAACGCTTCGCAAAAATTAAAACGTAAAAAACTTGACTTAATAATCGCCAACGATATTACCGTGCCAGAAATAGGCTTTGGTTCCGACGATAACGCCGTTATAATACTTAGCAACGACGGAAGCAAAGAAACTTTGCCCAGGATGCCCAAAAGGGCTATTGCTGAACACATCTGTGATATTTTGGCTAGCCGATTCCTGGAAATCAAAGAATTAACTTTACGTTAATGTTTACAGGTTAAAATTGCCCTAGTTATAGATATATTTGTGCTAATATTTAAATGTATTCGTTACAAGATATAAATGTTATCGGAGTAATTAAACATGAAAGAACAGGGTTGTTATACGTGTAAGGAAGAAACCTCTTCAATTTCTACTTGGTTTTTAGGCTTACTATTTGGTTCTTTGACTGGCTTTATTTTAGCTTTATTATCTTCACCCAAATCAGGCGCCCAAATGCGCGAAAACATTAAGCTTAAAGCTCGCAGTCTACCCGATTCAGCCTCCAAGATAGTAGATGATACAATCGATTTCTACGCCGGAGCCTTAAATTACGGTCAGTTAATTATTGAAGAACAGACCGCCAGGGTTAAAGATGCCTACGCTGCCGGTAAGCTAGCCGCTGCCAAACGGCGCGAAGAACTCGAAATGGAGTCTGGTTCAGTTTTACCCTTGCAACATCGTTAATTACATATAAAAATGCCTCAATTTTCCAACCTTGACCTAGTAGTTGTATTGTCCTTTGTTTTATTGGCCGTTAGCTCGTTGCTTCTCACCGGTTTTATAGTTCCTGTGGTATTGCAGCTTACCAAGACCTTGGCCGCTTGCGAAAGCCTGGCTACCACGGTAGACAAAGAAATTGGCGTAACACTTTCTGAAGTAAATAAACTAATGTCGGGACTTGGCGATTTTAAAAACGTCGCCAGCCACAAAGTCAGTCAAATTACGCAATCGGTCGACGATGTAAAGGGCAATGTCACGAATGTAACTAAAAAAGCTCAAATTCATACTAGTGTATTGGGAACGGGCATTTTATCAGGGATTCAGGCTTATTTAAAGCATAACAACGGTAACAAGTAGTGGGTAGTTTAGATAATTATTTTCGGATAAGGAGTTAAGCAGATGTCAAACAGATTTTTAGAAGGATTTTTTATCGGTGGAGCCCTGGGTTTCATTTTTGGTATCTTATCAGCGCCAAAGTCAGGCGAAGAATTTCGTCGCGATTTAGCCGACGGCAGCGAAGACTTATACAACCGTGCCTCGACGTCGGTTGGTACGATCAAAGAAGCGACTAATCAGGCTATTACTGGTATCCAACAAAAAAGTGAAGGGGTTATAAAAATGGCGCAAGAAAGCGTTAACACCGCCAAAGAAAATATATCCTCCAAAATTCACCAAATGGCCGGACAAAGTACCGGTATATTGTCCGACGAAAATTAGTATTTGAGTAATGCCTTTGCCAAGTGATTTATTACGTTTAAACCAAGCTATCAGTCGATTGGGCTATTGTTCAAGACGTAAGGCCGACGAGTTGATATTGGCTGGTCAGGTTATGGTCAACGACAAAAAAGTGCTTGAATTCAACACAAAGGTCAACGTTCGAACCGACAAAATAAGCATCAATAAAAATACCCTGGAATCTAAACCTTGTGCCTATATTTTGATGAACAAGCCCAAAGACGTCATTACGACCTGCCACGACGAAAAAAACCGCAAATCCATCGTTGACTTACTGCCCAACGACCTCAAGAATTTAAAACCGGTTGGCAGGCTTGATAGAAATTCTGTCGGGCTGATAATTTTAACCGACGATGGATACTTGGCCAATTTAATCACCCATCCTTCCCGGCATATACCAAAAACGTATTGGGTTAAAATAAATGGACACATTAAAGCCAATGAGCTAAAGGCGCTAGCCAACGGTATCGAATTAAGCGACGGTCTGACTAGCCCAGCTCAAGTTGGTTTAATTGAATACACTAAACTTTACTCGATCATTGAAATTACCTTGACCGAAGGCAAAAATCGTCAAATCCGTCGTATGTTTGAGGCCTTAGGATATGACGTTAAAAGTTTAAACAGAATAAGAATTGGCAATTTAACCATAAAAAATTTAAAACCTGGTCAGTTTCGTTACTTGACTAAATCTGAAATTAATGAACTCGTAGGACATTAAACAATGACATTTTCTGATATTGGTATTAGTTTAAAAAAAGCCCGTGAAGCTAAAGGGTTAAAACTGGAAAATATCCATGAATTAACCAAGATACCTTTGCATTATTTGCTGGCCATTGAAGAAGGCAACCACGATATTATGCCAGAACCGGTCTATGTTAACGGTTTTATAAAACGTATAGCTGAAGCCTTAAACATTGACCCAACACCTTTTACCAAAGAGTATAAAACATGGGTCAATAGTTTAGACAATAACAAAAATGACTCCAATCGGCATCTAGGTTTTCCCGCCACCAATACCGTTACCAATTCACCCAATTTAGGCTATAAGCCAAAACATGAAAACCCAAGCCAAAACTTATTCAAGGCCGTTTATTACCCTTTAATTCTGATACCCATTATGGTTCTTTTAGTCGTCTTTCTCTACAATAAACAGGTCGAGAATGTAACGACACAAACCACAAGTACAATTGACATACCTAATAATTTAAGCAATTCTTCGCCAAAACCTTCGACCAATTCAAGCACTGATAACAATAACAACCAATCTGATTTGTTTGCCAATCCCGGTACCCAAGCTACCGATACCGGTTCAAATACATTTAAAATAAAAGCCAAACAGCATGTCTGGGTAACGGTCAGAAATCTGCAAAGTAACGACCCTTTGTTCAATGGTTTTCTAGAACCTGGCGACGAAAGGTCTTTTGAAAATAATAACGGGCTTAAAATTCGCGTTGGCAATGGTGGCAGCCTAGACTATTCGTACCTTAACAAGACGCAATCTTTTGGCAAACCAGGCTCACCTTGTGAGCGAACATTCACGGCGCAAGACAACGTCGCCAATAATTTGTCAAACCCCAATGACCAAGACGCCAGTACTAATCTTACTAATACCGAAAAAAACGATTCCACCAGCAGCACGACACCATCCACAACAGCAAGCAAACCAGTTTCTAAACCAGTTGCCAAACCCAAAACGGCCAAGGCTAAAAGCAGCCAAACGACCGTTCAAAGCGACATAAAAAAGGTTTTAGACGTACCCTACCGCTACACTGACGAATAAAAATGAAAATAAATAAAAAAGTTGGCATAGTATCCTTAGGCTGTCCCAAAAATACCAGTGATACTGAATACATGATGGGACTGATGGATAAAGCTGGCTATGAAATCACCTTTGACAGCGATGAGGCGAATATCTGCCTGGTTAATACCTGCTCATTTATCGAAGACGCCAGGCGCGAATCGGTTAAAAACATCGTTGAACTGGCTAGCCGTGGCAAAGAATTAGTTATAGCCGGTTGTATGGCCACGCACTTTAAAGACGAGCTTTTAAAAGAAATTCCTGAAGCCAGAGCCATTGTTGGCACCAATAATATATTAGAAATTGTCGACGTTTTGGATAAAATTACGTCTGATAGCGATATAAGGATCAGTCGCGTAAGTGACGAAACGTACGAGTTTGGCTACGACAGTTTGCCTAGAATTTTTTCTAACATAGGCTCAAGCGCCTATTTGAAAATTGCCGAAGGCTGCGACCATACCTGTACATTTTGTATTATTCCTAAATTACGCGGAAAATTTCGTTCACGCAGCATCGAATCTTTGGTGAATGAAGCGAAAATCTTAGTCGAATCTGGTATCAAGGAAATTATTCTAATAAGCCAAGATTCAAGTTATTACGGTCGTGATTTATACGGCCAAATGGCTTTGCCTAAATTGCTTGAGGCCTTAAACGAAGTAAATGGGCTAGAATGGATAAGAATTATGTATTTTTATCCTAGCGAAATTACGGTCGACTTACTTAAAACGATTAATTCTTTACCCAAAGTCGTTAAGTACGTAGACATACCTTTACAGCACAGCCACACCGATGTTTTAAAAGCCATGGCTCGTCCACTCAATCCTGAGCGTACGGTTAATTTAATCCGTGAGCATATTGACGATGTTAAAATAAGGTCAACGTTTATCGTCGGATTTCCGGGTGAAGAAAAGCACCATTTTGAACATTTACTAAATTTTATAAACACGCAAAAATTTAACCGACTTGGTGTTTTCACATATTCTTTAGAAACTGAAGTACCAAGCGGACACATGCCTAATCAGGTTGCCGCCAAAATAAAAAAATCCAGGCAAAAAGAAATTATGCTATGCCAGAAATCTATATCGCTTGAACTAAATCAAAATATGCTTGGGCGAAAAATTAAAGTTTTAGTTGAAAATTATGACAAAGCTAAAAATCTTTATACCGGTCGCAGTCAATGGGACGCACCGCAAATTGACGGACTTGTCTATTTTAATTCTAGCCAAGAGCAAAATATTGACTTAGGCGATTTCGCTTACGTCGATATTACCAAAGTAAACCATTATGATTTATTCGGAACTTGCCAAATCACTAGCAATCAAACCCTTTAAATTTGTCAAATGCCTATGAAAAAATCATTTTTAAAATACAAATTAATCTTTCTACTGATCATATTAAGCTCAGCCAAAATTCAGGCTCAAGACCTTCCCTACCTTGAGCAATACGATATTGCCAAGAATTTTCGACTTTATTTAAACTATAAAAAATCAGGTGATTACAGTAAGCTTTTAGCCCAATCTAGCAACCTAATCGATGCCTTGACGCATAATCTAAATACTGAAATGACTATCCGAGCAGCCATTTATCAATGCATAGTTAGCGATTTGAGTTATTACGCCGATACTAATGGTGGCAAAACATGTATAATGAATAATAGCGCCTGGAAAGAAAATTACAACAAAGCAATAAGTAATTTATTTGCCATCACCCAAAAACCCCAATGGCTTTACTACAGCGGTCTATATTATTACGGTATCGAAATGTATCCACAATCAATAGAAGCTTTACGGCAATTTTCCAACCTTCCACAAAGCCCACCCCAGTACGTAAGTATTGCCCATAAGCTTCTGCCTATAATAGAAGAAAAAAACGCTAATCAATCGAGAGAATCGGGTCTGGCCGAATCACAACAATTCAACGGTATGCTTAATCAAGCCCGCGAAAATATTAGAAACCTTGTCAACAACTCAAACCAAGCCAATACAACAGACAGTAAATACCACTATACCCGTAAAATCAGAATGCGTCCTGGTAGTCGACCTTATTTTGAGGGAGCTTACGAGGATGACGATGGGAATTTTTACTGGGCTGACGACCCCAATAAGACTCTAATGAGGCAACGCTAAAATGCCATTCAAGACTTATTTTATTTTAACCGTCTGTTTTATCGTAAACACAAACTGTCTGGCGCAAGTTTATTCAGACCCACATGCGAACCGTAAAATTTGCCAAAATAATTTAAACCAATTGCCGCCTTGGATAGACCCTAAGACGCATGGAATTATTCCGAGCAAATTACCCAAAGAAATTAGCCCATACTATGGTAATAATAATTTAAATAGTTCTAAAACTGACTTAAACAATCTTGTCAATGAATGGAAAATACTGACACCAAAAGCTTATCAAACAAAATTCGCCCCCAATTGCATTTTAGATTTAACTAAATAGTAAAAGTAAAAAGTATTCGTGGTATTGCCATTAGGGTCGATTACAGAAATTAAATTACCAATATTGTCGTAGGCAAATATCGTCTGGCTTAGCCTGTTTAAGCCATCGTAAACATTGTCGACGTCTTGCCCTAACGCATTAATATCACGGTACACTTTACCCAGGCTATTAAAGAATTTAACTTTAACGTTGCCTACTGGGTCGTCTTCTTCAACCCGATAGCCACCAAAGTAATAAGTCCACAGATTACCTTCAGCGTCAGTCTGGGTTTGATTTTATTAATTTAAAGCAATTCAACTACAAAATCATTATTTTTAATAATTTCCAACACCTCTTCAAATATTGTTGATCCTTGATTTTTTAAGGCTAAAGCCATTTCATTATTTAATTGTTCATGATAAGTTGGATGGCATAATGGAAATTCCCATTTTATAAATTTAATAGTCTCAGAGTAACTGAGTGCTTTTTTTGAATGTTTATAATTGAACCATCTAATAATTATTGGCCTTTTATCTGTTGACTTCTCGATTTCACCGTATAATGTGCCGAGTACATCATTAAATCTATTTAGATTCATATTATCTTCATCGAATAAGTTTGTATATCCAAATAATTTTTGACACGGAGTAATGTTTTCAAAAAATTTTAAAATGTCTAAAAGACAATTGATTTTTTTACCTTGAATTTCAATAATGTTGTCTTTAATCATAATTAAATTCCTATTTTAAGTTTATAAAAGTTTGATAATGGTCTGGTGTATAATACCTTTCACCAGACTTACCTGTTACTATTCGCGATGCGCCTGGATAATCAGCACCAGGTATGCGAACAGTATGTTCTTGATAGTGGCTCGGTGCCTGTTTAGGCAAAAAAGCAGGCCCAACATTCTTGTAAATACCAAAATCATGCCTGTGAACATCTTTTATTCCTTGGTTAATGCGATTTAAATCAGGTCCCAAATCTAATATACCACCTTTTGTTATAATAAACCTTACAACCGCAGGTGCACCAATTTTAGTTAATATAGTATTGGTCACTATCCCTTTCAATAAGTTACCATTATAGCGATCAAGTATTATAGAACCGGCCAGTTTAAGGTTATCTCTGTACCTTTGTGGAGTTACTGGCTGTTTTAAATAGTCAATGGCACCAGGTATATAACCCGTAAGACTGTCAACAACTGGCGTTATAGGATCCCATATGGATGGTATGTTTACAATACTAGGCGAATCAGCTGGCGGTGCTATCGGTGTTGTATTCGAAACAGGTGTGGAATTTTGACTTGGATCTTGTAGAGCTTCCAAACCTGTACCACCATTTAAAGACCCTTTGTCTTCATTTGACAATATCTGCCAGCTTTTATCCCCACTAGCTTCCATGCCACTGGGGTCAGTTAAATCTAACGGGTCATTGTCAACGTAAGCATAAAGATTTAAGCCAGTGCTATAGCCAATCGGGTCGGGTTGCAA
>JAJYFO010000276.1 GCA_021785395.1 bacterium | reverse complement strand
TTCTTCTTTATTTAAAATAGAAAAACTACGCAAAATCATAAGGCGGCGCGAATTAGAAACGCTTATCGAGGTTGACGGCGGCATAAAAGCGGTAAATATAGCCGATGTAGCCAATTCCGGGGCGGATATTTTTGTGAGCGGGTCGGGGATATTTAAAACCGATAATTATTTGGAAACGATTAATGAAATGCGCGAAAGAATTTAATGGAAAAAATTAAATAAATGTTTTATAATAATATCCTGTTTAAAATCCGCATCAAAATGCTCTTTTAATAACATTTCTGTATTTTCGGGACGTAGCGCAGCTCGGTAGCGCACTTGCTTCGGGAGCAAGGGGTCGCTGGTTCAAATCCAGTCGTCCCGACCAGTTTACAAGGGTTTACGGGTGGTAAGGAAAAGCGGAAAAATTTACTGTCAGCCGTTTTGTCAGCCAGTTTAAATTTTTATTTTTCGCTTTAATCGATACAGGAAGTGTTCCGTCCTTAAGGAAGGGGTAGTTCGCTTTCTAATCCCCTTTGCTTATTGGGTTTGGCTTTTATATAACCTTTGCTTTTTTAGTAAAATTTCCCGATTTAATCCGCTACAGATGATACATCTCGTTGCTGATATCCTTATCAAGACAAATTACGTCCATAAAAATATTCCTTGACAAATATTTTTAAAAAATATACATATAAAATAGAAAATAGGGATTTATATTTTCTAAAGTAGTTTGCGAAACAGCTTTGTTTCTTCCTGCGTTCTTGCCTTATCTGCCTCGACTTGTGGATTCAAGTCAATCTCTTATCGTAAATATATTGTTTTATAAGCATCATTAAATTGACAAACAACTGCTGCATACAAGCAGGTAAAGTTTTTATATAAATTGAATTATAATAATGATAGTGGAGTTTTTGAAAGCATAAAGTCTGCCCCTGTAATTAAATAATTAAGATTTTTATGCGCATCTGTCGTTTTTGCCATATATCTTGTTTCATATAATTAATAATCGGAGGGATATTTCGATGGACCCATTTTTTGATAGGAATAATAAACGATGGTTTTATTTATCAGTCTTGACGGTATCGGCATTTCTTATGCAAATTTCAATGGTTGCCGCATCGGCCGCCGCTATGCAACCCGTTGTAAGCGGGCTGTCTGTTCACAAAGGTCCCGCATCCGGCGGAACTCCCGTTACTGTATATGGCAACGGATTTAGAACCGGCGATAAAGTTATGTTTGGCGCCGTTCCCGCAGAAAAAGCCGTTGTCGTATCGCCTTATATTATTAATACTATATCGCCACCTGCGAACAGCGGCGTCGTAGACGTGAGAGTAGCTTTTATTACAGGTTTTATGAAAACGGTCAGCGCCATTACTCCAGCCGATTGGTTCACCTTTATAGCACATTCTAAGATAGTAAGGGGGAAACCTGTAAGAGAAATCAATGGACCGCCGGTTAACCTTACTTCACGGATACCGAAAAAGCCGTTTAAGCCGTTGCCCCCCCTCACGATAACGTACGTCAATCCACCCTATGGGCCGCCTCAGGGAGGAACGCTGGTTACCATTACCGGTTCCGGCTTTATCAATGGGGCGACGGAGGTTGTGTTTAACTTAGACACGAATATTCCAATAACAAATGGAAATGTAAATGTTCCAACAGCAAATGTAGGACATCTAAGGTCTCCTAACTGTCCTCAAACCCTGGGCATAGCTATAGCTCCAATGAAGATTACCTTTATTAATGATAATACGATTCAGCTAAACACGCTTCCCGATATCGAGCCTACACTGCCTGGCATGACCGCTCAACCGGTGCCCACCTACTGCCCTTATGTATTGAGTATTTACACGCGGTGGGGTACTTACATCGGAACCGATAAAATAAGCTCAGATGGGTTCGTCTATGAGAATCTGCCGTTTTCTGAAAGCGGGGGTACGCCGTCGCCTTCGCCGACAACCCCTGCCACGACCAATTCGACCAGTTTTGGCATTACAATGAAGATATTAGTTGGAGACCTTTGCAATACACCTGAGTCGTCTCCTTCTTGTAACATCACAGGGCTTAAAACATGGATATACGGCTTGAGCAGTAATTGGAATAATACGCAAAAGTATTCGGGGCACTATTGTATCAATAACGACCCAACTTATCCGCTTAATCTTCCTGGTGCTACTATTGATCCAAATAATCCGCTAAATTATGTCGGGGTTCTCAAATATAGTCCTTTTGCATGTAAAGTTAAATGGGATACGCCAGTCACGTTTACCCCTCCTACCGATGGCAATGATTACGCCACTGGAAGTTGGGAACCCCTTGGCAATATACAGGCAGGCGACTGGGATCTTTATTTTGGAGCAAGCGATGCGGGGTATGAATGGGGCTGGGCAATCTGCGGCATATCTATCAACGCTGTGCCGGCATCTAACACCACTTTCACAGGTTTAGCTAATACGCTTGCAATTGATTTGGGAACGGGATTATACATAGATGATTCATATAACTCTAATACTAGTAGTCTTAATGCCATTGAGGGTTATGGAATAAGATTAACAAACGGTCATGATCCCTGCATACACAACTAGTTCCCGTAAAAGGCTTTAAATATGGAGCAGGCAACGGGGTTCAAACCCTCCGTTTTTAATAATTTCTTAACGAAAATTTAACATTTTCGTAATAAAACTTTTTAATTTTGATGAATATATTTATTAAATAATGATCTGACGACATTATTAACGTTGCAGCAAATGCGCAACAAATTAAAATTATTCATTTAAGGAGGATAAAATTATGACAAACTTAACACGTTATGTAGATCGCCAATTCGCGAATTCATTAAGATCATTTTTCAATGATGATGATCTATTTTTCAAAAACCTTTTTGATTCTCATTCACTTTTCGTTCCAGCAATTAACGCTCAGATAGGATATCCTGCTGACGTATATGAAACTGAGAAAGAAGTAGTATTTGAGATCGCAG
>JAJYFO010000275.1 GCA_021785395.1 bacterium | reverse complement strand
CTAATTTAGTAAAAGGAGAAATTAAATCCTTAACAGATTTAATTTATGGAGCCAGAGAAAAATCTATCGATAAATTAAGAGACCAAGCTCAAGAAATTGGAGCTGACGATGTTCTTGGAATAAAAAACTATATTACTGATTTAGGAAGTGGACTAGTTGAATTTTTATCGATTGGTACTGCCGTTAAGAAGATTGATGGTATTAGAACGCATTCTGAACAACTTCCACCTCAAGCCATTATTAAAGACAAAGAAACATATATCGATCTAAGCGGTGAAAATGGTCTTAATTACGGAAATAAGATAAAAACCTGATTTCAGTTGTTTAGTAAATTTAATTCGAGTATAATTACCTCTGTTACTTTACATTTGGCGGAAGTAGCTCAGTTGGTTAGAGCGCTGGATTGTGGCTCCGGAGGCCGTGGGTTCGAGTCCCATCTTTCGCCCCATAAATATTTTTAGATTATGTTAAAGAAAATATATAAATTCATCATACAATACAAGCTTTTTACCCTAGCATTACTAGGAATAATAGTAGCTAGTTTGTTATGGTTTTTAAATCTTAAAACCTTATCTAATTTTGTTTTAGGATTTGTGTCAGTTGTTGAGTTAATCCCAATCCTTAAAGATATGTATGAAGATGTAAGAAACGGTACATACGGAATAGATATTTTAGCGGCTACCGCCATTGGGGCTTCAGTGTTACTTCATCAATATTGGGCAGCCATAATTGTGGTAGTAATGCTTACGGGGGGTGAATCTTTAGACGAATTCGCAAATCATAGAGCTAGATCAGAACTTGATGCTCTACTAAAGAATTCTCCTAAAAAGGCTCACTTGTTAAGATCTGGTAAAGTTATAGATGTTAAAGCGGATAGTCTTAAAGTAGGAGATAAATTTGTTGTAAAACCTGGCGAAATAGTACCTGTTGATGGAGTTGTTATCGAAGGTAATTCAAGTTTTAACGAAGCCAGTTTAACGGGTGAAAGCACTCCTGTTTTTAAAAACGCTAAAGATCAAATATTAAGTGGTTCAATTAATTTAGAGGGCTTAATTACAGCTCAAGCTAGCGCTAGTGCTAAAGAAAGTCAGTATCAGCAAATTATTAAATTAGTTGAATCAGCAGCAGCCTCACAATCTCCTTTTGTAAGACTGGCAGATAGATATAGTATTCCTTTTACCATTATGGCCTATATTATAGCGGGAGCAGTCTGGTACCTAACCGGACAACCAATTAGATTTTTAGAAGTAATTATTGTAGCAACTCCCTGCCCCTTACTTTTAGCAGCTCCCATCGCTTTAGTTTCGGGAATGAGTTTAGCTTCAAAACACGGTGTTATTGTAAAAACAGGAGCAGCATTAGAGAAATTGGCGGAAGCAGAAACAATTGCTTTTGATAAAACTGGGACCTTAACCCACGGAGAACTTAAGGTTGAAGATGTAGTTGTAACAAATCACTCAACCCAAAAAGAATTAACTTCCTTAGCGGCAAGTTTGGAACAATTCTCAAGTCATATTGTCGCTAAATCGATTGTTGTTTACGCCAAAAAGAAAAATTTAAAACTATTAAAAGTTAAAAATTTAAAAGAGGAATCTGGGATGGGGTTAACCGCCAACCTAAAAGGAGATAAAATTACAGTTGGACGTTTTGATCTTTTAAAAAGAGAAGGTATAAGTATTCCAGCTAATTTTAAAAAATTAACAACTATTAGTAAAACAAGTGTTTTTATAGCTAAGAATGATAACCTATTAGGTTATATAACTCTGAATGATGAAATTAGAAAAGAAGCTAAAAAAACAGTTAGCAGTTTAAGTCGGCTTGGTATTAAACATGTATTAATGGTTACGGGAGATAATAGCAAAATAGCTAAAACTATCGCTTCTAAAATTGGTATTAGGGAGGTAGTAGCGGAAGCTTTACCAGCCGATAAATTAAAAGTTATAGAAGAAGTCAAACATAAACCAGTTGTATTCGTTGGGGACGGAGTTAATGATGCACCTGTACTAACCGCTTCTGACGTTGGTATTGCTTTAGGTGCTAAAGGTTCAACTGCAGCAAGCGAATCAGCAGATATGGTTATAATGCCTGACGACATAACCAAAGTAGTAAGTGCTTACAAAATATCCCTTCATACCTTTAAGATAGCTAGGCAAAGTATATTATCTGGAATAGCCTTAAGCCTAGTTTTAATGTTAATTTTTGCTAGCGGAAAATTTGTACCAGTTTATGGAGCAGTTTTACAAGAAGTTGTTGACGTAGTGGTAATATTTAATGCTCTAAGAGCACACAAGCTAAAGAATATTTAAAAGTACTGTATATATAAATGGTACTGTTAAGTTGTCTAAACCACCGACCGATATATTCTCTAGAGCGGTAGATATAAGGGGCAGAACAATTAAAACGGTTGCTGGTTGTGACTGACCTTTCGAGAAGATTAGATAAATTACAGTCAAGATAAAAGAAATTATATAAAAAGTTAAAGATCCAATTAGACTTTTATTATGACCAAATATTTTATATCTTCGACCAATTAGAACACTTGATCCTATTACGGCAGCGAGACCATCTGCTAAGCTCATTTGCAGAATGGCTACCATATAAACCCATTTATTGCTACTCATAACACTCACTAATCCAACCGAAATGCCGAAATAAAGTTCACCCCAAGTAGTTCGACCAACTGAATGAATACTTTTAAATAAATTTATTTTTCGAGAAATTAAAACTACCACTATAAAAGCAAGGCTAATAATTTGAATGTCTGACCATGGTAAATAAAAAGGCCAGAAAGCTACAAAACTGCCAACTACAATGTGAATAAATTTACGACTTAATTCGCTGTGACGTTTTTTACTTCTCCAATATAGTTCATTCAAAACTAAAATAACGAAAACGATTAGAAGAGTAATTAGTAATTTCATTTATGTCATACCTTTTTTATTAATTTTATCTTATAATAAATAACTATGGATAAA
>JAJYFO010000080.1 GCA_021785395.1 bacterium | reverse complement strand
CAAGCTAAACGTTGCTTTGTTAGTTTTTTTATCTTTTAGCTGTTAAGAACCTAGTTTAGATATTCTATGAGTAATCAGATAAAATTATCTTAATTTTTTTTGGGGGAAATTAAAAGAAATATCTGTTTTGGATAATTTTTTTTTAATAAATTTACTGGGTACCTTTTGAAGTCCTTTGCTTGTATATATGTTATGACCTGGAAAGCATCTCTTTTTATAGCTAAACGTTATTTTTTTGGCTAGATTTTGTAGGATTGTCTAAAATTTCTTGCCAGCATATATTTTGTAAAGATGTAATTGGTTTTGTGACGTTTAGGTTAGAATTGTCATATACTTAACTGTAATTTCGATTTTAACAATATCTTTATTTTTTTCGTTTTTATTTTTTAGTTTTAACACAACATGGCAAGAATAGTACAAAAGTTTGGTGGAAGTTCTCTTAAAGACCCAAAATTTATCGATAACGCAGCGTCTATAATATGCCAAGAGGCTAGATGCGGTAACGAAGTAGTTGCGGTTGTGTCGGCTATGGGTAAGACAACTGATGAATTGTTGAATTTGGCCGATGCTGTTTCGAATAACCCAAGTTTACGTGAGTTAGATATGCTTCTAGCCTCCGGTGAGCAGATTTCTTCGGCTTTAATGTCGCTGGCTATACAAAAACGGGGGCTTACTGCCAGAGCGTTTACCGGAATCCAGGCGAAAATTCTAACCGATACTAATCATGGTGAGGCAACGATTAAAGAGATTGAAACCGACTCTATAGAGGCTAGTTTGTCGCGTGGTGAAATAGCGGTTGTAGCTGGTTTTCAGGGAACTTATGCTGATAGTGAAATAACTACGTTAGGTCGCGGTGGGTCAGACACGACAGCGGTGGCTTTGGCTTACGCTATTGAAGCTGAAAGGTGCGATATATATACTGACGTGGCTGGTGTTTATACTGGTGACCCAAATATCATTCAAAATTCGCAGTTGATTAAGGCTATTAGCTACGATGAAATGTATGAAATGTCGATTTCGGGAGCCAAGGTTTTGAACGCCAATTCTGTTGAATTGGCTAAGCGATATGAAGTTCCGGTAAGGGTTCGATCGACTTTTGAACCTGATAATATCGGTACTTTGGTAACGCATAAATATTTTACCAAAACACGGGCTTTAACCAATTTGAGCCTTGATTTGAACCAGGCTCTTATTTCCTTAAGTTTTATCGGCGAGGCCAAAAGTCTTGAGTTTATAAGCGAATTATTTACTAGACTGACTGAACTAAAAATAAACGTCGATATGTTTATGATGCTTGAAACTGAAGAATTTTCTGGCTATGAACTGGCGTTTGCTATTAACACCAAGGAAATTAGTAAGTTGAAAAATATCATAAACGAAAACAGTAAGACTAAACAAATACTTAAAAATTTTCAAATTAACGAAAAACTTGCTAAAATTTCATTAATAGGTAGTCAGCTAAATATGCGTCCGGAAATAATCAGTCAGTTATTTGACATGGTGAATTTGCATAATGTTAAACTGCATTTGGTTGCTACAAGTGATTTAAGGGTCAGTTTTTTAATCGACAGGTTAAAAGCTAAATCACTAATAAATAAGATACACAATAAGTTTTTTGAAAGTTAAGTTTTACATATGACAATTCCTAATTTTGACAATTTCGTAAATAAAGTTAAAGACGCTACAAAACAAACTTTAGACAAGACCACACGTACTGCCAAACACGCCAAGCTTAAAATAGAAAATAGGTCTTTGCAAACGCAAAAAATGCAGACTCTGCAGAACATGGGGATAAAATTATACGATTTGCACTTGCACAATCATAAAATTGACGGTGATTTGCTCGATAAAAAATGTCAAGAAGACTTTAAGCTAATTACTCAAATCGACCTAAGGCTTAAAGAAATTGAGCGTGAAATAGAAGCGTTGCAGTTGAATATCGACGATATCGAGGTAAAAGACATCACCAGTATCGTTAAAAAGGACAGTTAGAGGAAATTAGTTAAAGAAAATCAAGCCATGAGTATGTATCACGTTTACTTATACCACGATAAAGTTGTTGTCCCGCAAGTTGTCGAAACGCAGGCCGGTTTTTATATTGATAGCTTGCCGGTTGAAGTTTTCAACGTAAAAGACATAGTCAACTGGCAAAAACATATTATAACAATGTTTGGCAGCGAAAATATAACCGTCGAAACACCTGAAAGCGAATCACAGACGGGTTCACTTATACTCGATAAATTAAACATCGATAAATGGTCCGATTTTGAGGCCGATGCTACAATGTATACAATACATTTTTCACCTGGCTATAAAACGATTTATTCGACGATTACCGGAGCTGATAAAACCTGGCAAGTTGAACCTAATATTCGTAAATTTGCTTCATTTGCGCCTTTGTCGGCAATTTTACAGGCTTTGAGCACTGAGCTGTTAATGGAACATTCAATTCATAAATCCAAGAAAAATCTGCTTAAAATAACTGGGTAACTAGGGTTTTGTCTAGAGTCCGTATTCTTCTTCTTCCTGAGCTTTAGCAAAGGCTTCGATGTGGTTCATTACAGCCTCGAATTCATCGTCGTCTTCTATGGTTTGAAATGTCGAATCATTGCCATCGCGAATTAGGCGCATAATAATTAAGCGACTGTTTTCTTGGTCTTCGCTGGTTTCGTTTTCTTCTAGTTTAATCAAAATTACGTATTCTTTATCTTCAAAATCAAACACATCGATTATCTCGCACTCGTGTTTAGACCCATCATCGCCTTCAAGGGTTATATAGGCCCTGTCTTCGTTGATTTGATCTTTTAAATTATTGTCATTAGTCATTGATTTTTCCTTTAGCTTGCTTTAACTAGGGATTTTAATTTATTTAAACTTTCATCTGTACCAAGGGCGATTAATTCATCGCCTAAACCAAATAACATTTCTGGCGGAGGGTTTGTAATCAGATTTCCGTTCTGGTAAATTGCCAGAATCATAACTCCGATCATTTGTTTAATATTAGCATGTTTAAGGGTAGAACCGATTAAAGATGAATCTTTTTCAATCAATACTTGTTCCATTCTTAAATCGTACTCAGGCGAATGCATAATGACATCTAGGAATTGACAGACCAAAGGATGTGTAATAGCCGACGCCATCCGCCTTCCGCATATAACGTAGGGCGAGATTACCATTTTGGCTCCGACGCGTTTAAGCTTGGCTTCAGACCCTGGGTTGGCGGCTCTAGAAACAATTGAAATCTTTTCGTTTAGACCTTTGGCCGATAGGGCAATAAATGTATTGGCGGTATCATCTGGTAAGGCACAGACTATACCGCTAGCCTTTTCGACACTTGCTTCTATTAAAATATCGTCGATCGAAGCGTCACCTAAAATGGCTAGATAACCTTTTTCGATGGCCAGGTTGTAGTGAATGGGGTCGCTTTCAATTATTACAAAACTTAATTTGTTTTGTTTGAAATGGTCACAAACTTCCTGCCCAGTTCGACCAAAGCCACATACAATCTGGTGGCTAGTTAGTTTTTTTATTTTGTCTTTCATGCGTTTACCTGCAAAATTTATCTCCATAAACAGCTGAACGAGGTCACTTAAAATGTAAAGGACAAGGCCGCAGCCTAGAATTATTAAAAAAATTACATAAATTTTCCCGTTATTGTCAAGATGCCTAACTTCATCGTA
Organism: bacterium; assembly: GCA_021785395.1. Classification (GTDB taxonomy): domain Bacteria; phylum Cyanobacteriota; class Vampirovibrionia; order Obscuribacterales; family JAKAZS01; genus JAKAZS01. The sequence continues at coordinate 7,744 of JAJYFO010000080.1, read as the reverse complement.
ACCAACTGTTGTGAGCGTTATAACCGTCATAAACAAACAGTCTAGAATAGGCCATTTTTCAATGAGGAGAAACCCTAGGCTGCCTATTAAAATTAAGCCGATTAAGTAACAAATGTCTGTAAGAAATCTTTTAGAAAAGTTGGAATTCAAGTTTAACCTGCTAAAATATAATTTTAATTGTAATCAATAAAAGGGTTTATCCGCTCTTTTTTGTTGAAACAACTTAAAAATTATTAATTTATGCAGGTCATTACATTATGGAGTTGAAATGAGTACTAAGTTAGAATTAGCCCCAGGCAAAGTAGTCCAGATTATCGGACCGGTAATCGACGTTGAGTTTCCCAGTGGAAATCTGCCACAAATATACCATTCGCTAATTGTTTCGGGAAAAAATCCGTCAGGCGATAACGTTAAAGTTGTTTGTGAAGTAGAACAAATGCTTGGCGATAATGTTGTTAGAACCGTGGCTATGAGTTCAACCGATGGCTTGACCAGGGGAATGAAAGTTGAAAGTACCGGTGCTCCAATATCTGTGCCAGTAGGCAAAGAAACTCTAGGTCGAATTTTGAATGTTTTAGGTGAAATAGTCGACGAAGGTGAGCCTCTCGATAATCCCCAGCGTTGGCCAATTCATCGTCCTGCTCCAACTTTGGTAGATTTGAAAACTGACGTTGAAATTTTTGAAACTGGTATTAAAGTAGTTGATTTGTTAGCTCCGTATATCAAAGGTGGTAAAATTGGCTTATTCGGTGGAGCCGGGGTTGGTAAAACGGTTATCATTATGGAATTAATCCATAATATTGCCTTGCACCATGGTGGTTATTCGGTTTTTGGTGGAGTTGGCGAAAGAACCCGTGAAGGTAATGACTTGTGGAACGAAATGAAAGAATCCGGCGTTATTGACAAAGTAGCCCTGGTCTACGGTCAGATGAACGAGCCGCCAGGCGCTAGAATGCGAGTCGGTCTATCGGCTTTAACTGTAGCCGAGTACTTCCGAGATGTAAGCAAACAAGACGTTTTATTGTTCATTGATAATATTTTCCGCTTTGTCCAAGCCGGATCCGAAGTTTCAGCCTTGTTAGGCCGTATGCCATCGGCTGTAGGTTATCAACCGACTTTGGCTAACGAAATGGGCGAACTGCAAGAACGTATTACTTCAACCCAAGCTGGATCTATTACGAGCGTTCAGGCTGTGTACGTACCAGCTGACGATTTGACGGATCCAGCCCCAGCTACAACTTTTGGTCACTTGGACGCAACTACCGTTCTATCCCGGCAAATTGCCGAGCTTGGAATTTATCCAGCTGTTGACCCTTTAGCTAGCACTTCTACAGCTTTAAAACCAGAAATAGTTGGTGAAGAGCATTATCTTGTAGCCAGGGGCGTTCAGCAAACTCTGCAAAAATACAAAGACCTTCAGGATATAATCGCCATTTTAGGTATGGACGAATTATCCAACGAAGATAGAATGACAGTAACCAGAGCTAGAAAAATACAGCGCTTCTTAAGTCAGCCGTTTTTCGTAGCTGAAGCGTTTACTGGTCGATCTGGTAAATACGTGAAACTAGCCCAAACCGTCCAAAGCTTCAAAGAAATCCTTGAAGGTAAGTACGACGATATTCCTGAACAGGCTTTTTATATGGCTGGCGATATAGAAGAAGTTAAGGAACAAGCCAAATCAATGGCTTAATAAGCCTTTATTTAATCAAACGGAGATAAATTACTTGCAATCATTAAATCGAGACGTATATTTACTTGGCCGCATGGAGACAGAAATTGTCGAGCCAGTAATTAAGCGTATCCTAAAACTTTATCGTAAATCAGAAGATTTAGATATTAATCTTTATATTAATTCAAGTGGTGGCAATGGCTATAACGCTGACGCAGTTATCGCTATTATGCATATGCTTAAATGTAAGGTAAATACTATCTGTTTAGGTCATGCCCTGTCTGGAGCTTGTGAGATTTTGGCCAGTGGAACAGGTAATAGGCAAGCTTATGAATTTGCCACCATTATGTTTCATCAGACCTTATGGGAAGCTGATGGCGATATTACCAATTTAGAAATCCAGGCAAAGCAAGGTATCCGTTTTCGTGAGGCTCAAATTGACCTGCTTCATAGAGCGACTAAAAAAGATAAAAGCATTCTAAAAAAAGATATCGAGCGTGATCATTATCTATCAGCTAAAGAAGCTTTAGAATATGGTATCATAGATTCGATAATTCATTTTAACAAGTAGTTTTATTTTGAGGGAAAAGCATGGCTAACCAGTTGAATTTAAAAATCGTAACCCCCGAAAGGATAGTCTGTCAGATGCCTATCGTTAAACTAATGGCTACGGCAACCGACGGCGAATTGGGAATTTTGCCAGACCACGAGTCAATAGTGACCGCTTTGGCGGTTGATGCGGTTAAATTTGAAACAGCAAATCATGAGGAACATTTTTTAAGCGTTATTGGTGGCATACTTGAAGTCGAAAATAATAACGTTACAATTTTAACTGACATAGCTGAACTCGATGAAGAAATAGATTTAGTTAGAGCTAACCAGGCTAAAGAAAAACTGGAGGCTTTAAAAGCCCAGACTAATATTGAAAATCTGGGTAAAGATAGAGAATTAGACTTGGCTCTGCTTAGAGCTATTACCAGAATTAAGGTTCACGAACTAGGAAAAGTTAAAAAAACTAAGCCTAAACAATAATATTTATTTTTGATTGGCAAAATAGTTTTCGATTCTACCTGGTACAAATGCTATACCCATAAGAGCTAAGCGCATTAATGGACCGTCAACTGGCATTACGCAGGCTCCAGCCAGTAGTAATGCGTCTAGTTCGTTAGGTTTTAAAACTTTTTCAAGGTTTGTATATTTTTGGGTTGGAAAATAGTGGTCGATTAATTGTGAACCGCCAATTATTGCAGCTCCATAGGCTAATTTCGTATAAATCCCACCGGGTAGAAATTCTTCGGCCGGAACAAATAATAGATTGGTACTCCACTGAGTAAATAACCCACTATTATGGGTAAAGTGCTCGATATAGTCGTTTACTACGAATTCGCCCATATCAAAACCAGCGCCAAGACTGAAGTTTTTAATCATGGCTGATTTGCCGCCAAATACTTTTTCAGCTTCTAACATGTCTTTTTCTAATTTGGCACTGTCTAAAACAGCTCTTTGTCTTTTAAGTAACAGGTCTAATTCTTCTTTGCTAAATAACTTGGGTTCGGTTCTAATTAAGTCTTCTAATTCCAGTACATTTTTTTTGGCCAGGCTCTTATCTAATAAATCTGGATTGGTCAGCCATTTGGTTCTTTTGTCGAGAGCTTCTATTTGGTCGATATCAATTTCACCGAATAAACCTTTTTTTTCGATATCGTTTAAATTATTGGTCAGTTTAGCAGAATCAGATTTGGCGATTTCGTCGATTTTTTTAGTATCTTCTTCGATTTTGCTTTGAACTATTTTATTGCGGTTGTCTAAAATTGTCTTTTTGTCAAAATGTCTTAAATACCAGTCGGCTGTTTTGGACCCGTAAGAATTGGGGTATTTATGGATTACGTCTTTAGCCAGCATACTTAAAGTATAAGGAACTGGACCGCCTGATAACAAACCGGCCGCTCCACCTTTCAGACCAGCCAGACCCATATCATAACTCTGGTTTAGTAATTCATTTATGTAAGGATGATTTTTTTCCAAACTTGGATTATTCAAAATACTGGCTGTTGGTGCTACTATACTGGCTGTTTTAGTTTTGCCAGCGGCATTGTCAGTGTGGTTAGGGTCGTTTTTGACTGAATATTCTTTGATTAAGTTCAAAGTATTTTGAGTCGATGAATTAGACGTATCAAGAATTTTGTTAATATCTAATTTGGGCGAAGGGTTGAAATTTAAGTCTATTGCTGTTTTATCGGTCTTACTACAAATATTGTCCATGCTAGAGATTCCTTGAAATATATTCCATATTTGTTATATAGATATTAAAGTATGATTTAAGTAATGAAAATACGTATAATCCCATTTAGTAGAATATGGTATTTTCCCCAATGTGTTATTTTTTACTATTTATATAGAATGTGAATATAATAAATTTTTATTAAAAACAAGATGGAAAAAAACAGCAACATTAATGACAACCAAATCAATACAAGTACCAAAAACAAAGACACGTCTTGTTTAGGTTTGTTTTTTAACGCTATGGCCTATAATGCTGTTATTTCACCAGTTAAAGCCATAGCCCAGGTAGCTGATAAAGTTGATAGCAGCCATTTGACTGGGTCTGTCAATAGAATTGCCGATATTTTAGATATTCACAAACCCAAGCCGGTTAAATTTGGAACGCTTAACTGGGCTAGCACTCAAATTGGCGGCGCTATTGGTATGATGTTGCCGTATATGTTAACGTATAAATCTTTGTCGTTAATAGGTGATTCGGCAATTGTAGAATCTAATTCGCCAACTTTAGCTAAATTTTTGGCAAAAGATACGTTAATCAGCCGTGAAAGCATTCTTTCAGCTGGATCTGGCTTGGCTTACGGAAGCTTACTAGACCCTAGTGAAAGTACCCAGAGCGGCTTTTTTAAAGACAGACTTACAAATGGCTTGGTTGATATGGCGACTTTTGGTAGTTTAGGACTAAGCAATGCATCGCTAGATGTTGGCTTAAAAGATGCGGCTGGAAAAATTAGTAATTCGTCCATGCGTTCTTTAATCACTGCCCCATTGACGCGAGGTCTAACAGCCAGTATACCCACCGGACTGGCAATGAGCGAAATAAATAGTTTAGCTAACGGTAGTATTTTTCCTTCAGCCATCAATATTAAGCACAATATTCTAAGTATGGCTATTTTAGGTGGGGTATTTGCTTCAACCGATAGTCTTTTGAAGTCAGATAATTTTAAAAACAGTAATATTAATTCAAAAAGTATAAATGATATTAATAATTTTCAACCGATAAGCAAGACATCTCTAAAGATTGAAGACGGTAATTTACCGTCTTTAACAAAGCAAGAAAAATTAGGCGATAACCCAGTAGGTGATTTAGCTAAAACGAATAAGCACGATTTGGTCTTAGGCGTTGGTGGTGTTGTGGCGGCTTATGAGGGGGCTGGAGCCATTAAAGCCTTTGAAGAAAGTGGGCTTACGTTTTCGGTAGTTTCTGGTGGCAGCGCTGGGGCCGATTTAGCAGCCTTGTATACCAACGGATTTACATCCGACGAAATACTTAAAATCAATTTAAAGGCTAGAGAAAATATGTTGACCAATCCATTTTTGATGTGGGACTCTATAATTTGGCCCGAGCCTAAACAGTGGAATGTATCTAAGTCAATAGTTTCGCTAGAACATCCATGGCTAGAGAAGGTCAAAGAGCTTAATTTAAAACCCAACGATCATTTACAGATTTGGGCATACGACCCTGTCCATTCTGAACCAGTTTTATTTAAAGGCACTAATTACGACCTGGCTAAGGCTTTAGCCGCTACTGGAGCCTATCCAAACGTGTTTGCAGCGGTAATGCACGATGGCAACGCCCTAATCGATGGTGGCTTCTATAAAGCTAATACCGATGAATTTTCAAGCAATCCAAGTTTAGTCTTGAAATTTACCAGTAACCCACAATTGGATCCTTCTGTGGAAAAAGAAGACAGCCTGGTTATCGATCTAAGGCAGCCAGACATTAATGGCCTTGACTTTGGATTGGCCGAATCCAAATGTAAGGAATTATTTAATGACGGCTACCACAAAACCCTTGACGCTATAAATAAAGCTATCGCTAGTGGAAAATTAAAAGTATAAATTCATGAGCTATTTTAGTCTTTGGTCTTAAGAATAATTAGGGTACCGAAATTTATGCTTTGTCTAGACTTAAGAGCTGGTTGTATAACTCTTTTTGCTTATCAGTCAAGTTTTTTGGGATGACAATTTTAATTTTAGCCAAGTGGTCGCCACGCGGGGTATCTTTGCCGCGCGGTAGACCTTTTTCTTTTATCCTTAGCATTTGGCCAGGCTGAGAACCTGGTGGAACTTTTATATTGACTTCGCCATCTATCGTCTTAACTTTAACAATCCCGCCTATGGCTGCCAGAGCTGGTGATATAGTCATTTCAGAAATTAAGTTATCGCCGTCTATGGTGAATTGTGGGTGTGGTTTGAGCTTTACGCGCAAATAAATATCACCAGCCTGGTTCGTGGTGGTTGACTTAGCCCCTTGACCGGGAATTCTTACCTTGGAATTAAGTTTTACACCAGGCGGAATTTTAACCTGGATCGAAGTCGACTGCCCTGTTAAAGGGTCTTTACGTTCGATAATTCTTACTGTTCCGGTTAACATTTCTTCAACGGTTAATTCAATGTCGGTTTCGCGGTCCATGCTTTTAGGCTTTAGCATATCTTCAAAACCAGTTTTAGCGCTGCCTTGGGTTTTGAAACCGGTGCCGAATTCTTTGCCAAATAGCATTTCAAAAAAATCGGAAAATGACGAATTGGTTGAACTGCCACCGCCAAAGCCAGAAAACGAATTAAAGTCGAAATTAGCGCTACTAGTACTATTGGGCGTGCCAAAGCCGCCAAATTGCTGCCAATTGGGCCCTAGAGTGTCGTATTTTTGACGTTTTTGAGGGTCTTTTAAAACTTCGTAGGCTTCGTTAATTTCTTTAAATTTTTCTTCAGCCGATTTATTGCCCTTATTGGTGTCGGGGTGGTTTTGACGGGCTAATTTACGGTAAGCCGATTTGATTTCTTTGTCGCTGGCGTGCCTTGGAACGCCTAAAGTTTTATAATAATCTTTGTAGGCAACCATAATTTATCTTAAAAACCTCAATTTGTGTCTGACGTATTCCATTTTAACCAATTAAAATTATATATGATATTTGGGGATTATGAATTATTAGTTAACTTGGTTAAAAAAACATCTTGACAGCTTTGAGGGTCTTTTCGATTACTGTCTAAGTTTTTGAGAAAAAATTAAAAAATATTGAAAATGCCTAAATTTGTTTGCTTCTACCCGATTTTAGTATTATCATTTTAGTATTGATTTTTTTTAAGGGGTAATTATGGTACAGGCTATTTTAAAAAAGGCTTTAAAGGGTAATCGACTTGAATTTGACGAAAGCCTAGAAATATTGGAAAAAGCTAGTCTGCTTGATTTATGCTATACCGCCAATGAAATCCGTAAACGGTTCCATCCTGACAGTGAGCCTATAACTTTTGTAATTGACCGCAACGTCAATTATACCAATATCTGTGATGCTTATTGTACCTTTTGTGCCTTTTACGTTGCGCCTGGGTCAAGCGACGGGTACGTATTGCCTTACGACACGATAAAGCAAAAAATTCAAGAATTGGTCGAAATAGGTGGAACACAGCTACTGCTTCAGGGTGGACACAATAAAGACCTTAAAATTGAATATTACGAAGAATTGTTATCTAATATTAGGCGCGATTTTCCCAGTTTGACTATACACGGTTTATCGCCTTCAGAAATAGACCATATTACCAGGGTGAGTGATTTACCCTTGCCTGAAGTCTTAAAGCGTCTGGTCAAAGCCGGATTGACATCTATTCCCGGTGGTGGTGCTGAAATTTTAACCGACAGGGTCAAGAAAAAAATAAGCCCGTTAAAAATCCCAGCTGCTAGGTGGCTAGAAGTAATGCAAGAAGCGCACAAGTTAAATATTAAAACCACCGCCACGATGATGTTCGGTTCTGTCGATACTATTTACGACCGGATAGAGCATTTAATCAAAATTA
>JAJYFO010000079.1 GCA_021785395.1 bacterium | reverse complement strand
ATAATTACTTTTGGCCTGGTAATTCCGAACTCGTTTTGACCTATTTAAGCCAAAAATTAAGACTGCATTACCCCTATGAAAATTTACAAATACTCAAGTACAGCTTGACCAATAAGCCTAATAAAGAAAATAATAACGTCATTTCGACTAAAGTCAGCGAAACCGAATTCGAGCTCAATTTTCCTCAATTGGTTCCGGTTTTAATTAAAATGAACGAAATGCAAAACATAAAAGGCGAAGAATACAGCAATTTATTAAAACAAGAATGTACTTGTAAACTATGCTCGAATTTTAACCACAATTTATTAAAATCGCATAATATTGAGATTTCAGCCTAGAAAAATTGGATTTTAATTAAAATTTTAAAGTTTTAGCCATTTATAAACTAATAATGTACGTATAGAGTTATCTTTTGAGGAGAATAAAATGGACAAGAAAAAAGTACTTGAAGCTTTAAATTTGGATTTAGAACATGAAATGTCAGCTATGATTAGATACTTACACCACTCTTTCATCGTTACAGGACCATTACGCGGTACGCTAGTAAATATGTTCCGCACTAAAGCCCGTGAGTCAATGGACCACGCCATAACTTTAGGCGAAAAAATTACAGCCTTGGGAGGACACCCATCGGTTAAAATTCAAGAAATTTATGAACCAGGCGACCAAACCATCGAAGAAATGCTCGAGGAAAATCTTGAATGCGAACGCAAGCATTTAGATATGTACGAAAAACAACTCAATTTAGTTCAAGACAATACTCCATTAAGGCTTATGTTTGAACAGGTAATAGTTGAAGAAACAGCCCATATCGAAGACTTAGAAATGTATTTAAGAGACAGCAACAAAAAAATGGCTAAAGTATAGTAATTTAAATCTATTATTACTTTATTAATTAAATTTAGCAAACCAAAAAACCAAGCTTAATAGGCTTGGTTTTTTATGATATGCTTTAGTTTTAACTAATTTTATACTAGGTTTTTTATGACTGAAACTAACAACAAATCAGCTGCCACACTATTAATTGGCCCTATAAAAGAGATTTTAACGCCTATCTGTAATGATAATAAACCTATACGTGGCCAGGCAATGGACACAATTAAACATATTAAAAATGGTGGTATTGCCGTTAACAATGACAAAATTATAGCTATCGGCGCATACGATGATGTCAAGACACAAATCACTACAAACGCCAATACACAATATATCGATGCGTCTGACAATATTGCCATTCCAGGCTTTATAGACCCTCATACCCATCTGGTTTTTGCCGGTAATCGAGCCAGCGAATTTGTCGAGCGGACTTTAGGCAAAACCTACCAACAAATTGCCCAAGCTGGAGGTGGTATTCTACATACGGTTAAACATACCAAAGAAGCTTCTCTTGACAAAATAGTTAAACTTGGTCTAACTAGGCTTAAACTGATGCTCGAACACGGCACCACCACCTGTGAGGTAAAAACTGGTTACGGCCTTGATTTAGACTGTGAAATAAAATTGCTTGAAGCAATTTTAACGCTCAACAAAATGCAGCCAATTGACCTGATACCAACTTTTATGCCGGCCCATGCAATACCACAAAATAAAAGCGAGGATGAATATACTGACGAGATAAATAATACCATGCTCGAACCAGCTTATAAACTCATCAAAGAAAAGTACGAAAATAACAAACCATATTTTGTTGATGTTTTCTGTGATAAAGGTTATTTTGGTAAATTTAATACCATAAAAATTCTAAAAAAATATAAAGAACGCGGTTTTCAAGGTAAAGTTCATGCCAATGAATTTGAGAATTTGAGCTTAGTAAAAGAAGCTATAGACAATGGTGCTATAAGCTGCGACCATATGCTCAATACCAATAATGCTGACATTGAAGCACTTAAACATTCAAATACAATCTGTGTACTTTTGCCCGGTACATCTTTTTTTCTCAACCTAGATAGCCACGCTAATGCCAAATTAATGGTCGATAATTCGGTAGCTATAGCTCTTGGTTCTGATTATAATCCTGGATCGAGCCATATTTTTTCGATTCCTTTTATTTTTGGCCTAGCTTGTCTTAAATTAAAAATGACTCCAGCTCAGGCTCTTACAGCTACAACCTATAATGCCGCATGTGCAATAAGTGCCCAGGCTTATACTGGACAAATTGATACCGGATATAAAGCCGATATTAATATTTTAAATGTAGAATGCATTGATGAAATTCCCTATAATTTAACCATTAATCCGATCAAGCAAGTAATCAAAAACGGAAAACTGGTATATACAAAAAAATAATTTTTTTTTCTAAAACCCCTTTACTTATTTCTTAAGTAGTATATAATTTCTATTGATGCCACCATAGTGGCATAAAGGTAAACCTAAAATTCAAACAATCAATACTACATAATAGAATAAAAAATATATATTTATACAGTACCATATTTGAGTATGGTATCAAAAATCTAAGGGGGATTAATGTCGCAACTGAAAAAACAAATTGTAAGTGAAAATAGTTCATCTATGGACCTAGAAGGGTTTGAAGGCCTCTATAAAACCCAGTCCGAAATCGAAATCACGCAAGAAGCAAGCCAAGAAATGCTTACTGAACTAAATCACCAGTTAACGAATTTATCAGGTCGACTTACCGAGCTAGTTTCTTTAGGCGTTGACCAACGCCTGGAAATTGCTAAAATGGGAACACAGCTTATTGACAACCAAAGACAATTGGTTGCGGCTCAACAGATTTTAATCAGACTCATGGAAAGATCCATAGATTTAACCAGGCATATAAGCTATATCGAAGAAAGGCTACCCCTTTTAATGGAATTGCCCCGCACCGTCGAAGCTCTCAAGGATAGACTGGTTCAATTAGAAGGCATCGAAACCAGATAACATAGTTTCCTTAAAAAAAATTTATTATCTACGGCGTGTTTTCCCTAATTAGAATATTTAACATTCTATAGATGTAACCGAAATTTTATTTACAACTTAATTAATTAATGTTTTAATATGAGTTGTCAGTAATTTATACTTTCTTGTTTTCGGTTTATTTGACCTATAATTATTAATTATTTAAGCTAATTTGCGGGGTTTAATATGAGCAGTGGATTCATGCACGGCGGGGGTCACCACGGTGGTGGCCATCATGGTGGACACCACCACTCAAGTCATACAAGTCACGGTGATGGGTCAAGCGTATTATCGCACTCCGGTGCCAATACTCCAGGTCACCATAGTATTTTAGCCCAGCTTCTGGGCATAAATCAGCACCACCACATAATGCACGCCCAATCTACAAACCCTCATGGCTTGCCATTGGGTGTTTTGCCAGGTTTTAGGTTCGGTCTTTTACTAGAAGGAGTTAAATTATCTCCCGGTTTTTTGTATTTCATACTATTCTCTTTTTTGATCGGCTACCTATTTTTTATCCACTGGCTAAGGCACCACGACCCTTTGGCTAAACAAGTTATTCAAATACATAACCAGGCTAGCATAAACCCACTTGATTCAAGTATCGTGTCTGGCATTCAAGAAGCTTACCCGATAAAAAATCAATCCGGAGGTACTACCATTTACACGCCAGGCTCTGACGCAGTTGGCCAAATTGCTAGCCCCGTCTTTAACTTAACGCACAACCATAAAGCCCAGACCCAATCATTCGGCAATCAGGCGTTCAATTTTAACCGACCAAGTTCTAGGCTAAATTCGTATACCAATCAACCAGCTTTAAGCCAGCCTAATCCAGCTTTTGGCCAACCAGAAGTTACCCCAAGCACAACCCAAGCAACTTTTCAGTATCATAGCAAAAATAATATTGACAGTTTTCCTGGTCACGCCTTTAATAGCGATGGCAATGCTTATGGCACGACCGACCATTCTTTGCAGCCCAGCCAAAACCCCCTCATGATAAATAATTCCATCGAAAATCAGTTCAATTTCCGCAATAACAATAATAATTCTCTTTACGCTCGCCAAAATACTGTCTACAACCCAAATTTTACTAAGTACCAATCTATAGTTAACAGGTGAATAGATGCATCCAATTTTACCCTTTTTTTATATCACTGTTGTGTCAGCTCAATGCCATAGTATGACACCAAAACCAAATATCACTTATCAAATAGCCCAAAATAATACTAATAGTGCGTCTAGTTATAAAACACCGGCTAGTAATTCTGCAACTAGTAAAGCCACTAAAAATTCCGGCGCCAATAACTCCAAAGCTGCAGCTAATTCCAAAACAACAGCTAAGTCCAAAGAAAATATAACCAAAACCACTGTCACAAAAGCTGGCAAAGCCAAAATTGCCAATCCAGGGATTGTAAAAGGAAACAGCGTAAACAATTTTCTTGAATCAGGCAATATGTTCACTAAAGGTTCAATAAATCAATTCAATAATTTAGATAGAGGTGCCAAAAAAACTAAAACAAACGCAAAGTCGTCTGAATTTAATAAGCTTAAAAAAGGCTTTAAACATCTGACCAAAGATATGTCCAATACATTTTAATGACCCCAAACAGGATTCCCCCCTTGACTAAAACTTCAACCGTAAACAAACAAACAGTTAATTTGAGTCCTCAGCTTAAATTGGTCGAGGCCGAAATGGCCTTAGTCGAAGCTTTACTAAGGTCAAACCTAATCGATGGAAATGCATACATTGAAAAATTACTAGAACAAATATTTATAAGTGGCGGCAAACGCATCCGGCCACTTTTAGCCATTTTGGTTTCTAAAGCCTGTTTTAATAGCGATTTATATTTTTCCCGCAACCATATTATTCATGCCAGCCTAGCCGAACTTATACACACGGCCAGTCTGGTTCACGATGACGTAATTGATAATGCCGATTTGCGCAGAGGTAAGACAACTCTAAACCACGCCAAAAGCGATAAACTGGCTGTATTAATGGGCGATTTATTATTTGCCCAGGCCTCAGTTTGTCTAAGCCGACTAATGTACCCTGAAATCGTAGGAATTTATGGACAGGTATTAGGTGATTTGTGTAGTGGCGAAATTAAGCAAATGCTCAGTGCCTTTAACACTGATATCACATTAAACCAATACATTGACAAGTCTATCGGCAAAACGGCTTCTTTATTTAGCGCAGCCACAACTGGTGGGGCAATTATCAATCAAGTGTCCAACCATACTTTAATTAACCTAAAACAATTCGGTCTCAATCTAGGAATCTGTTTTCAGATTGTCGATGACCTATTAGACTTAATCGGCAACGCCAAAGACTTAGGCAAACCCTTGGGTAATGATTTACTCAACGGTGTTATAACGGCTCCAGCCATTTTTGTGTTAAACCAAAAAGACGACACGGCTCAAACACTTAAAGCTTTAATTGAAAACCAATCAGTTACCGAATTAGCTAATCTGGAGAAAGCCCGCCAAATTATCCTGAATACCGACGCCATAAATAAAACCATAAAACTAGCCGATAAATACGCCAAATTAAGCCTTGCTAACCTTGACGTTTTACCCGATAGCCAGTACAAAGAAGCTTTAAAACAAATTGTAAACCAGATTTTAAGCCAAGTTGATTAAACTATGTCTAATTCAAGCGATATCAAAACTAATCTTAAAAACAATTTTAACCGGTTGTTTAAAACCACCAATCTGGCTTCAGTCAAATTAACGATTACCCTTTTGGCAACGTTGACACTTCTAATTTTAATTGGCGCCTGGTGCCCCCAAAAGTCGCAAGTAGGCATGGAAAAAGTCGTCGAACAATTTGGCGAATCGTTGGCGATTAATTTAGACAAATTTGGCATCACCGATATTTTTCACAGCAATCTTTTCTTAACCGTAATCGCTCTTTTAACGGTAAACATGGTAGCCTGTAGCATACAGAGGGTTTTTGCCAAAATTAAACTCTATCAAAAGCCCTTGCTATTTTTCAATTCCCAGCAAATTACCAAAATGCCGTTTCATGAAACGGTTGAATTAGATAATGGTAATACTTTAAGTATAATAAATACCATTAAAACAAAACTTACCAAATCCGGATATACGGTAAACGAAAAAAACAGCCAGTTAACCGGCCACAAGTACAAATTCAGCAAATACGCTGCAACAGTTACCCATATTGGCTTATTAAGCCTGTTATTGGGGGTAACGATTACTTCCTGGACTGGTTTTAGCGGACTAGAACCAGTAGGTGTTGGCAAATACCTCGATTTTAGCAACGCCGACCACACCAACTATTGGTTTGGTCACTTACCCGATTTTAAGGTAAAACTGAATTCTACTAGCAAAGAAAGCTATCCGTCAGGGCAAGTCAAACAATGGTATAGTAACCTAAGCGTTATAGGTAAAAACGGTGCTTGCCTCTTCAATAAAACGATAAGCGTCAACGAACCATTATCATACAATGGTGTCGACGTATATCAGTCTAATTGGGGTCTTAGTTCCTGCAAAATAAGCTTTAACGAACACAGCCGAATTTTAAACTTAAGGCCAATGGGCAATATCTGGGCGGCATTTATTCCCTTAACCAGTGATACCATTCTTATACTATCGTTTAAAAACGAAAAAGAACCGGTAAAATTATTTGCCAAACAGCGTGACTGGCCCCAGCCTAGATTAATCAGCCAAATTCCCTTACATAAATCTATTAACCTTGGTAGTGTAAAAGTTACCTATGACGATATTTATCCAGTATCTGGTCTACAGTATAAATGCGACCCAGGCTTGCCAATCGTTTATATGGCCTTTGCCTTTATTATTGCTGGCGTTTGTATGGCGACGCTAGCCTATAGTGAAATTTATGTGTGCGTAGAATCTAGCAGCTTAGATAAAAAAATTCTTACTATTGGCGGGATATGCCCAAAATCACCGAGTCAATTTAAAATTTTATTAAATAAACTTTGTAATAGCTTGCCAGATACAGGCAATTTGAGTCAAAATAGCTCTGTACGCAATGAATTTTTAACTGGTCTTCCAAAATAGGTACAAAAAATGCAAACCTGGCAGATAGCACTAACCAATACAGCTGGTCTGTCATCGTTTATTTCACTGTGGGCGTTTATTCTAGCATTCGGTATAAATTCGCTCAATGTCTGGTTTTGCAAGGCCGCCAAATATATAATGACCCTGGGCTTTCTAGCTCTGACCTTGGCTATTATAATTAGAGGCATCGAAGCGCAGCGCTTTCCACTGAGCAATTTGTATGAATCGATCATGTGGTTCGCCTGGGCTGTTATGGGTAGTTACTTGGCTTTGTCTCGCTTTTACAACATAAAGCTATTTGGCTCTCTGGCTAGCATGCTAGCCCTTACGATGTTTTTATACGGAAGTTGGCTGCCAGCTTCGCAGCACGAAATATCACCCTTGGTTCCAGCCTTGGTAAGTTATTGGCGTCAAATCCATATTCCGCCTTTAATTGTATCTTATGCAATGTTTTGCATATCAGGATTGGCAGCTTTAGCTCAATTGTTTTACAGTGGCCATATCATTAGCCTTGTCATCATGACGGTAACTTTGCTATTAGCGGGAAGCGCTATCGGGCTTGGAACATATACCAGCATCGAAACTTACATTTTGCAAAGTTTATTCGTGGGTTCGAGTTTTATCGGTTCTTATCTGGGCTTAAAAAATCTTAAAACAAGTAATCCAAAATTTAAAGATACTGAAAAATCTAATTTATACAAAGAAATTACGTATCGTTGTGTTACGGTTGGTTTTCCTCTTTTAACTTTTGGTATCATTACCGGTGGATTATGGGCCAATCATGCCTGGGGTAGCTACTGGTCTTGGGACCCTAAAGAATCTATGGCTCTGGCCACCTGGTTATCTTACGCGGCTTTTATTCATTTAAAAATTCACCGCGAATGCAAAGGTTCAACTTTATCGGTGGTTGCTCTAATTGGCGTATTGATTACTATGTTAACGTACCTTGGCTTTAACAGCCTGGGATTTAGCGGACTGCACAGTTATGGCCGCTTTAAAGATATGTAAGTAGTTTGCTCTGATAAAAATCGATAAAACCGATTTAAACTGGTTTTGAGCTATAGTCACAATAATCCAGACGAGGTTTGGTGTAGCGATATTGCGTATGGATATATCCAGTATCAAATCGACAAATAGATTTTAAACACTAGGATTTATCAGTAAAACTTACTAAATAATGTAGACTTATTATTGGATTGAATTGTTTAATCGTAAAACCAAAGATTAGGAGGAAAAAACCTTGGTGTTATTTTAAGCGAGTTAAATTTAAAAATATTTTCGCCAAAAATCTTTCGCCAAAAATCGATTTTGGTGCTCGTGGATTTAGTCAGAACAATAGCGAAACTAGCCTGGTTGACCAAATTCACCAAATAAAGGTTGGCCCAAAGTATTAAAATCCAAATCAAGAACACTTTCAAGACCTTCATCGTTAGATACGTTATCGATTTCTAGACGTTTGGATAGATCGTCGATCGTTAACTTAAGGTCTTTTTCTATATTGATCAGTATATCCTTAGCCCTATCTGACCATATAATTAAATCGATAACAGCCTGATTTATATTCGGGTTTATCTCGCTAAGCTTTTCATTAACCCAGGGCGGTAAAGTTTCGCTATTAAATGCTTGCGAATTTTCGGATGGGTCAATTGCTACCACTAGTTTTTGGCTTATTAAATTGTACAATAAATCAATTAATTGAGCCAAACTCAAGTTGAGCTCTTCAAAGGCCTGGGCAATGTTATTTATACCGTTTAGTTTGGCTATTACGAATTTAAGCAAAGCGTCGTTAGAATCAGACAATAAATTATACGCTTGCGAAGTAGGAATTAAAACCGAGTTGACCGTTATACCGATTTCGTCTAGAAAAACACGACGCTTTACATATTCAACACCGGTTTGAATAATACTAGCCGTGTCCATATTTATACGCAAAGGAAACTCTATATTACCTAAACCCTCTTCAAAAAAAAACTTAGCGTCTTTCCATAAAAAAATTTCTAAAATCGCATCAATACCTATTAGAACACCAAGCGTCGCGTAAACAGCCAAGCCATCCTGTAAATAAACCTGCGCTATTTCAATGCCTTGGGTAATAGTCATGCGACCGTTGAGCTTACTGTTTAAACTTAAGTTTAATAATGTTGCGAAGTTAATATTAGCAAAATCACCAGATAACTGCATATTCAGACTCTAATAAATAACAAATGGAGTTTAAATCAAAAATAGCTTACCATATAATATTATAATAAGTAAATTTAGGCTAGAATAATGCTTGTTACAGAATATTGGGAGGGATAGATATGGCCGACAGTCAAAATTTAGAAGTCAAGATAGACAATCCAGAAGATAGCTCGCAGTGGCAAGAAAACGAGGGGTCGTCAGACGAAAATTCTAAGTGGTACACTAAAACTATCCTACAGTCTGAATTAGCCGATTATTCACCAGTTAAAGGATGCATGGTCATTCGCCCTTACGGTTATGCCCTGTGGGAAAATATCCAACAAGCTCTTGACAAAATGATTAAAGACACCGGTCACCAGAACGCCTATTTCCCCTTATTTATCCCCGAATCTTTTTTAAACAAGGAAAAAGAACACGTTGAAGGCTTTGCTCCCGAATGCGCGGTTGTAACCCACGGCGGTGGCAAAAAACTCGAAGAGCCTTTAATAGTGCGGCCGACTTCCGAAACGATTATAAATTACATGTTTGCTAAATGGATTCAGTCGTGGCGCGATTTGCCACTATTAATCAACCAATGGGCTAATGTCGTGCGTTGGGAACTGCGTACAAGGCTGTTTTTACGCACAACAGAATTTTTATGGCAAGAAGGCCATACCGCTCATGCCAGCGAAGAATGCGCGCGCAACGAGGCGGCTAAAATGCTAGGGGTCTACGAAACTTTAGCCAAAGAGTTTTTAGCTCTGCCCGTTTTAACCGGCGAAAAAACGGCCAACGAGCGTTTTGCCGGAGCCGTAAATACCTACGCCATTGAAGCTATGATGCGTGACGGCAAAGCTTTGCAGGCTGGTACGTCGCATTATTTAGGGCAGAATTTTGCCAAGGCTTTTGATATTAAATTCCAAAACGCCGCAAGCCAGATAGAATATGCGTATCAAACGAGCTGGGGCGTTTCAACCCGTCTTATCGGAGCTGTTATTATGGGTCACGGTGATAGCTTTGGATTAATTTTACCGCCCAAAATTGCGCCAATTCAGGTAGTTATAGTACCAATTTACAAAACCGAGGAAGAAAAGGTTATGGTATTAGACGCCTGCAGCAAGCTAGCCAATGAACTTAAATCCACACTAAGAATCCATTTAGACGACCGCGATGGCCATACACCAGGCTTTAAATTTAATCACTGGGAACAAAAAGGCGTGCCGGTAAGACTTAATATTGGCCCTAAAGACATAGCCAACAACTGTTGCGAAGTAGTTTTAAGGATAGACGGTAAAAAAATTCAAAAACAACCACTGGCTGATTTAAAAAATTATTTGACCGAATTATTGGACCAAGAACAGAAACGAATTTATGACAGAGCCTTGGCTTTTCGCACCGAAAATACAGTTTGGGCCAATTCTATGCATGAGTTAGAAGAAAAATTAAATAGCCATAACTGCTTTGTCCAAGCTTTTTGGAGCGGGTCTACCGAAGACGAAGTAAATATCAAGCAAAATACGGGTGCCACCATTAGGGTCTTGACGAAACACGATAAAAAAGGCAGTTGTATTAAAACAAATTCGCAAACCAATACCGTAGCGATTTTTGCCAAGGCTTACTAAATTTACAGTATAAAGAATACAATAAATCCTACAGATTGACTAATAAATTCAGCAGATCGGATAATTTAGTGTAAACCTAGCGGGAACTTATTTTGTGGTCACTGGCATTTGTCGGGTTATTTATTGAATAGAGATAATTTGCCAACAATTGAATATCTTCGTCATCACCAGCAAAAGGCGGCATAATTCCATGATATGGATTTTTTCCAGCCTCGGTCTGGCGCAACAGATTTAAAAAGCCAACTATAGAATCCTTATCGCGCGTTCCTATAAGTTTTTTCATACTGCGATAACCATCTGTCGTATGGCAACTCATACATTCATAACGAAATATTATTTGACCTTTGGCAATATCGTCAGTCGTTTTACCAGCGCAGGCACTAGCCCATTTCCCCGACTTTAAGAAACCATTTTTGTCAATATTAGTAATGTCATCTTTTTTAACCCCATTTGAATAGATATAGTTATACACAGTATACGGTTTGCGCAGCATTTCGCGCATCCATTCGGTAGTTCCGGTAACCATAAAAGCACATAACAAAAACATTAAAGATATACCAAAAGTAAAGCCTTTAGGGTTGAGGTAGGGTCCTAGATAGGCAAAAACAACGATGGTACCGGATAGAATTAGGCTTAGATACGTAGCTCTGGTTAAAATAGAAAAATTGCCCACCCCAGACGTTTGAATACCGTTTGCGATTGTCAT
>JAJYFO010000274.1 GCA_021785395.1 bacterium | reverse complement strand
ACCTGGGTGGATATTCCTGGTGTCACCGGTAAAGACGTGATTAGAGCCGAAATCAACGTCAACAACAGTTTCTTAGGCTGGCTTAAAAAAACTATCTACCGCAACAGTCTTGTTTCTATCGACTATAAATTAAATAATGGAAAAATAGTCAGGCGCAGTTTACCTATTAAAAATGCCTTAAGCGGTGTCTGGATAAGCCCTTATCTGATTAATACGCAGGCCTTTGGGGTAAGCCCAAAAATTAGTGACACTAGCTATAATCAAATTTCTGCATCTAGTTGCCCGGTTAGAAGTATTCGTCTGGCTACAACCAATAAGATTTGGTTCAACCCAATAATCAATATTAGGTTGATTAAAGAACCCGGTTTGCTGCCGTGACGGTAGCTTTAAACATAATTTCAGCCAAGGCTGGTTTATTTAGCAATTCTTAAAAGATTTTATTTAATCGACTCTAAGTCATCGAGCACGGCCGTCAATTGCTTGCCAGAGCCTGGTTTGTGGTAGCGCAGCTTAGTATACAGAGCCTGGCTCTTAGCTTCAACTATATCGCTTACCGCTAATGTTGGACCTGGAATAAAAGTGGTGGCAGCTTCAGCTAGCCTTTTAAAGGCTTCTTTGTACTGCGGTAAAGTGTTTCCTCTAAAGGCAAAGCCGGTATGGGCTACTTGTACACCAAAACCGATTTTACACCCGCCGTTGATTGCATTGACCAGGCTAGTTCTAATAAGAGCTTTTCGGGCTGATTTATTAATACTTTGGTCGACGTTTTGTAAAACTTCAAAATACGTATCTAGTTTTTTGTAAATCCCTAAATTGGCCAGGTAGTTCTTTAGAGCTTCATTATCAGAATTGGTCAAATCCGACGGATTCAACTGTGTCAAATTGGCTTTAAGTTTATTGAGTTCGCTTGATAATTGCGACCGGGTCAAATCGGTATTAGTCATATTGGTTTTGGCCGATATTTCCTTTAGGGCTTTTTTAAACGTGTGCTTAGCTACTAGATTCGTTATAATTGGCGTTGTGGCTATAATGGCCCCTGAAATTGTAAAGCCAATACCGGCTGGTCCTTCTATACCCAGGCGGTTGTGCGATATAGCTATAAGGTCGAGTAAGGCCCCCATGTAACCGCCTACTCCAGCGTTTAATAAAAACAAAGTATCAAATACCCCTTGGGCGTATTTATCTTTTTGCAGAACCGCGTAGGTTCTAAGCGCGTAGCAGGTTGTGAATTTGCTAACCTCGGTTAATACATTGATGTCGCTTGTATTTACATCTTCGTTTAAATTATTAGCCTGAATGGTTTTGCGCTTGTTCAATAATGAATTTAATCTGGTGACGTTGGCGGTTAAAAATTTTGTGTAAGCGACTTTGTCGATTTTTAAATTTTTAAATTTTCTTTTACGTATAATATTGAGCGCTATTTCGGTTAAAGCGCCGCTAAATAATATCGAGTGACCCGTTAGCGATAGTATTGGTCCAGAATTTAAAAACGCTTGGCTGGGAATATTAGGGTGGTTATTGTATTTCCAGCCTATATAGGCAACATCTATGGCACCAGCGTCGATGGCTCCAAACCCCAATACGTTATATAAGGCTAAGCGCAGCGACTGTTTCTGCTCGGCGCCGATTAATTCACGCTTGGTATAGCCTACAATTTCGCGACGGGCCAAAATGCTTATTTTTAATAACTCTATATTGGTATCAATAATAGCCTTGTCAATTTCTCTTAGCGTTCCCGGTTCTTCATTTAGGCAATAGGCGCAGCCAAAATTGAAAGACAATGTTAAACTTATAAAAAATAGCCAGAACTTGGCGAAAAAATTAGGGAGATTGAGTTTGGGCTGGCTTGGCATGTTTTACTAGTTTGTTTGGGCTTTTAAAATTTCGTTTTGTATCGGTTTTTGCAACATGGTTAAACCCATATTGGTAAAAAATATGACGATGGCGGTAAGTTCGATTACAGCCGAAACGGGCAATATTTTCCAGGCTACAGGTAAATAATTGTTATACGCTAAAATTTCGGTCGAAACCCTAAGTGTACAGCCAAGATTTATTAACAACAGGCTTACTAGCATTAATCCTATACTGAAAATTTTTGACCTGCCTAAAAAAGCCGGTAACATTCTTGGCGCTACACAAAAAATTAAATTACACATAAAACCGACCGTTACCGCGTGCCTGCTGCTTCCCCCAATACCAAGAGTCTCAGGGTACAAAGCACTCATTATACTTAAAACCGCCGATATTATCAGCCAAATGTATGCAGTTTTTACAAATATAGGAAAACTCGCAATAATACCATTGGTCTGAGGTTTGCCTTGGTTGCTTTCAAATAGTCTTAAGCCTAGAATTATAAATATAGCCGCAAAAATAAAACAAATTGAGCTTATAAGTAGACTTGGCAAACCCAAGCATATCAACCCTGTTAGGTTAAATAATAAACCTGTGTATATTAATTTTTCGTTTATAGGTTTCAATTTTAAAATAATACTTAGCCAATGGGCTGAGAATCCCCAGGCAATAGGTAAGATAAAACCCCATATGGCTAGTGTCAAAAATCTGATGTCAAAATATTCTGGGTAAACAACTGACTTTGAATTAATGGCTAAATTTACGCTTTGTCCAAAATTTAAGGCAAACGTTATAAATTGACCGATAGTGCCAAATAGAACTAACTGAACCCATATTGGTAATTTATGTTTGGTATCAACTTCTTTCTTGTGACCTTGGCGGGACTTGACCAAAAATATAATTACGGCCATTAATTCAAATAGCGTGCTCAAGGGTAAAATTACCCTCCAGCCAGAATTATATACACCTACGTACCAGCGCAAAAATACACCAGTAGTGTATAAGCTCCAGGCAATCCACTCTTCTTTGTATGAATAACTTGAAACGCGCCTTATAAACGGAATTGAATAAAACCCCAGACCCAAGATAAAACTACCAACCCAGCCAAACAGCTGAGCCTGCCCGTGGGCC
>JAJYFO010000273.1 GCA_021785395.1 bacterium | reverse complement strand
TACAAATTTTAGCTGACGCTCATGGCAATTGCGTCCATTTAGGCGAACGCGACTGTTCGATTCAA
The DNA here is from genome assembly GCA_021785395.1 of bacterium. GTDB lineage: Bacteria > Cyanobacteriota > Vampirovibrionia > Obscuribacterales > JAKAZS01 > JAKAZS01. Next base: position 2,923 of record JAJYFO010000273.1, on the reverse strand, counting down.
AGGCGTCATCAAAAATTATTAGAAGAAGCGCCGTCACCAGCTCTAACTCCTGAAATGCGTCAAAAAATGGGAAAAGCAGCTATCATGGCAGCTAAAAAAATCAACTACGAAGGGGTCGGTACGGTTGAATTTATTTATAGCCAAAACGAATTTTACTTTATGGAAATGAATACCAGGATTCAAGTTGAACACCCAGTAACTGAATTAATTACCGGTATCGACCTTATCAAAGAACAAATTAAAGTAGCCTGTGGTATACCCTTAAGCTTCAAACAAGAAGACGTCGTATTTCGCGGTCATGCCATCGAATTTAGAATCAACGCTGAGGACCCTGAAAAAAACTTCATGCCTAGACCCGGTAAAATTGAGGCTTACGCAGCTCCTGGTGGTATTGGGGTAAGGGTAGACAGCAACTGTTATCTGGGCTACAGCATTCCCCCTTTTTATGATTCGTTAATTAGTAAATTAATTGTATGGGGTCAAGATAGAACCGAGGCGATTGCCCGCGGTCAAAGAGCTCTTGATGAATACGCCATAACCGGCATTCCAACCACGATAGGCTTACATCAAAAAATATTAACAAATGAAACGTTCCGCCAAGGTGATGTAAGTACTGACTTTTTAGAAAATAATATTAAATTAGATCAACTAGCTAAAGCAAAAAAATAACACTAATAATTATTTTTGTTATAATGTTATTTAGTTATTTGGCTCCGTAGCTCAATGGTGGAGCGTGCGACTCATAATCGCCTGGTTACAGGTTCGAATCCTGTCGGAGCCAATTTTTATGTTAATTAGTCGAATCCGAATGTCAAGAGATAAAAACTATTTATTAGTTTTTGTTAAAAAAGATTAACAATGAGCTTGCCTTGACCAATCATTAATTAAATCTAGATTCCTAGGCTGATATATTACTATATATTACTAAAAATACTTTTAACATGATAGAATTTATTGTTCGGTGTTAAAAGAATTTTGTTGTGACTTCATGAAAAAACTTAAAGTACAGAATTATGTTTATGGTAAAAAACAGAATAACTCAAATATTTTTTATTGTTTTCAGTCTCATTATTTTTTGTGATAAATTATGGGCTGATGAAGTACCATATGCACGGGCTATTCCTAGCGTCGAAGATGAAATTACTGGTTCCTGGTTTGGTAAGTGCATTGATTATTCGTCAGGTCAAGCATATGAAATTGAATTATTAGTTTCTAAAAATTTTAATAATCAGTTTGAATGTACCATGCAAATTAGTGACTACAAATCGGTTTACAAACATTGTTTTGCAATTTCTGCACAAGATTACATCTATTATTTAAAAGACCTTGATAGCAAATATTTATCAGGTATACAAAATGCAAATCCAGTTTTACAGAATGTATGGTTGCATACAATGTTAACACCGATTGTATTTAACAAAATACTAGTTGGGAATGCTCTAGTTAATACTAGCAAATTATTAAGCATAACACTTAAAAAAGAAAATAGTGATAAAAATTTTGCAAAAATATCAGCAATAGACTCAATTACTCAATCAAATATAAAAAACAATTTAGTTGAGAAGCCTGTTCTCGACAATAAAATTCCGTCAAGTCTTAAGGCTAATGTTATTTTTGACAATGAAACCCTGCCAAGTCTCAAGGCTAGTGCTATTTTTGACGAAAAGAAATTACCCAAAACTGATTCTTACAGATTATGGTATCGTATACCCAATTGGGCAGCTGGTACATGGGTTGCTGGCAGTTTATGGAGTAGATGGATGGGCTATAAATATTCAATAACACTGGGCTGTCAAGCAGATAAACTTGGCAATATTTGGGATACCATGTTATTACCATCGTATTCTACTTCGACTAGTAGTTCTCCTCCAGTTGACCGCTATGTTCACGATGCTCCCAATAGTCCAATGTTTAATATATACTCTGATCGTCCTACGATTGATACAAGGAAAGACATAATTTTTGCTTGTAGTCCTGGAGATTATAATAATCAGGATTCCTGGACTTTCCAATTTAGAAGCCAACAAATTTGTTTTCTAAATAATGTTGTTAATTGGGTATGGCCAATGAATACAACTGATACATACAGATTAATAAAACCAGGCGAAATGAGTGTATCAGTATTCGGGAACATGCGTACAGAATTCGGGCAAGTTACAATAAATCATCCAACATTTAATATTTCGCGAAAGATGTTTCGCGAAAATCCGTTAGATCAAGTTGTTCAGTTAGAGCAAGCTCACCCTATAACCTTAAAACTTAAACAACCTTTTAAACCCAGAAATCTTGGAAAAGACGGTACAGACTTAAAAGCTGACTTTATTAATTATTTACGAAGTCATAATTTAAATGATTTGGTACCAAATTAATAAATTGCAAAATCTTACCCAAATCGGCTACTTAATAATCCAAATAACCAAACAGCAACCATGTGTATCAATAATAAGGGGATAGTCGATCCGTAGATTAACTTATTTAGTATAATATATTTAACATGATAGAATTTATTGCTCGCTGTTAAAAGAATTTTGTTATGTCTTCGTAAAAAACTAAAGTACAAGATTATGTGTATAGTAAACAGAATAATTCAAATATTTTTTATTGTTTTCAGTCTAATGATTTTTTGTGACAAATTATGGGCTGATGAAGTACCATATGCACGGGCTATTCCTAGCGTCGAAGATGAAATTACTGGTTCCTGGTTAGGCAAGGGCTTTGATACTTTGACAGGTCAAGCATATGAAATTGAATTAGTATTTTCTAAAAATTTTAATAATCAGTTTGAATGTACTATGCAAATTAGTGATTACAAATCGGTTTACAAACATTGTTTTGCAATTTCTACACAAGATTACACTTACTATTTAAAAGACCTTGACAGCAAATATTTATCAGGTATACAAAATTTCAATCCAGTTTTACA
>JAJYFO010000078.1 GCA_021785395.1 bacterium | reverse complement strand
AGAACCCAGTTTAATTATCGGTGCGACAAGTTTACCAGGCCAATCGCTTGAAGCAACTACGCGAATCGGGGCTATTATTGAAGATAAATTATTGTCTAAAAAACTCGTCTCGTCGATTTCGCAACGAGCTGGAAGAGCTGAACTGGATGATGATTCAGCCGGACCATATTATAGCGAATTTGACTGTAAAATTAGTAATAGTAAAGACTGGTCTAATACTGTTGCCAAAATTCGTCATATTCTTAATAATATACCTGGCTGTGTTTTCGATATTGGGTCTTTTATCCAGCACCGTATGGATGATGTTTTGTCAGGTGGTACCAAAGCTGATATCGCCATTAAATTATTTGGCCCCGATTTAAATGTTTTACGCCAAAAAGGCCAGGAAATAGCTAATGTCTTAAAATCTGTTAAAGGCGCTATCGATGTAAGGCCAGAAACGCAAGTATTGGTTCCTGAAATAGTTATAACTTTAAATCGTTATGAAGCTAGCCGTTATGGCATAAGCGCCCAGGCGTTTGCCAATAATGTTCAGGTTGCTTTTAGCGGTTATATAGTATCGAATGTTTTAGAAAACCAAAAACAATTCCCACTTAGAGTTTTGTTAGACGAAGACGCCAGACACAGTATCGAGTCAATTAGAAAAATATTTATTGACACACCAACGGGAATAAGAATACCGTTAAGCTCGATAGCTAAAGTCGAAATTAAGGATAGTCCAAACGTTATTGTTAGAGAACACGTTGCCAGGCGTATTGTCATCCAGGCTAATTGTGCCGGCCGTGATATCGTAAGTATTGTCGATGAGGCTAAAGAAAAAATAAAAAATAACGTTAAGCTTCCAGCTAACTATTACATAGACTACTCAGGTCAGTACAAAGCTAGGATTGAAGCAGCCCAGACTCTATTTTTAAGCAGTATACTATCGTTGATTTTAGTCGTGGTATTACTCCGTCAAGGTTTACCCAATTGGTTATCGACTATTTTGGTATTGTTTAATCTGCCATTGTCAACTATCGGTGGTATCATAGCCGTAAGTCTTACCGGTAATGAATTGTCAATTGGTTCACTTATTGGTTTTATATCGCTATTTGGCATATCAACGCGCAATAGTCTTTTGCTTGTAAGTAAAATCGACAAATTAAACGAATCGGGTCATAATCTTGACGAGTCTATCAAAATAGGTTGCCTGGAAAGGGTAACGCCGATTCTAATGACTGCCAGTACGGCTGCTTTAGGCATGCTGCCTTTGGCCATTTGGGGTGGGTCTGGTCGCGAACTAGAACATCCTTTAGCTATAGTAATTGTTGGCGGTTTAATAAGTAGTACTTTATTGGTATTGATTGTTATACCAGCTTTGTTTAAATTTTTCCATCGTAAAAAAAGTCAGACCGTTAAAACTATTGTCTGATAAAATTAGTTCGAAGTTTTAATATTTCAGCAAAATCTCGATTTAGAACGTGCTAATTCGCTTTTAGCAAAACCTTTTATTTTAGCTGTTTTTATTACACCAACTATAAGCTTTTTATCTTTGAATTTAGCTTAATTTTTCAGCGTCAAATAATTATTGTTTGTTGTTTTCGATTTTCAATTAATCTAATGAGGTATGTCGTTTAATATAAAACATAGATTAAAATTATTTTATTTTCTTGTATTGGTGTTGACAGAATTCCTTGGCGATGTCAAGATTAAAATAGATAGATGAAAATTAAATTAATAATTTAGATATTCTAAGTTCGTGGTTTATTACTATTAAGTTATATAATAAATTTTTGTTTTATCTGTTAGCCCTGATTTTTATTAGTTGATTTCGGCTCAATTTTTCTGTATTCAAATTGATATTAGTGTACAAATTTAAAGCTATTCGTATATCTAAAGTTATATATATATATATATATATATAACTTCTTGTTTTGCCAGCCAGGCTCCCGTGTGTTTACACCTAATAAGGAGCTTGGCTAATGAATAGTTTTATCAATTTAAACGATATAAAGCATAATTATTTACGGTCAAATTCTTTCAAGCTTGCACCGTTTTTATTGATTTTTTTACTAATATTAATACCATTAAAGGCTAATGGACAAAGTATTAATTTTACCGGCACGCAAATCGGCTCAACCACTGCCACAAACTCGTTTAGTTATAACGGAAGCTATTACACAGTAAATGGTAGTGGTTCTGGAGTTGGGTTACAATCTGACAGTACTTATTTCGTAAATACAGGTGTAAACGGTAATATCGAAATTACGGCTAATTTATCCAGTTTACCAGCAGGGTCGGCTAATTATGCCCAGGCTGGCCTAATGCTGCGACAGACACAAGGGTCGCCAAGCGATACTAACGACGCCAATGCCTTTGTCTATATAACACCGGGCAATGGTATCAATTTTTCGTATAGAACTATATCGGGTGGTCAGACAACAACCGTTTTGGGCCCGTCTTTAAGCGGGCCAGTGTATTTAAAGCTGGCTAGAAACAGCCAGAATGTTACAGCTTATTATTCTAACAACGGGTCGTCATGGACAAATTTAGGTAGTTGTAGTTTGAATTTAAGCGGTAATTATTATGCTGGCTTTAGTGTAAATAGCAATAATACCACAGCTACTATGCAGGCTCAATTTAACAATTTTAACCTAAGTATAGATATTCCACAAGTTAGTTCCAATCTAGCCCTCTGGTTAAGGTCAGATTTTGGCGTAAGTATCGACCCTAATAGCTCAAGTAACGGAATAAGTTCTGTCCAAGACTTATCGAATTACCATTATAACTTTAGTCAAAATACATTTGCTTACGAACCCACTTTAGTAGCTAACGCGCAGAATAATCTACCGGCCATAAATTTTAACCCGGTGAATTATCAAAATTTACAAAGCGCGCCCAATGCCATTTCCAATGATTTTAGTGGTGGCGTCACCGTGTTTATGGTGGCCAAGCCTATATTACTATCACCCCCAGCTGCTGGCAATCAGTTTATGCTTGACCTGGGCAATTATTTAAATAACGATATTGCTTTGGCTCTGCCTTTTGCTGCTTCTAATGAGACCACCTTGACTTTTCACGCTTATAACGGTACAACCGATAATTCAATTACCACGCCAAATACTGTTGGTCTAAATAGTTTTCAGCTATTTGAAGCGACGCAAGGCTCTAGCGTAGGTAACATATTCTTAAACGGTAGTTTATCTGTAAACGCTGCCTTAAATAACCCATTATCTAATATAACCCGTGGCAATAATACGTTAGGTGGTTTGCCTAATGGCGTAAATGTTGGTCAGTATTATTTTAACGGTCAGATAGCTGAAGTTTTGGTTTACCAAGGACAGTTAAATCAGGCGCAACGTCAAAGTGTCGAGAATTATCTACTGTTCAAGTATAATTTATACCCTTATCCAGCGCCACAAATTAGTGTTGGCGGCAACGCAAATGTTGGTGCTGGCGTTTATTCTACTAGCCAAACGATAACTATAACGGCTCCGGCTGGCAGCAGTCCACAGTCAGCCATATATTATACGCTAGATGGATCTATTCCGACCACAAGTTCTAATTTGTATACTGGTCCATTTACTTTAAGTCAGCCAGCTAATCTAGTAGCTATGGTTATAACGCCTTATACACAATCACCGACAGCTACATGTTATATCGACATTGACCAGACAGCCGGTTCGGTAATTGGTATTGACCCCCAGGTTTGGCTTATGGGTAACGTTGGTGTAAATCTTAATGCGCAAGGTAACGTTTCTGGCTGGCAAAACTTAGCCAATGGCAGTAATTCGATAAATAATTTTAATTTTTATCAGGCTAATAGCAGTCTGGCACCAACTTATAATTCTTCTGACGTAGGTAATTTACCTTCGGTTGGCTTTAACGCTGCAAACAGTCAGATACTAACTTCACCCATAACTAATTCATCAAATTATGCCAATGGTTTTAGTGTTTTTGCGGTGGTTAAAACGACGACTTTGCCTAATAAAGACTCAAGAATCTTCGATTTTGGCAATGCATACAATAACGACATCGCTTTTGGTCTAAGCTATAGTAATACTTACAATTTGCCTACGCTGCAAGTTTATCAAGGCTTAGGCGATAGCGTTTTAGTTGGGCCTAACTCGGTGTCGCAAAATAGCGCGTATATTTTGGGTGGTATTCAAAGCGGTTCAAACACTGGTTATATTTATTTTAATAGTAGCCAGTCGTCTGCTGGCACATTACAAAATGCCCTAAGTGGTATTAACCGATCTTCTAACGCCATAGGTGGGGTTGAAACAGGGTCTGGAACAAGTGGTAATAATTTTACTGGCAATATAAGTGAGTTATTGATCTTTCCTCAGCCACTGTCGCAGACACAAATTCAACAAGTCGAAATTTACCTGGCCAATAAATATAATTTAGGCGTTGGCCCGACTTTACCCGCACCATCAAGTTCAGTAGCTACTGGCGTTTACCCTAACGCACAAAATGTTACGTTGACGACATCGGTACCAGGACTAAACATTTATTATACTCTAGATGGCTCTGTGCCAACGCTTGCTTCAAACCTTTATACAGTGCCATTATCTATAACAACATCGACATTGCTTAGGGCTAGAACAATTGTGAACAGTAATTATTATAGCGCTGACATAACTAATTCTTATATTTGTATCGACCCTAATACCACGAACGTACCACAGACCGGCTTACAGCTTTGGCTTCGAGCCGATTTTGGTGTTAGTCAATCAAGTAATTACGTAAGTGGCTGGCAGGATTTGTCGGGGAATAACTTTAATTTTTCGCAATCCAGTACTAACTTACCTAAATTAACGGCTAATGCTATAAATGGTCAATCGGCAATATCATTCAATGGTACGCAAATTCTTGACGGACCGTCTACTAGTACCAATTACTCAGGGGGTGTTAGTGTTTTTGCCGTAATTAAACCAACTGGTTTATCAACCTCAGCACCTGATACGCGAATAATCGATTTGGGTAATGTGTTTAATAACGATATAGCTTATGGCATAACCTATAACTCGCTAAAAGGGGCTTTTAACCCCAAATTTTATATTTATAATTCTAGTTCGGCCAATAACATTCAAAGCGGCAATGTGATTAGCAATAATTCAAATTACTTATTCGAGGCTTTTCAAAACGGTACCAGCGTTGGAAGTATCTATACCAATGGTTTAGAACAGATACAAGCGGCTTTAAACAACGCTGTAAATCAAGTTAGATACAATAACGGTGTAGGTGGTGTTAATACTGCCGACGGTGGTGATGGCAGCAATAATTTTAACGGCTATATCGCCGAAATATTAGTCTATAACACTGAGCTTAGTTCCACCCAAAGACAGGCGGTAGAATCTTATTTAAGCCAAAAATACGTTATTGGACCTGGACCAACTTTAAACCCACCGACTATTTCTGTAGCTACAGGTGTTTATTCTACCAGTCAAAGTGTAAGCATTACTCAATCAGGTAACCCTTATGGTACAAACATTTATTATACGACCGACGGTTCAACGCCAACGACAAGTTCTACCCTATACACTGGACCTATAACAATTAACGAGCCAATTACACTTAATGCCGTTACTGGGCAAGACTATGCTACCAGCTCTGTTAGCACCAGTTACATAGACGTTGATATTTCAACCGCCAATATCCCCAGAACTGATTTACAAGGCTGGTACATGGCTAATTGTGGTATTACTACGACTGGAACTAGTACGGTAACGAGTTGGCTGGACTTATCGGGTAATTCTTTTAATTTCAACCTTGGTACATCTGGAAGTTACCCAATCATAAATAGCAATATATTTAATGGTTATCCGGCGGTTAATTTTAACAGCAGTCAGATTTTAGGCGCTAATCCTACAAGTGTCAATTATTCAAACGGTGTAAGTGTGTTTATTGTGGCAGAGCCTATTGATTTAAGTATTGTAGACATGCGAATGTTTAATCTAGGCAATTATAACGGAAGTACCAGTACCAGTGTTGATAATATCTCACCAGGTATCTATTATTACTCTGGTAGTGATTACTCGAGTTTTCAAGTTTATAACGGTACATATGGCAATAGGTTAATTTTAGGTCCAAGTATTGCCTCTGGTGGCCACTACTTATTTGAAACGTTTCAATTGGGCAGCGATAATCTTGGTTTTGTCTATTTAAATGGCAATAAACCAGCCAACCCACAAACACTTTATCCACCATCGATACCGTCAACAGGTAATAGGGTTAATAATGGTATTGGCGGTGTTTTCCTTGGAGCTGGGTCAACAGGAACAAATAATTTTAACGGCAATATAGCTGAAATTCTTGTCTATAATAGCGCGCTTTCGCAAGCAGAAATTACTTCGATAGAGGCTTATTTGTGTAATAAATATAATTTAGCCAATACACATATTGCCTTTAATTCACCAACATTTTCGATTAATAGCGGTGTTTACACTACTAGCCAGACCGTTACAATTAGTCAAAGTGGTAATCCGCCTGGCACACAAATTCATTATACAACCGATGGTACAACGCCAAATAATTCTTCACCGCTTTATACAGGACCTATAACAGTTAATTCAACGACCATAATCCAGGCTATAGCTTCGATGAGTTTTGGCTCAAGTAATATAGCCAGTAACTATATATGTATAGACCCTAGTACAGCTGGGCTGCCGACGGCCAATTTAAATTTATGGTTAAGGGCTGACTTTGGCGTAACGCAAAGCAGTGGAGCGGTAAGCGGCTGGCAGGATTTATCGGGCAATAATTTTAATTTCAATCAATTTACAGCTAGCTATAAGCCGACTTACGTGGCTAGCGACATAAATAACAAACCAGGCGTTAGTTTTAACGGTAGCCAAATATTGCTGGGTGGCAACAATGCCAACGACTATAGCAATGGGGCTAGTGTTTTTGTAGTTACTAAAGCCAGCAACCCAAGCAATAGCGATGCCAGATTCTTTGATTTTGGCAATGACGAAAATAATGACATAGCCTTTGGCGAAATATTTACATCTAATTACCTGCCTGCTTTTCATATTTATAACGGCACAACAAATAATTATTTGAGTGGCAGCAATTCACTAAATGCTGGTTCGGTTTATGTTTTAGACGCTATTCAAACAGGTAGCGCCGATACCGCCAATATATATTATAATGGTGGTTTATCGGCAACCGGAAGCCTTAATTATCCCCAAAATGTACCTAGAGGTTTTAACGCTATCGGTGGTGTCAATACTGGCAGTGGCTATGGGGCTAATAATTACAAAGGTGATATCGCCGAAATATTGGTCTATAACACGGCTTTAACTGACAGCCAAAGGGTGGCCGTCGAAAGTTATCTATCTAATAAGTATGGCCTAAGCGAAGGACCAGCTATCGCTGCACCAACTGTAACCCCAGGTAATACGGTTAGCCCAACCCCCGTAACGATTACCATGACACAGGTCAATCCACCAGTTGGCGGTATATATTATACAACTGATGGCACAACGCCAAACGCTGGTTCTAATAAATATACCGGTCCGTTTCAGGTCAGTCAAGACAGTCAAATTGTGTCGGACGTTATAACAAGCTGGGGGTCTAGTTCAAGCGCTACGTCCTTAATTCAAATTGACCCATTATCTGGCTATGTACCGCGTAGCAATTTGGTTCTTTGGCTTAAGTCAGACTATGCCGTAACGGTTGCGTCAGGAAGTAATAACGTTACAGCCTGGACCGATATGTCGGGCAATAATTTTGACTTTATTCAAAGTAACGCTAGTTACCAACCCACTTATCTAAGCATGGCGATAAATAACAAATACGCGGTAAGCTTTAATAGTTCCAACTTCCAGGCTTTAGAAGGCTATTCAACAAACATAGATTTTTCTAGCGGTGTCAGCGCTTTTGTCGTGGCTAAACCTAATTCGGTTAGTTTGACAAATCAAAGCTTCTTTGATTTTGGTAATTTTAACGTAAACGATATTGCTTTTGGCCTGCTCGGGACCAACCCAGCTATTCATATATTTCAAGGTACAACTGATAAATACATTACAGGCACCAACGCTGTAAACGCTGGCCAATGGCAACTATTTGAAACATTGCAAGGGAGTAACCTGGCTAATATTTTCATAAATTCATTAATTCAGGGCAACGGTACTTTAACCAATTCAGCCAGCGGTATTACCCGCAGTGCCAATGGAGTTGGTGGCGCACCCAATGGCTCAAGTGTCGGTGATAATTATTTTAACGGCCAAATAGCAGAGATTTTGGTTTACAACGCTAATTTAAGCCTTGAGGACCAAGGTGCTATCGAAGCCTATTTAATGAATAAGTATCAATTATTTACTCAGGCACCAAGCGCGCCAACCTTTAGCATAGCTAATACTAGTTTAAACCAAGTAAGCATCGTTAGTATCGCTTCTAGCCCTAACGCTACAATATATTACACTACCGATGGCTCAACCCCTACAACAGGCTCTAGCCAATACACTGGACCTATAACTATAAACTCGTCTACTTTAATCAAAGCTATAGCCGTTGCCAACGGCCAGTCCAGTGCTGTATCTTCCATACAATATAATTTAGATTCAAACAAATTCCCACAAGCTTCGACAAGCCCATATACTACACCATTGGTAGATACAAATAAACCAGCGACGACGACACCTTAATTATTTCATTTTAAAATTCACAGGTAACTTAAAATGCATTTAAATTTAACCAAAATTATTAAACCACAAAAAATACTTAAGGGTCTATTTGCGTTTATGTTTGCCGTTAATTCTATGCTGCCGCAAGCTATAGCTAAAACCGAGTTTAAAAATATATCGGCTAAATCTGACCCGTCAATAAATGTAATTCATAAAAGGCCAGTGGTCAATAAAACAAGACCAGTTTTAAAATTTAGCCAAAATCCCAGTGACGATGAAATTAAATGCTCGCATGTATTTATAGAGCCGATTATACCTTTGAGCAACGTCAAAACTAATTTGACTGAAAATAAAATTTTAGCTTTCGATTTAATGTATTTTCAAAATAAGCAAGAAGAAAAAGGTTTAAATAGCCTCGACTCGTTTATTAAAAAATACCCAGATTCTAAATGGACGCCTAGCCTTGAGGTTCAATTGGCGAGTATTTATTTTATCCAGGGTTATTTTACCAAAGCTATGGCTTACTGGCTCGACGCTTTTAACAAGGCTCACAATGATAAAAGTATTGATATGAAACATTTAGCCAACGAGGCTATAAGCAAATTATTAATAATGAACTGTCGAATAGGGCGAATCGACGAAATTAAAAAACTACTTGCCCTGTGTAATGGTCGAAGATTCAGTGGCAGCAGCGCAGCCAGATTAAAAACAGCTAAAGCCAGTCTTTGGGCGATGACACATAGCCCAAGTACTTCGTTTGAATGTGGTCCGTTGGCGGTAAACCTTATTTTAGGCCTAAAAAATAAGCAAATACCATGCGGCCAATTATGCAATTTATTACCGTCTACGGCCAAAGGTACTAATATGTATGACGTAGCCTTGTTGGCCAATAAATTAAACTTACCTTTAATGCCAGTGAAAATTGCTGCCAATACACCAATACCAATACCAGCTGTTGTGCATTGGAAATTGGGGCATTATAGCGCCATAACTGGGTATTATAACGGCAAGTACCACGTTCAAGACGCGACATTTGGCTTGCATAATAATTACTGGATGGATAGACGCGTATTTGACAAAGAGGCTAGCGGCGAGTATTTGGTTTTGGCCGATAATTCAGCCTATGGTGATTTAAACCTAGACAAGGTCAAGGCTAAAATTAAGGCTAGTACAAGTAAAGCCAGTAAATCTATTAATGGAAAAAATAACATCGCCAATAACGCTAGTATTAATAGTACCACAAAGAATAAGTTAATCGCTTCTAACTTTAAAAAAATCCCAAAAATAACTAATCCAGTTTACTTTAACACTGTACAGGTCAAAATAAACGATAAAGCTAGCTTACCTGACTATACAAAAATTAAGTTGCCAGCTGGAATTACTCCATTAACCAAAGAGCAGGCTTTAGCCATATGGGGCAAAGGTGTGTCACAAGGGCGGGATCCAGCTAAAACACCGAGCAACCCAAACCAGTGCCCGTTAAACCAGTCTTGTAACAAGAGCAAAGGCAAACCACCCAGAGCTGGCAACCCGGGCAGCCCCAACAAGCCGCCTAATAGCCCAAACCAATGCCCACCAGGCGATATAAATTGCAATGGTCCTTGCGGTGGCATGGCCAGGGTAAATATGTTTACGATGCAATCGTCAGCCAGTGTAAACGACACGCCGTTAAGCTATAAACCACCCTTGGGCCCAGATATAGACTTTAGCCTTAATTACAACATTGACGAGGAAGAAACCCCAGACATCCCATTCTTTACCAATTTTGGGCCTAACTGGTCGTTTAAGTACGTGGCCTATTTAACTGTAGATGCTAGCCAAAACGTTACCGTCCACCCACCTGGTGGTGGTGTCGAGATTTATAATTTTAACCCTACTGCGCCGACTTTATCTAACCCTTATGCGCCTAACCTAACGTCGCAGGCTGTTTTAACACAAATAAGCGCTGGTATATTCACCAGAACCTTGCCCGATGGCACAATCGAGCAATACGACTACCCTGTTACGGTTGATACAAGCAACCAGGCTAACCTAATGACTATTATTAAAGACCCGCAAAATAACCAGGTTGCAATCACTTACAACGGTTTTGGCGCGTATTTTCTAATTACTTTTATTACCGATGCTATCGGTCAGTCTTCGTCTATTGCCTATGGAAGTGGTACCGCGCCGTATCCTTATCCACCGGCGTCTATAACCGACCCGTTTGGTAGGCAGGCATTTTTTACTTACGACCCAACCAATGAGTTCTTGCAAGCAATTCAAGACACTATTGGCATTATTTCTAGGTTTACCTATAGCCAAACCGGTAGTACAACCGATATGACATCAATAACCACGCCATACGGAGTAACTTCGTTTTACCAGTTTACACCGTTGCCAACCAATAATTCGCAGTACCCGCCAACTGGCTATAAATTTTTCTTTCCTGATGGCACAAGCAGCATAATTGAAAATTACATAGATGAAACAAAAACTACTTATTTCTGGGACAGGCAGGCTATGGCCGATTATCCAAACGATTATTTAAGCAATAATTTCTTTCACTGTAAAACGTACAAGTGGCTGTTTGACGGCAATATGACCGAAGAACCAGTGCTACACTACGAACAAGGGCCAAATACCGGTGCCACGTACTATACTTACGACGGCCAAGGTAGCAATACCGACGTTATAGGTACGAGCAATAACCCGCAAACGTCAACGCAGCTTAATAATACCCCCACTACAAGCTTAACTATAACTGGTATAACGCCAACACCGCAACCGCCATTAACTGGCCTTACCGTTGGTGACGTATATACTTTGTCGCTAGCTAGTGCGGCTATCTCTCAATCTAGCAATAACCTTGCCCAGGTT
>JAJYFO010000272.1 GCA_021785395.1 bacterium | reverse complement strand
TTTAGCAAGCCATGATAGGGTTATTATTGTAGACGATGTATTGGCTACCGGCGGAACCATGGAAGCTGGCGTTAACCTTGTAAACAAAGTTAACGCCCAGTGCATTGCGGCCATGTTCTTAATCGAGCTTGAATTTTTAAACGGGCGCGAAAAATTGGCCGATATAGACAATATAATAAGTCTGCTTACTTACTAAAGAAAAATAGATTTTGGACAGCTTATTTTAAATAGTTTTCAAATCGCTTAATGGGTCGTTTTGCTTGGTATAGGACCAATTATCGGCTTAGTCTCGAGACTTTTCTGTAATTCCTTGCATTTCAAAGACGCTTTTTTAGACTCTTTGAAATTACCGCTAGTTTTATAAATAGTACTCAAAATAAACCAGGCTGTTGGATCCTCAGGTTTTATTTCACACGCCTTTTTAGCAGCTTTTATGGCATCATCATATTTTTCACTGTCGCAGTAAATCTGCGCCATCTGATACCACGGTTCGACGTAATCTGAGTTAAGACTAGCTGCTTTACTAAAGTCTTGAAGTTTTTCAACCTTGCCATTTACCAACATACCAAGTTGAAACCAGAATTGAGCGTCATAAGGATAAATAGATATAGCCTTATTAATAGCCTCTATGGCTTTAGCATTGTCACCATATATTTTTTGACTAGATTTATAAATAGTCAGAGCCTTTTGAAAATTCTCTTCACTACCAACCCCAGGGAACTCTCCTTCCTGGTAGGCCAGAGCTGAATTTGTAATGCTTGCAGCCAATATTAAACTGGTGAAAAAAATTTTCATTTTACTATTTTTTATTCTACGGTAACAGACTTAGCTAAATTTCTTGGTTGGTCAACGTCTTTTCCTAAATAATCAGATATGAAATAAGAAAATAACTGGAGAGGAATAACGGCCAAAACAGGGCTTAATAATTCGTCTACGGGCGGTACAGCTAAAATGGTATCAAAATATTTAGGTGCTTTCTCATCATTAGAACAAGCCACAGCAATCATCTGAGCATTGCGCGCTCTGGCTTCTTGGGCGTTGGATAAGGTTTTATCATAAACCGACCCAGGCATCAAAATAGTTACCACCGGCACGCTCGAGTCTAATACGGCTATCGGTCCGTGTTTCAGCTCACCGGCAGCATAACCTGAGGCATGAATATAGCTTAGTTCTTTTAGTTTAAGCGCCCCTTCTAAAGCTGTTGGGTAATTTATACCGCGACCAATAAAGACCATGTCATTAGCCTTGGCGTATTTAATCGAACTTTCTTTAATGATATTTTCATTGGCTAATACCGTTTCTACAAGAGCCGGCAGGCTATGTAATTCGAGTTTTAAATTATTGATATACTCTTGGGACAAGCTTGACCTCTCTTGCGCCAGATACAAGGCAAACATAAGGAAACTAACTACCTGAGCTATATAAGTTTTTGTTGCGGCAACCGAGACCTCAACACCGCATTCAGTAATTATTAAATTACTAGCAATTCTAGTTAAATGCGAATCTGACCGGTTGGTAATTCCCAAAGTATAGGCACCTTTTCGCTTAGCTTCAGTTAAAGCCGCTATCGTATCGGCGGTTTCACCAGACTGGCTTACTGCTATTACAAGCGTTTTCTCGTTCACCAGTAAAGTGCGACCGCGTACTTCAGAAGCAATTTCTATATTCACAGGTATATTGCATAATTGCTCTAAATAATACTTTCCGATCATTCCAGCGTGATAGGCTGTACCACAAGCAAGTATCAAAATATTTTCGATACCAGCAATATCGTTTTTGGTTAAATGGATTCCAGCCACAGTTTTAGACGAATTAGCCAACGGCTCTGGTTGAATATTAAAGTCTAGATTGGCTGTAGGGTGAGCCATATATTTACCTATGGTCTGGCGTAATATGGTTGGCTGCTCGTGAATTTCTTTGAGTAAAAAGTGCTTATAACCATCCTTGTTTATTAAATAAGGGTCGCTATCAACGGTAATAAAATCCCTTTTGACTTGGCGTCCGCTAAAGTCATAAAGGCTAACGTCGGTTTTGGTTATCTGGGCAATTTCACTCTGGTCAAGACGCAGAACTTTATTAGTATACTGACGAACAGCGATAATATCGCTGGCTAAGAAAAATTCGTTATCACCTTGGCCTAAAGTCAAAGAATAGTGATGATTAACTGCATAAATTGTGTCTTTTTGATGCGAACTTATAATACCAAGTGCGTAACTGCCAGATAATTGTTTTACAGTATTGGTTATAGCCTTAAGCATCGATTTTTCCAGGTTATATTCACGAGTTAAAAGATGGACTATAACTTCGGTATCAGTATCAGAATTAAACTTAAATCCTTGACCTTCGAGCTCTTCTTTAATAAAGGCGTAATTTTCGATAATACCGTTATGGACAATCGCGATACTCTGGTCTTCGTTAAAATGAGGGTGAGCGTTAATGTCGTTCGGAACACCATGTGTAGCCCAGCGCGTATGACCGATACCACTTACGGCCAAAAGCGAACTGCGGTCGGACGTTAGTAATTTTTCTAAATTTTCAAGTTTACCGCTAGCTTTGGTTACTTTTAATTTGCCGTCATTGATATAAGCTATACCAGCCGAATCATAGCCTCTGTATTCGAGACACTTAAGACCAGATAGTAAAATTGAAGCCACGCCAGACGAGCCCATATAACCAACAATGCCACACATAAATTATTTCTCCTTTAGACTTATGCCTTAAATCGACATAATATCCGTTTCTTTGCTCTGTACTAATTTGTCTATTTCTTTGGTATATTTATCAGTCAATTTCTGTAAATTGTCTTCTTGTTTTTTCACCTCGTCTTCTGAAGCTTGTGACGCTTTAAGCTTTTTTTTAAGCTCGTCACCACTGTCGCGCCTTACATTACGAATGGCAATTTTGGCCTCTTCGCCGTATTTTTTTACCTGTTTGGCCAGCTCTTTACGGCGTTCTTGCGTTAGCTGAGGGATATTAATACGAATTATACTGCCGTCATTAGTT
>JAJYFO010000271.1 GCA_021785395.1 bacterium | reverse complement strand
TCTAGTGGTGTTTTAAATATAGCCATGTCTAACGCTACAGCCGGTTCTATTTTAGTCAACGGGGCTTTAAGCGTTGGAACTGACACTGGCTCGGGATCAATAGATTTAACGGCATCTGGCTCTGGTACATTAACTGAATCTGGTACCAGTGATATAATAACCGCTGGAAGTATTAATTTGGCTTCTGGCTCTGGTAATATCGGTTCAGCCAGTCAAAGTTTAATAATAAATTCTAGCAAAATGTCGGTTAATAATAGTGCTAGTGGTTATATAAATGAAAATAATACAAATGGTGTAAATGTAATGTCGAGTAACTTAGCAGGCAGCCTTGTTGTTGATATACCAGGCAATTGCACTGTTGCCGGTAATATTAATGCGGCTACAATTAACCTGACTTCTTCAGCTAACAATGGATCTTTAGCTATTGGTGCAAATACAGGGTCATCTAATTCAACCGTTAATTTGACCACAAATGGCAGTGGAACAATAACGTCAAGCTCTAGTTCAAATTATATAATAGGTTCAACTGTAAATTTGAAGACAGGAACCGGAAACATCGGATCTGGCTCAGCCAACTTATACGCACAAGCTAGTAATCTATCAATTAATACAAGTGCTTCTGCCTATATTTATAGTGCTATCACCAATTCTAATATTTTAACCAGCAACCTTGGAAATACCTTGGAATTAACTACCAATGGTAATTTAACAGCATCAGGACTTATTACAGCCCCAATAGTTGGTTTATATGCTGGTGGTGCCACTGGTATAGGGTCTAGCAGTAGTTTTGTTAATATTAATGCTACAACTTTTGCAGCAGCAAGTTATGGCGCAGGATCTAACGTCTACGTAAATAATGAAAATACTAATGGAGTTAACCTTGAAAGCAGTCAGGCTATCGATACATTAGATATTAAGGCTGCAAGCGGTATTTATATACCTGGCAGTATTACCGGTGGCACAATAGCAATATCAACAACGGCTAATAATGGTTCTATAGAAATGGCCAATAATTTAGGTAATACAACATCAAATGTTTATTTGACGGCCACAGGTTCAGGGGATATTACCCAAAGTTCAACATCTGTAGTACTTTATGGTACTAATGTAAGTCTTACAAGTGGAAGTGGCAATATAAGCACTAACCCGTTAAATGTTTATGTACCTAATGTAAGTTTCAGCACAGGTGGTAGTGGTAGCGCTTATATTTATGGCTTATACCCAAGTTTAAATATTAATGGCGCAGAAACCGGATCTAATATGACTGTTTTTTCTTCAGGCAGCTTAACCATAGCTGATAACATTGCAACTGGTAATGGTAGTGGATCCCCTGGTGGTAATATTAACTTAACCTGTAGTAGTGGTAATCTAGATATTGGAACATCTGGCAATGGTGTGACAGTACAAGCTAATTATGGTGATATTACAATAATAAATAATGATACATCAGCTGGTTATATTGATATCGCTAAAAATTCTTATATTCTTGGTAATGCTTCCAGTCTGTCTAGTGGAATTGTACAAATATTAATTGGCCCATCAACAAATGTAGTTGGTTCAACACCATTAAACGTTACTGTTCAAACATCTGGTACCGGTAACGTATATTTTGGAACCAACAGTATTACAGCTAGCTCACCCACCAATACATTATATGCTAATGACAGAAATATTATATTTAACACCAACACTCTGCCATCAACTCATATAAATTTAGGTGGTAATGTTAGGATAACCGCACAGTAACTTAATTTAACTCGTATAAAAATAATTTGTATCATATTTAGAGTATATTTTTTTTTAAAATATACTCTAAATTTTTTATTTAACTATTTAAGAAAAACCGCATAAACACTTGACAATTTAAAGATTGTATGGTATATTATAAGTGGTAGCACATATTTTTGCTACCAAACTAAACAACAAAAAAAAGATTTAACTATAATTTCAAAATTAAGGAAAGAAAATAGAATTAAATATAATAAAATAAGTCTCTATAGCCATTTGACGTAATCATCTTCTATTAACTATTTGAAACTGAGAAGACAATGATACTTAAAATTTACAGACAAAATTTAATATTTTTAAAATTTACATAATTCTTTTTACGATTATTTTAAATTCTTTCATTAACAATTGCTTTAGAGTACAACTGCTATTAAAGCATATATAGTATTGGCTTGGAGGTTGGTATATGAAAACCTGGATCTCGCATAGAATCGTGCGTATTTTTATAAATTTAATAATTTGCTTAAGTTTGATTTTAAATTTTTTAAACATAAATTCATTTGCAAAACCAAATAATTTAACTTTAGAAAATCAAAGAATTAAATTAAATAAAAATTTAAAATCAATTAATAGTCATCAACCTGACTTGCAAAGTCATTCTGGTTTTCATCGCCTTAAATTAAAAAATATGTCGCCAGCCGAAGCTAGAGACTTTATTCAAAAAAGGCAGTTACCAAAAAATATTAATAAACCAACATTAAGTTCTGCTTCAAATTTTTCGAAAATTCCTGCCCAGGGTTCTTTAGCTAATCAGCAACCACAAGGAAGCGTTGCTTCTTCAAATTTGCCAACAGTACCTAGCTCTATTTCTTTATTGGCTACAGCTTTAACAAAAAATCAAATTAACGACACCGGATTACAAAATATTTTTCAGTATGTTTATAACAATATTGAATATACGCCAGTCTATGGTGTTCAAAGGGGTGCTTTTGGCTGCCTACTCGACGGCCAGGGCAATGATTTTGACCAATGCGAACTCATGGTGGCATTGTTAACCAGCGCTGGATACAGCGCTAGCTATGTGCTTGGTGATATTCAGTTAACCTCAACTCAAGTAGCTAGCTGGCTCAATACAGATAATACCAGCGCTAGTAACGTAGCTGACTTGTTATCGAACGGTGGTATTCCAAATACTGTTACAGCCAACAGTGATGGCTCTTTAAACAATGTTGTCTTAACGCATATGTGGGTTCAGGCGTCAGATGGAACTAATACC